>DATCLK010000049.1:0-3066 GCA_036563975.1 Longimicrobiales bacterium | reverse complement strand
CTCATTCCTTCACGCTCCCCACCATGATGCCCTGGATGTAGTAGCGTTGGAGGAAAAGGAACACGAGCATGACGGGCAGGGTGGTCAGCACCGAGCCCGCCATCATCAGCTCGATGTCCTGTACGTGCTCGCCCGAGAGGTTGGCCAGCGCCACGGGCAGGGTCCAGCGCGCTTCGTCGCTCAGCACGATCAGCGGCCACATGAAGTCGTTCCACGTGGCGAGGAACGTCCAGATCGCCAGCGTGGCGAGGATCGGGACAATGGTAGGGAGCACGATGGAGACGAAGATCCGCATCTCCCCCGCGCCATCGATCCGCGCCGCGTCCAGCAACTCGTCCGGGATCGAGACCGCGTACTGCCTGATGAGGAAGATGCCGAAGATGCTGGCCATTCCCGGGATGATCACGCCCCAGTACGTGTTGATCAGGCCGAGCTGCTTGAGGAGCAGGAAGAGCGGCAGCATCGCGACCTGCACGGGGACCACCAGCCCAGCGGCGAGCAGCCGGAACAGCCCGTCACGCCCCCGGAAGCGCAGCTTGGCGAACGCATAGCCGGCCATCGAGTTCACCAGCAAGGAGATGGCGGTGACCGCGAGCGCGATGATGGCGCTGTTCAGGAAGTAACGCCCGAGCCGGAGCCGCGTGAACAACGCCTCGTAGTGCTCGAGCGTCGGCTCGCGCGGCAGCAGCCGCGGCGGGAACGCGCTCGCCTCGCCCGGCGCCATGAAGGACGCCGAGACCATCCACACCATCGGCAGCATCGCGCCTATGGCGCCCAGCACGAGCAGCGCATGGAGGCCGACGCGAGCGGCGCGCGGACTCATGGCCGCTCCTCCGGCCGGAAGCGGAACTGGATCAACGTCGCCAGCAGGATGATCAGGAACAGGACGACGGCGATCGCCGCGGCCGTTCCCATCCGCCACCAGCGGAACCCCTCCTCGTACATGAGGAGCACCAGACTCGTCGTGGCGCGCAGCGGCCCGCCGCCCGTCATCACGTAGGGCTCCACGAAGAGCTGGAGGTAGCCGATCATCGTGATGACGCAGACGAAGAACGTCGTCGGCCCGAGCTGCGGCAGCGTCACGTGACGGAAGCGCTGCCAGGCACTGGCGCCGTCGATCCGTGCCGCGTCGTAGAGCGACTCCGGGATGGCCTGCAAGCCCGCGATGAACACGAGCATGTTGTAGCCGAAGTTCTTCCACGTGGCCATGAGGATGATCGCCGGCATGGCCCAGCGCGGGTCGCCCAGCCAGTCCACCGGGCCGAGGCCGAGCAGGCCGAGCCCGTAGTTCAGCAACCCGTAGCGCGTGTGGTAGAGGTAGCGCCACACGATCGCGACCGCGACCAGCGTGGTCACGAACGGCAGGAAGTAGACGGTGCGGAACAGCGTGCGGAAGCGCGCCAGCCGGTGGTTCACCAGCAGCGCCGCACCCAGCGATGCGGCGATCGTGAGCGGTCCGCCGACCAGCGCGAAGTAGAGCGTGTTCTTCAGCGCCGTCCAGAACAGCGGCGTCTCCAGGAGCTGCGCGTAGTTGCGCAGCCCGACGAAGCGCGTGTCGCGCGGGTCGGCGATCGCGTAGATGTCGAAGTCCGTGAAGCTCAGCAGGAACGCCGCCAGCACCGGCAGCAGGAAGAAGACGCCGATCAGGAAGAGCGCGGGCCCGATGAAGACCACCGCCGCGGCACCGGCGTCGCCCGGGCGCGCGCCGATGCCGCGGCCGATCCGCGCGCGCCACGGCAGGCCTCGCCGCCGAGCACCCGCCGCGGCCGCTGCGCCGGCCGCGGGTGGCGTCGCCGCCACGGCGTCCATTGTGCGGCTCATGCTGACCCCTCGGTCGGCCACGGCGCGATCAGGCCGCGCCATCTGGCCATGCCCGGAGCCGGCTCCCGGCGGCTCACCGCCCCTCCCGCCGCGCGAGCAGCCAGCGCCGCTTCTCCAGGATGCGGTCCACCTCGGCGTCCAGCGCGCGGAGCGCCTCATCCACCGAGGCAGCGCCGCGCGCCGCACGCTCGCCCTGCTCGAACACCTTCGTCACGATCAGCTCCGCCTCCGGGACCTTCGGCAGCGGCACCACGCGCTCGAGCTGCTCGCGGAACGCGCGCGCGTACGGATTGTTCGCGAGCGCCGGGTTGGCCCAGGCGTCGCGCCGGGGCGGCAGGTCGCCCGTGAGCTCGTAGAAACGGATCTGCTGCGCCGGCTCGGACAGGAACTCGATCAACTTCCACGCCGCATCCTTGCGCGGCGAGCGCCGGAACACGACCAGACTCGACCCGCCCGCCAGCGAAAGCCCCGGCCCGTCCGGCCCAGGCAGCGGCGCCGTCATCCACCGATCCTGGAGCTCGGCCGGCAGCCGCCTGCGGAACTCGCCGATCTCCCACGGGCCGGTGATCATCATGGCGACGTTGCCCTCCGCGAACTCCTGGTAGCGGTTCGCGATCTCGGACGCGCTGACCGCCGGCGCGAGCCCTTCGCGGAACAGGCTCACGTAGAACTCGAAGCCCGCGCGGAAGCGCGGGTCGCGGAAGTTGCCCCAACGCCCGTCCTCGCGCAGCAGGGGCGCGCCGCCCTGCATGCCGAGGATCACCGGCTGCGGCCACTCGTTGGTCGGCAGCAGGATCGGGTACCGGCCTGCGCCCATGACCGCCTTCATGCGCCGCAGTGCCTCGCGCCAGCCCTCCCAGGTCTGCGGGATCGAATCGTAGCCGGCCTCGGCGAGGATGTCCGCGCGGTAGAACAGCACGCGCGTGTCCACGTACCAGGGCACGCCGTAGAGCCGTCCGTCCACCACGTTCGTGTCCCATATGCCGGGGAAGACGTCCGCCTCGTGAATCACCGCGGACCGCGCGACCCACGGCCCCAGGTCCTCGAGCGCGCCCAGCACGACGAACTCGGGAACCCACGTGTTGCCGAGCTGCGCCACGTCCGGCGTCGCCTCGCCCACGAACGCCGTGAGCAGCTTCTCGTGCGCAGCCGTCCACGGGATCTGCTGCACGCGCACGCGGATCCCGGGGTTCCGCCGCTCGAACTCCGGCACCAGCTCCCGCACGACCTCGCCCTCGCGGCCCA
>DATCLK010000048.1:0-20313 GCA_036563975.1 Longimicrobiales bacterium | reverse complement strand
GATCCGGGGGCGGACGACCTTCATCATCGCGCACCGGCTCTCGACGGTGGTGGGCGCGGACCGTATCCTGGTCCTGCGCGACGGCCGGATCATCGAGCAGGGGACGCACGCGGAGCTGATGGCGGCCGGCGGCTACTACGCATCGCTGGTCCAGCGGCAAACGCGGGGGCTGCTGGCGGAAGCCGCGTAGCCCGGGCGTCTGCAGGCCGCGTCCGCGCGCCGGGCGTGTGCCGGGCCGATCTCCATCGCGCCGGTGCGGGGGTCGATGCATCGCGCCGGTGCGCGGGCGCACCCGTGGCCCACGCGGCCCGAGGGCCCGGCCCGCGCGGCCCGATGATCCGCCCCCGGCGCCCATGGAGAGCTTACCGGAGATGGACACCGAGATCCGATCCTTCCTGGAGTCCCACGAGCGCGCGCTGCGGCCGCTGCACCTCGAAGCGCGGCGTGCGGCGTGGGAGCTGAGCACGACCGGCACGGAGGAGGCCGCGCGGCGGGCCGCCCGCGCGGCGGCGGAGCTCCGCAAGCTGTACGCGGACGCGGCCGCACTCGCGCAGATCCGGCGCTGGCTCGAGCGGGATGGCTCGCTGGACCCGCTCGTACGGCGGCAGCTCGTGGTGCTCGAGCACGAGTATCGCGCGAACCAGCTCCCGCCCGCGCTCATCGACGAGCTGGAGGAGCGCACGCAGGAGATCGAGCACCTCTTCTACACGCACCGCGCCCAGATCGACGGCGTGGCACGTACCGACAACGAGATCCGCAAGCTCCTCGAGCAGGAGGCGAACACGCCGCTCCGGCGCGCGGCGTGGGAGGCGAGCAAGGAGATCGGCGCGAAGGTGGCCACGCCGCTGCGCGAGCTGGCGCGCCGTCGGAACGATGCCGCCCGGATGCTCGGCTTTCCGGACTACTACACGATGGAGCTCGAGCTCCAGGAGATCGTGCCATCAGAGCTCCAACGGATCGCGGCGGACGTGGAGCTGCGGACGGCCGAGCCGTTCGCGAGGGCGAAGGCGGCGGTGGACGACGCACTGGCACGCCGCATGGGCGTCCCGCCGGAGTCGCTCCGGCCCTGGCACTACGCGGACCCCTTCTTCCAGGAGCTCCCGCCCGCCGGTGACGTGGACCTGGACGCGCTCTTCGCGGGGCGCGACGTCGTCGAGCTGGCGCGCATGTACTACGCCTCGATCGGGCTGCCGGTCGACGCGGTGCTGGCGCGCAGCGACCTGTACGAGCGGCCGGGCAAGGACCAGCACGCGTTCTGCACCGACATGGACCGCGAGGGCGACGTGCGCATCCTGTGCAACGTGAAGAACGATGCACGCTGGATGGGCACGATGCTGCACGAGCTCGGCCACGCGGTCTACGACGTGGGGCTCCCGCGCGACCTGCCGTTCCTGCTGCGCACGCCGGCACACACGCTGACCACGGAAGCGGTCGCGATGTACTTCGGCGCGCTGGTGCGGGACGCGGATTGGCTGGCGGCGACGCTGGGGCTCGCGGATGCCACGCGCGCGGAGCTGGCCGCAGCGCTGCCGGCGAGCCGCGCGCGAGAGCTGCTGGTGTTCGCGCGCTGGGCCCTGGTGATGATCCACTTCGAGCGCGAGTTCTACCGGGAGCCGGAGCGGCCGGACCTGAACGAGGTCTGGTGGGAGATGGTCGCGCGGCTCCAGCGGCTCGTGCCTCCTCCCGACATCGGCGCCCGCCACGACTGGGCGACCAAGATCCACCTCGCGGTGGCGCCGGTCTACTACCACAACTACCTCCTGGGCGAGCTGTACGCGGCGCAGATTCGCGGCACGCTCGCGCGCACCGGCCGCACGGCGGGCCCGTCGCTCGGCGAGTACTTCCGGGAGGCGGTGTTCCGGCCGGGCGCATCCGTCACGTGGGCCGAGCTGGTCGTGCACTCGACGGGCCGACCGCTCGACGCGGCGGACTTCGCCGCGGCCACGATGGCGGCGGTCCGGTAGCGCCCGCGCAGTGCGCGCGGGGCGTCGGCAGCCCCGGCCGGCTCGCCTCTTGCACCTCGCCCCGCTCCGTGACGCGCGCGCACGAATACGACGTGGCGATCGTCGGCGGCGGGCCGGCCGGCCTCGCCGCGGCGTTCTGGCTCGCCCGGTACCGCCGGCGGGTGTGCGTGCTGGACGCGGGCGAGGCACGCAACGAGGCGGCCTGGGCGGTCCACGGCTACCCCGGCCTGCCGGACCTGCCGCCCGCCGAGCTGCGACGGCGCCTGCGCGAGCAGGCGGAGGCCGCCGGCGCGGAGGTCGTCACGGCGCGCGTCACCCGGATCGAAGGGCGCAAAGGCGCGTTCGATGTACACGCGTCCACCGCTCCGGCGCTGCGGGCGCGGCGCGTGCTGCTCGCCTACGGCGTCCGCGACCTGCTACCGGACGTGCCCGGGCTCGAGGAAGCGCTGGGCACGTCCGTCTACCACTGCCCCGACTGCGACGGCCCGAGCATGATGGGGTGCCGCGTGGCCGTGATCGGCTGGACCCGCCGCGCCGCCACGCTCGCCTTGTTCCTCCGCACCTGGGCTGGCCGGCTGGAGTTGCTCACGCACGGCCACCCGCCGGAGCTGGACCGCACGCTGCTGGACATGCTGGCCCGCTACCACGTGACGGTCCGGACGGAGCGCATCCTGCGACTCGTGCCGGCCGGCGGGCGCACGGTCTCGCTCCACCTGGAGAACGGCGAGGTGCTGGGCGTGGAGGGCGTGTTCTTCCATGTGGGCACGGTGCCCGGCAGCGACCTCGGCGAACGGCTGGGCTGCGAGCAGACGGAAAACGGTTCCCTGCGCACGGACGAGCGGCTCGCGACGACCGTGCCGGGCGTCTACGCCGCGGGCGACATCACCGGGCATCCGCACGTCGCCATTTCCGCCGCCGCCCAGGGGGTGCACGCGGCGCTGGCCATCCACCGGTCGCTCCTGCCGGCGGAGTGGGCCGAGCGGGAGCCGCACGACGGCCCGCACGCGGACGGCGGGGGCGCGCCGCGCGGCCCGCGGGGTTGATTCCGTCGCAGCGGTCGGTTACCTTCGGGGAGGAAGCAAGCCAAGGAGATCACGGATCCTCACGCCGGACCGGCGACGGCGCCGGACGTGGGCACACGCGATCGGCTGGCCGATGGGGTGTAGCTCAACTGGCAGAGCAGCCGGCTGTTAACCGGCAGGTTGCAGGTTCGAACCCTGCCGCCCCAGTGACCGAAGAGGAGCTCCGCGAGGCAGCGCATGCGCCGCGGAGCTCTTCGCGCTCTGGTCGCCGGTACAGCACGGATCTTGCAAGCTCGCTACGCGTCCCCGCCAGCAGCAACATCCCACGCAGGAGGCCCGGCTATGTGGATCTTCTCCTTCCTCTCCAGCCCCCGGATGGCCGACGCGGATGCGGAACTCCGCGCGGAGTTGCGCGAGTTCGCCTACGATGGCCTCATCCAGCTCGCCGCAGACCTCGAACGCGGCGTGGTGAAGCGCGGCACGTGGGATGGATGCGTCCTGAGCTATCGCCGGGGATTCGCCGGCTCGGTGGATTCGGACCGGAAGGGCCGCCGGGGCAACGCGTTCACGCGCTTCTGGGATGCAGAGCGCGTGGATGAACAGCACGTGCTCCGGATGGTCCGGGAGGAGATCGAGGCGCGCCGCGCCGGTCAGCGGCCTGCACCGGAACCGGCCGAGCCAGCCGCAGTGAGCTGAGACCGACAGACCCGCGAACGACGACGGAGGTGACGATGCCATCGACGGGGCCCAGCCAGCACCTGGCCACGATCAGCCACGAAGGTCGCTTCTGGGACGTGTACCTGGAGCTCGAGGAAGCGCACGCTGGCCCCGTTCGGGGCCGCCTGCGCTTCACCGCGGCGGACCAGTCCCCGTCGGATCCGGTGGCGCGCACCGGCTTCATCCTCGTGGAGGCCACGCCCGAGGAGGTCCACGGACGCGCCCGCCAGCTCACCACCTACCAGCTCTCATCCCTGCTGCGATCCTGCCTCCCCTGAAGGGAACCGGCCGCGCGGCGGCTGCGCCCCCAGGGGAGCGGAGCGGGGCGGCTCGCGCGGCGCCACGATGCCGGTGCGGCGCCAGCCGCCCCGGCGCGTGGCGGCCGACCGCCCCGGCCGCGAGCGGCCCGCCCGCTGCGCGCCCGGCCGACCCGCGGGTACGGGCGTTGCACCCCATCGCTGCAGCGGCACGGCGGCGGCCGCGTGCTCGCAGGCGCGGCCGCGGCCCGATGCCGGGGAGGTGAGCGATGGGGTGGGCACGCCGGCCGGCGCGCGACACGCCGCAGATGGCGCAGCGCACGTTCCGCGACGAGCGGGGACGGACCTGGGTCGGGAGCATCAGCTCGGGCACCCTCCAGGGGGGCGAAGAGCACGCCGAAGTGATCTTCGTGTGCCGGGACCAGCCCGGCGAGCTGAAGCGGGTGGCCCGGCTGGACCTCGCCCCCGCGGCTGCGGACGACGCGTGGCGAGCCATGGACGAGGCCGAGCTTCGGGAGATCTTCGGTAGATCGGAGCCCGCCTGAGGGCGCCCCGCGCCCGGGCCCGGGCGCCGCCACGCGCGCCGCGCAGTGCCGCCAGGCGCTGCGAGGCGGGCGGTGGCCTCTCCCGGGCGCCGGGCCTGGCCCTTTTGCCTTGCCTTCGCGGCCCACGCGGCATAGGATGACGCCGCACCCGAGGTGGGGTAGCGGCTCGCGCGGCGGTGCCGTGCGCACATTCTTTCCAGGAGGCACCATGGCGCTCTTCCGAACGCTTTACTACGGGGATGTCAGCGTCGGTGTGGGCGGCCGCATCACGATTCCGCAGGAAATCCGTGATGACCTGGGGATCCAGGACGGCGACGTGCTGACGGTCCGGGTGGAGGAGAGCCCGAAGGGGACGCGGCAGATGGTGATGTGGCGCGCGGCGCGGGAGACCGAGGAGGGAGCGCAGGAGTCCTCGTCCTCCTGACCCCACGCCCCTGGATCACCCCGCGCCCCGGGATCGCGTCCAGCGGTCCCGGGGTGTTTTTTCGCCGCTGCCCTGCGGACCGGCGGAGGCGAGCCCCCATCCGGTGCGCCGGGCCATCCCGCGCATTGCCTTGCGCCGGCACCGCCGGGCTCCTACCTTCGCGGCCTAGCGCCGGCCGGCCCCCGGCACACCGGAAGGCCGGTCGAGTTCCCCGCCGGTTCCCGGCTCTCGGGGTGGGCCGGCCAGGCGCCCGCCGCAGCTCCCTCGCAGCCGTATCGCTCGTTACCCGATCCCATGCCGACGACGCACAGCCCCGGCCAGGCCGACGAAGAGGCGCCGCCACCCGCCCCGGGCCGCAGCGCGGCCGGCCGGCGTCGCCCGCGTGCTGGCGCGGCACCTTCTCCGTCATCCGTTTTTCGCGCCGCTCGTGGATGCACTGCGGGGCGGCCGCCGGCCGGCCGCGCTGCCGGGGACGCTGGACGACATCGCGGCGTACCACCGCCGGCGCCCGCCGGACGGCGGCGCCACACCGGTGTCCGACCGCGTCTGGCAGGACCTCGACATGGACGCGGTCTTCGCGCGCGTCGACCGCTGCGCCAGCGCGGTCGGCCAGCAGGTGCTGTACGACCTGCTGCGCTCGCCCCTCCCCGACCCGGAGCGCGTTGCGGAACGCGCCGCGCTGGCGCAGCGCCTGGCCGAAGAGCCCGCGCTGCGGGCGCAGATCGAGCGGGCCATGTACGGGTTGCGGCAGCGGAGCGCGTACCGGCTGCCTCACCTCCTTTTCGACGAGCTCCCCCGCCGACCGCGGTTCTACCTCGCGTTTCCGGCCCTCACGGTCCTTGCCGCGGCGGCCATCGCCGGGCTCTTCCTCGAACCGGACGCGCTTTTCGCCGTCCTGGCGATCGTCCTGCTCAACGTGAGCATCCAGGCCTACTACCGGCCGGCGGTGCAGCACCTGGTCGCGCCCCTCGCCTCCCTGCGGGCCCTGCTCTCCGCCGCGCGGCGCCTGGCGGCGCTGGATGACCCGTTGCTGCGCCCGCACACCGAAGCGCTGCGCGTCCGGTGCAGCCGCCTCCGCTGGATCGACCGCTTCGTCAGACACGTCTCCCGCGAGACCCACGGCAACGAGCTGATCGAGATCGCGGCGAGCTACCTCAACCTGGTGTTCCTGCTCGACGTCAACGCCTTCCTGTTCAGCATCGAGCTGATCCGCGCGCACCGCGAGGACCTCCGCGCCGTGTTCGAGACGGCCGGCCTGCTGGACGCCATGTGCTCGGTCGCGCGGCTCCGGCAGGACCTTCCGCGCTGGTGCGTGCCGGAGATCGCGCCCGCGCGGAAGGAGATCGTGGCGGAGGGGATCTATCACCCTTTGCTGAAGGACCCGGTCGCCAACGACCTGCGCATCCAGGGCCGGGCGCTGCTGATCACCGGGTCGAACATGGCGGGGAAAACCACGTACCTGCGCGCCGTCGGGCTATGCGCGCTGCTGGCGGGCACGATCGCCACGTGCCCGGCACGGAGGTGGCGCGCCCCGCTGCTCCGCATCGCCTCGCTGATCACGCGGACGGACGACCTGCTGGGTGGCCGGAGCTACTTCCTCGTCGAGGCGCAGCTCGTGCGAGAGCTCCTGGCGCTGGCGGAGACCGACGTGCAGCATCTCTTCATCATCGACGAGATCTTCCGCGGCACGAACACGCGGGAGCGGCTCGCGGCGGCGAAGGCGGTGCTCGAGCACCTGAACCGCGGCGCCCATGTGTGCCTCGTCTCCACGCACGACCTTGAGCTCCTCGAGCTCCTGGGACCCGGCTGGGAGTTCTGGCATTTCCGCGAGACGGTCGAGGACGGCGGCGTCCGGTTCGACTACAAGATCCGGCCGGGCGTCTCCTCCGCGCCCAACGCGTTGCGGCTGTTGGGTGTTTCGGGCTACCCGCCCGGGGTCATCGCGGAGGCGCTGCGAACCTATGCCGCGCTGGGGGACTCGCCTCCCGCCGACTGACCCATGGCGCTCCCGTCGCCGCGCTGGCGCGCGCCACGCCCCGTCCCGCCGGCGCGCCCACGGCCGGAACGCCGGACGACCCCGAGCTACCCTGGAGACTCGTCGGAGGGGTCGGGCCCAGCGCCTCACTCCTCCAGATCCACCCACCGCACCAGCTCGCGCAGCGGCTCCTGGCCGTCGTGGTGGCCGGAGGGCGGGGGCCAGGGCATGCGCGCCAGCGTGGTGATGCGGGGCGCGCCCGCGCGCCCCAGCGCCTCGGCCAGCCCCGTGAGCCGGTCGCCAGCCCCCGCGATGCCGACCGTCTGGATGAGATGCGCGAGCGGGCGGATGAGCCCCACCACGGCCGAGAGGTCCGCGAGCGGCTTGACGCGGACCACGCGGTTGAGGGGCGACGGCGCGAACGCGGGGTCCGGCTCGTAAATCACGGTGAACTCGGTGCCGCGCGCGGCGTGGACCTGCACCTCTGCGCCCGCGAGCGCGCGGGCTTCGGCGTCGGCGCGCGCGGCCTGGATGGCGGCGGCTTCCGCCGGCGAGATCGCGCCGCGGGGCAGCTCCTCGTGGAGTCGGGCGAGCTGCGCGGCGAGACGCTCGGCGAAGCGCGCGGGCGAGGTCTCGCCGCCCTCCTCGACGTAGTAGAGGTGCGGCGAGACGCAGCCCTGCTGGTCGAAGATGGCGACCGCGCGCGCGGCCTGCGCGGCCGTCTCCTCGGTGAGCTGCGCGCTCAGCGCGTCCCGGCCGATCAGGCCGAGCGAGAAGCGCGGGCCGTGCACGACGACGCGCCGGCTCGCCGGCGCGCGGCGCCGCACGTCCTCGGCGACGCCGGCCCCACCGTAGACGACGACGGCATCCGCCGCCTCCAGCGCGACCGCCTCGAGGTCCTCGCTGCCGCCGGGCCAGTAGGTGACGGCGAGGCACCCGCCGAGTCCCGGATCCACCTCCGCGAGCGTGCGGGCGAAGAGCGCGGGCAGCAACGGCTCGCCGGACGCGGTCTTGCCCAACGTCGCCGCCTTGACGAGCAGCGACCGCGCGATGGACGTGACCGCGACGCCGGGCACGTTGCCGGCGAAGATGTGGAAGGCCAGCTCGGGCCCGAACGCGCGCGTGCGCGAGCCGCTCCTGCCGGCGGGGTGCGGCCGGAATCCGTCCAGCACGCCCGGGTCGGGGAACTCGGAGTAGAGCAGCTCGCGCAGTGAGGCCTCGCTCCAATCCTCGAGCATGCGATCGAGCACCAGGCGGACCATGGGCGGCGAGTAGCCCGTGACGGCGGGCAACGCCTCGAGCGCGACGCGGCGGCGCGCATCGTCGTCACGGCCGAGGCGGGCGGCGGCCGCGGCGATCGCGGCGGCGATCTGCTCTGCCGGCCGGTCCGCGAGGAAGCGCGCGCGGCTCTCGCGCAGGTGCGCGATCACGGCGCCGAGCTGCGCCGGCTCGAGTTGCGGGAACCGGAGCGAGATGCCGCCCGCGTACTCGCGGATACGCCAGCGTGCGACGCTCCCGGCGTCGAACCCCGGCAGGTGGAACGCGTCGATGGGCGGCCGGGAGGCGCGTGTGCTCACCGCCGGCCCTCCCGCGCGGCCTCGAGCAGCAGGTCCATGGCGATGGAGCAGCCGCGCGGCGGCGCGCCGCCCGCGCGGCCGAGCACGACGAAGCCGTCGTCCTCCGTCTCACGCCCGAGGTCCTCGGTCTGCACGGCGAGCACCGAGCCGAGATTGGCGAGGTCGTAGTGGCACAGCAGGCCGACCTCGCCTGGCGCCACGGGCTCCAGCGTCTCTGCGCTGACCACGCGCGTTCGAACCCACGGCGGCGCGACCTTGCGGCGCGGCCCCGCCTTCCCCGTGGCGACCCGGTCGCGCAGCACCGTGTCGTAGAACTGCGAGCCGAGCTCGGTCATGCCGTACTCGTTGACGCAGTGGTCGTCCGGGATGCCGAGCCACTCGGCGTAGGTCGCGCGGAGCTCCTCCGCTGGCACCTCGCGGCTGCGGCCCTTGAAGCCGCCGGTGTCCATCAGGCGAGAGCCGGGCGGGAGCGCGTAGCGGCGCCCGCGCTCGCGCAGGCGATCGAGCCAGTGCACGAAGGCGAACGCGGTGCCGAGCAAGCAGACGGGCGTGTCGTTCTCGATGGCGTGCTCGAGCGCGCGATCCAGCTCGTCCTCGCGGATGCCGGTCCGCGCGTCGACGAAGTAGCCGCTGCCGGGCGCGCCCAGGCGCTCCATGACCACGTGGATCATGTGGCCGAGCGAGGAATCCGGCGCATCGTCGGGCGACAGCACCAGCGCGAGCATGGGCAGCGTGGCGCCGTCCGGCAGCAGATGCGCGGCGAAGTTGGGCAGCAGCGCAGCGTGGTAGATCGAGAGGTCGAGGATGTAGTGCTGGCCGCGCCGCTCCGCTCCGAGCGTGGTGCCGCTGGTGCGGAACACGGCCTCGGCCGCGTCCGTGGGGCCGCAGGCGAGCACCAGGTGCTTGAACGCGGCCGTGGGCACGGCCGGGATGCGGGTCCAGTGCTCCACGTTCGCTGGCGTGATGCCGCGACGCCGGCAGTACGCGGCGTAGGGCTGGTTGCGCTCGAACTGGTAGGCGAAGACGCGGCGTGCGAGCGCGTCGAACGCCGCATCGTCGAGCGGCGCGTCCACGCCCCGCTGGAAAACCTCGTGCAGGGCGGCGGCGATCACGCGGCCTTCAGCGTCCAGCATGGGTCTCTCGCGGGTTGAGCGCAGCGCTGTGTGCGCGGTCAGCGGACCGTGGGCACCGCATCGGCGAGCCGCGCCGCATCACGGATCGGCGGGGAGCAGCTCTTCGTGCCGCAGACGTAGGCGGCGGGGGCATCGGCCGCCGGGAAATTGAGCGGGCCGATGCGGCCGCCCTTCTCGAGCGTCCACACGCGGCGGTCGGGCTCGGGCAACGCGAGCGCGGCGCGGCGGAGCGGCGCTGCCTCCTCCACAGGCCCGACGATGACGATGCGGAGCGGCGGCTCGAAGAACTCCTCGACCGCGAGCGCGAAGGTCGCGCCCGCGACGCCGTAGCGGCCGGCGAGCGGCGAGAGCAGCGCGAGGATCCGCTCCGCGAGCGCGCGGTAGCTGCGCTCGCCCGTGATGTAGGCGAGGTCGAGGAGCACGCGCGCGGCGAGCGCGTTCGGCTCGAACGGTCGGTCGCGGTAGCGGAGTGCGCCGGGCTCGTCGCCCGTGGCCAGGTGGTCGACGAAGCCGCCGTCGTCGGCCCAGAGCGACCGCTGCATGGCGGCGATGATGCGACGCGCGGCATCGAGCAGGTCGGCGCGGCCGGTGGCCTGCGCGAGCGCGACACAGGCCGCGGCGGCTTCCAGCGCGTCGCCGAGCAACCCGTGGACCTCGGGCTCGCCGTCGGGCGGCAGCACGTGGTAGAGCAGGCCATCCGGCGCGACCGCCTTTGCGAGCAGCGTATCCAGGGCCTGCGCGGCGCGCTGGATCCAGTCCTCGCGGCCGAGCCGGCCGCCGGCGGTGCCCAGCGCGCGGATCCAGCGTGCTGCCCAGTTCGTGTAGGCGATGGGATCCACGTACGGCGCGGCGCGGGCACGCCGCGCGTCCGCGTCGAGGCGGTAGTACTCCTCGTCCGCGTCCTGGCTGCCGCCCCAGAGCCCGTCCGGCCGGCGCAGCGTGCGCTCGGCCCAGGCGACCGTGCGCTCCGCAGCCGCACGCCAGTCCTGCCGCCCCGCCATGTGCGCGCCGAGCGCGTAGACCTCGAGCAGCCCGGCGTTGCCCTCGAGCATCTTCTCGTAGTGCGGGGCGGTCCAGTCTGGCTCGGTGGCGTAGCGGAAGAAGCCGCCCTCGATGGTGTCCTGCAGCTCGCCCGCCAGCATCCCGTCCAGCGTGTGCTCGGCCATGAGGCGCCAATCGGCGTTGCCCATCCGCGCGGCTTGCACGAAGAGCAACTCGATCGCGTCGGGGTGCGGGAACTTGGGTGCGGAGCCGAAGCCGCCGTTCCGCGGGTCGAACGCGTCCTGGATGGCGGTGAGCACGTCATCCGCCGCCTCGCGGCGCACGATCCCCACCGCCGGGTGGCGCGAGCGCGCGGCCTCGAGGGCCTTGCGCCGCCGCTCGATCTCGGCGTGCAGCTCGGCGCGCCGGGTGCGCCACGCCGCGAGCACGCCATCCGCCACGGCGCGGAACTGCTCCGGCGGCACGTACGTGCCGGCCCACAGCACCTCGCCCGTGGGCGTGAGGAACGCGTTGGTGGGCCAGCCGCCCGCGATGTAGCGATCCTGGACGTGCGGGTAGCGGTCCGCATCCACGCGGACCGGCACCAGCTCGGTGTTGATCAGGTCGATCAGCGCGGGATCCGAGTACGTGGTCTCGTCCATCACGTGGCACCAGTGGCACCACACGGCCGTGAGGTTCAGCAGCACGGGCTTGTCGGCACGTGCGGCCTCCTCGAAGGCGGCACGCCCCCACGGGCGCCAGGCGATCTCGTGGGCGCGGTTGGGGCGCGGAGAGAAGCGGAGGTTCTCGGCCATGAGAGACGGCTCCACCGATGATGATGCGTCGGTGGGGCAAGTTAGGGGCTCGATCGGTCGGAGGACAGGGGGCGCCGCGCCGATGGGCAAGCAGCCAGTGCAGCGCCGCTCGCGTGGTTGGCGCTGCCCTGCCGACTGCCAGCGATGCGGCAAGGGTCCGCGCTGCGCGCGTCCCGCGCGGGCTAACCGGGGAACCGGAACTTGCCGGTGCGCGCCTCGTACCGGCGGGTGGGCAGGCCCAGCATGCGGACGAGCAGCCGTTTGGCGCCCTCGCCGACCGCGCCGGGCAGAGACCCCTCGCCCCTCACCGCCGGACGGAGCTCGCCACGCAGCCACTGCTGCAGCTCCTCGAGGTCGGAGAGCGAGAGCGTCTCGATCTCCAGCGTGGCGATGTAGTAGTAGTTCCCCGACCGGCGCGGCCGGATCGCAGGCGTGTAGGTCCCCTCCACCGCGGCGCGCGCGGCGGCGAAGGAGGAGAACCAGCGCACCGCTTCCGGGCTCGCGCGCGTGCGCACGGAGAAACGCTGCTCGAGCGGCTCGTAGGCGAGCACGGCCGTCCATTCCTCGGTCGCGGCGAGGTCGTCGAAGAAGCCGTCACGCCAGAGCTCGATGCGAAAGCGCAGGCGCAACGGGAGGCCGGAACGGACGGTCTGCTCGATGGCGGGATCGTCCAGCACGGTGCCCAGCCGCAGCACGGGCCGGTGGCTGGCGGCGGGATCCGCGGCCACGGTGAGGGCCGGGCCCTGTCTAGCCGCTACCGGTGTGGCGGCGATCCCCAGCACGAGGGCGACGAGCAGGGCGATCAAAGTCGTGGAGCCACGCGCACGAAGAAGTTCACGCCCTCTGTCCCGCCGCTGAGCGGCACGGCCCAGTACAGACCGATGCGGCCCAGCCGGAGGCCGAAGCCGGCGTCGGCGGCGAAGTCGTTCTGGCCGGCACCCCGCCCCTGCCGCGCGTTCTCCTCGTTCCATGCGCGGCCGGCGTCGAAGAACACGACCCAGGAGGGCGGCGGGCCGAGGTCCATGCCCGAGACACGCCGGTCGAGGTCGTGCGGGAGCGGGAGCTGGACCTGGTACTCGAGCTGCACCAGCGCCATCCGGTCGCACCCGTAATAGGGGAAGTACGGCGTCTCCACGAGCACATCGTCCTCGATGACGGTGAGCCGGGCGCGCCGCGCGCCGCAGTCGAACTGGAACGGGCGGTAACCGGGCAGCGAGCCCTCGCCGCCGAGCGCGTGCTGACGCTGGGGCGGCAGCGGCCCGCCATCCAGCGAGCCCGCGACCAGCGCGCGGATCGCGAGGCGCGAGCCGGGGCCGGTGCGCGCGTAACGCCGCAGGTCCACGAGCGCGGTGCGGAAGCGATGGTCTGCCGCGCGGCGGCCGACGACGGGCTGGCCCGATACCGGGTCCACGGCGACAGGCGTGGTGAGATCGCCGGTCAGGCCGCCCTCGGTTTCGACTGCGATGTACCAGCCGGTGGAGGGCTCGAGCGGCTCATTGCGCGTGTCGTAGGCGAGCCGCGCGACGATGCTCGTGAGGTCGCCTTCCGCGACGACGGGCTGCGGCCGCCACTCCCGGCCGTTGTCGAAGAGCGACAGCGGGTCGCCCGCGGGAATCGAGGCGTGCTTCTCATCGCGGAGCTCGAGCGACGCGCTGAGAGGCGCGTTCCGCGGCGCGATGCGCACGTAGGCGGCCCAGCCGGTGCGGTCGTAGTGATCGCGGAAGTCGCGGTGCAGGACGAAGGCGGCGAGCGAGCTCTCGCGATCGGAGAGGCCCCAGTCCTCGATCGGCCGGACTTCAGACCGTAACGCCAGGCCGATGCGGACGGCGCGGCGGCCACCCACGTGCTGCTCGACGCGCAGCGCGTAGCCGAGGTCCTTGTCCCTCAGCCGCAGTCCGGACTCCGTGCGGTAGATGCCGACCGCTTCGAGGATGGTCGGGTTGGATCGGCCGAGCTCGAGCTGGGCGCCTGCGGCGATGGGCAGCCCCTCGACGCGGTTGTATGCGCCGCGGACGGCGAGCGTGAGGTCGGTGCGGCCGAAGCGGAAGTCCCGGCCGGCGGACAGGCCGGACGCCTTCTCCGGCGGCGGCACGCGAACCAGCAGGTCCCCCTCGCTGTGGTAACGGAGCGGCTGGCGGTAGACGGTGACCCTGCCCGCCACGCGGGCGCCCTGGAGGCCGTGGACCAGCCCGCCGACCACGGTGACGTTCCCGCCCACTTCGGCGCCCGGCTCGAAGCGCAGGTCACCGTTGATGACGATGATGTCGCCCCTCACCCGGCCGGCGAGCACGAGCGGGCCGCCCAGGACGCCGAGATCGGCGTTCAGCTCCGTGCCCGCGGGGAGTACGGATTCGCCATTGAGGCGAACCGTAGTGGCGCGGTTGAACAGGGCGAGCAGCTCGGCGGCGGCTTCGTCGGTGAGTTCGGGAGGCGGCGTCTCGTCACGCTGCTGAGCCGGCAGCGGCGCGGCGAACAGACCGGCGAGGATCGCCGCGGCGAGGGCGGCAAGGGTTCGGGAGACGCGTGCGCTCATCGTTCGATTCCGAGCCGCTTCATGCGGCGGTACAGGTTGGGCCGGTCCGTGCGCAGGCGACGCGCGGCCTCGGCGACGCTGCCGCCGGCATCCGCGAGCGCGTCCAGGATCAGGCGGCGCTCGTATTCGGCCACACGGCGGCTGAGGTCGAGTGGCGCTTCGGGCGTTGCATCCCCGCCGGCCACGCCGTCACGAGCGTGCATGCCGTCCGCGGCGAGCGGCGCGCCCGCGTCGGGCAACACCTGCGCGAGCTCGCGCGCGCCGATCGCGGCGCCCGGGTACAGGATGGCGAGGCGTTCGCAAATGTTCGCGAGCTCGCGGACGTTTCCGGGCCAGGCGTAGCGCTGCATGCGCTCGATCGCGTCGGGCAGCAGCACGGGCGCGACCATCCCGTGCCGCGCCTGGAGGCGTGCCAGGAAGTGCGCGGCGAGCTCGGGGATGTCCTCCGGCCGTGCACGCAGCGGCGGCATGTGGATCGGGACCACGTCGAGCCGGAAGAACAGGTCTTCCCGAAACCGGCCCGCGGCCATCTCCTGTCGCAGGTCCCGGTTGGTCGCGGCGATGATGCGCACGTCCACCGGGATCGGCTCCTGTCCGCCGACGCGCTCGATCTGCCCGGCCTCGATCGCGCGCAGCAGCTTGGCCTGCGCCTCGGGTTGGAGGTCGGCGACCTCGTCGAGGAACAGCGTGCCGCCGTGGGCGAGCTCGAAGCGGCCGCGACGGCGCTCGGTCGCGCCGGTGAACGCGCCCTTCTCGTGACCGAACAACTCGGACTCGACCAGGTCCCGAGGGATCGCCGCGCTGTTGACGCGGATGAAGGGGCCGGAGGCTCGCGGGGAGAGCGCGTGCAGCGCGGAGGCGGCGAGCTCCTTGCCCGTCCCGCTCTCGCCGGTGATGAGGACGCGGGCGTCGGTGGGCGCGATTCGCTCGATGAGCTCGCGTACGCGGCGCATCGCGGGGCTCGACCCGACCAGGCGGTCGCCCGGGCCGAGCTCGGCGGCGAGCATGCGAGACAGCTCTCGCGCGCGCCTGAGCTCGAGCGCGCCCTGCAACGCGAGCAGCACGGTCTCCGGCGCGAGCGGCTTCTCGATGAAGTGGAACGCGCCGAGCTTGGTGGCGCGGACCGCGTCGCCGAGCGTGGCGCGGCCGCTCATCATGACCACGGGCAGGTCGGGATGACGGCTGCGCAGCTCCTGGAGGATGGCGATGCCATCCGCGCCCGGGAGCGCGAGGTCGAGCAGGACGACCTCGGGCTCCGCCGCGGCGGCGGCCGCGAGCGCGGAGGGTCCATCCGCGGCCTCGCGAGCGCGGTGGCCCTCGGCCTCGAGCAGCCGGACCAGCATCCGGCGGATGTTGGCCTCGTCGTCCACCACGAGGATCTCGGCCATGCGACTCCCTCAGCGGTGGACCACCAGGCGGGCAACCAGCGCGTCCCCGTCCGCCGCCTGGATCAGGCGGGCGTTCTCGCAGCCGATCCGGGCCTCGGGGCCGTGGAACAGATGTACGCGCACGCGCGCACGCGCGTTGACCCCGTTGGCCGGTGAAGCCAGACACGTGCGCGCGTCTGCGAACAGCGGCCGCAGGAGCGCGGCGATGCTGTCCCCGATCGCAGCGTCCGGCGAGTCCACGGCCAGCGCGACCGCCGCGTTGGACATGACATCCGTCGCGACATAGTTGGTCAGCGCGCGCACGGCGGGTCGTGCCTCCGTTCCCGGCTCGATCCGGGCAATGATCAGGTCCAGGTAGCGATAGTTGTCGAGCTTGTAGAGGGCGTCGTGCACCACGATCGGGCGGCCGCCCTCGACCGGCAGCGCGATGGTCGTATCGCCCAGCGGCTCGCTGCCCAGGAACGCGAGCGAGGTGGTCCCCGCGTTGCCGGGCCCGCTGAGGACGAGGTCGCTCAGGCGTGCGACCTCGGCGAACCAGGCGCTATCCGCGCGCGCCGTCAGCAGCACGACCTTCGCATCGGCCGAGCGGATGCGGCGGGCCACGCTGTCCGGCGCCTCGCCTTCTGCCGCGGCAATGGCGAGCGTGCGGTAACCGAGCGGCGCGGGGCCGCCCAGCCGGATCGCACAGGCGGTGGCCAGCAGAGCGGCCGCGAGGGCCGCGGCGGTGGAAGCGGTACGGAGTCTCATCGTGGTCCCCGTGACGACAAGAGCGGACGGCGGGCCGCGTCCAGACGGGCCCGCTCGCGTGAGTGTTCTACGTCCTCCGGACCGGCGGGGTTCGACCCGGCGCCAGCAGGCGCTCCTCCCGGGGCCGAGCCGGTGCGGAGGCGGCGCGCCGCGGCGGCCTGCGTCCGCACGGTGGTGGAGCGGTGCCGGAGCGCTCGCGCGGCCGGCCGGGCGCGTGCGTCATTGTCTCATCGCGCCAGAGCGGGGACGGGCGCCGCGGCGGGGAGACGGACGATGAACTCGGCGCCGCCTTCCGGCCGGTTCCGCCCGGTGACCTCGCCGCCGTGCGCGCGCACGGTCTGGCGCACGATGGGCAGGCCGAGACCCGTGCCGCGCGCGCGGGTGGTGAAGTCGGGATCGAACACGCGCTCCTCGGCGCCGGGAGGCAAGCCGGGGCCGTTGTCGGCGACGACGACCTCGATCCACCCCCGAGACGTGGACGCACCATCGCTGCGTTCGCCGCGCGTGCCGGCGCGCGCCGGATCCACGCCGCCGTGCGCGACGGCCTCGGCGGAAAGGCGGACCTCGATGCGGCGGTCGCCATCCCGGTTCTCGAGGGCCTCGACGGCGTTGCGGATCAGGTTGCGGAACGCGCGCAGCAGCGCGTCGTAGTTCGCCTCGACGAGTGGCAGGTCAGCGGGCGCCTCGACACGGGTCTCGATGCCGGGCGGTACATCGCTCGCGAGCAGGGCCGTGAGGAGCTCGCGCAGGTCCACGGGACTCGGAGGGCCGGCGGGCGGACGTCCGAGCGCCGCGAAGTGGCGCGCCAGCTCCTCGAGACGCTCCGTCTCTTCCTCGAGCACCTGCAGGCTGTCCCTCAACTCCGGGTCGGCGCCGAGGGCGGTGGAGAGGCGATGGGCGGCGATGCGCAGCGGCGTGAGCGGGTTCTTCATCTCATGAGCGACGCGGCGCGCCATCTCTCCCCAGGCGCGGACGCGCGCGGCCTCGAGGGCGCGACGCCGCGCGGCGGCGAGCTCGGTGGACGCGCTACGCAGCGCGTCACGCAACGCCTGGATCTCGCGGGTGGCGAGCGGCTCGCCTGGCGTGGGGGGTGGGAGCGGCTCTTCGCGGGCGAGGCGCTCGGTCCACTCCACGAGCTCGCGGATGGGCCGTGCGAGGTCGCGGGCGAGGCGACGGCTGCCGACGAGCGCGAGCGCGCCGAGCACGGCGGCGAGGCCCAGCGCGAGGAAGGGCAGGGCGGCTGCGACGCGCTCGCTGAGGAACGCCCAGCGGCGGGCCAGGACGAGCGATGCCGAGAGGTGGTCGCGGTGCTGCTCGAGCGCGGCGGCGAGCGCCGAATCCCGCGCGGCGGCGTTCTGCGCGGCATCCAGCACGATGCGGCCGGACTCGGCGATCGTCGTCCACGGCCCGAGCGTGGCGACGCGGTCGAGCGAGCCGGTCCAGACCCAGGTGGCGAGGGCGAGGACGAGCAGCGCCGGCACGAGGGCGAACGTGAGCAGCCAGCCGAAGAGTCGCCGTTCGAGACTGCGTCGTCGGAGCATCGATGGCCACCGGCTAAGCGCCGGCCTCACTTGACATTCCGCACCAGCATCGCTAAGGTGTTGTCAACGCGGTCCGTCGGCCCGCCTCCCGTCGCGCTCGCCGCGCAGGGAGGCGCCCACCGAAGGGCAGGCGCCGCACCGGAGTTCACCACCCCGGGATGTTTTTCAGCCCAAAACCCTGGATACCGCATGGGCGGTTGCGCGCGGGGAGCCCGGAGAGGACCCCGCCGCTGGTGTTTTTGTAAAAGCCCGCCGGCCGGGCACGGCGGATGCATTGTCCGGGGTCGGGAGCCCTGGTGCTCCGGCGAAGTTAGACGCGCAGACGCAGCGGAGCAAGCCGCGTCGACGCGCACTCGGGCCTTCGGACGCGAGGGTCCGAATGAGGAGGTCTCGATGATCCTGCCGAACGTTCGCGCCTCGTTCGGCCGTGCTGAAGCGACGTACGTCCTCGGACTGCTCACCCGCGGGGACAGCGAGGCCCGGGCGCGGGAGGAGGACCGCCTGCGTGAAGAGGGGTTCGACGCCATCCTCGACGACCCCCGCACGCTGAACGCGGTCATGACGGCGGGTGGCTTGACGAGCACGGCGCCGGCTCCCCTCGTCTTCTACCTGCTGGTCCGTCACGCACTGCTGGAGAACGGGATTCAGGATCGCCTGATCGCAGACTACCTGGCTTCGCTGCTCCTGGAGTTCAGCCGCGCCGGCCGGGCACAGCGCATCGAAGCCTCCAGCGAGGAGCAATACGACTATCTGGCCGACATCGTCCAGGCGCTCAGCTCCGCGAGCGGACGGCGGGCATTCCTGCTGCGTGCACACCTGGGCAATACGGCCCTGTGGCTGAGCGGCCTGTTCCCGGATTACATCACGGCGCGCGTGCACCGACGCGGCGCGCCGGGGATCGAGTACTACGAGGAGATGGGCGCAACGGGGTACGCCTTGGCCGCGGACACGGCGGATGCGGAGAGCTACGGACTCGATGGGCTCTACCGCTCGTGCGCGCGCAGCTTCCCCGCCCTGCGCATCGCGCTGAACACGATGTCGGATCGCTACCTCTTCCCCATGGTACGCGAGCCGATCGACCGGTTGCTGCGCCAGGTCGCGGACCGCTTCCGCGTGCGCTATCAGGCCCACTGAGCGCGCGCGGGAGCCGGGAACCCGGCCTCGGACCCCGGGTAACTCGCAACTACCCGCTCCGCGCTGGTTCCAGCCCATGAAGGAGTTGAGCAGTATGTCCACCCCCGTCCTCGACATCGTCCAGCACATCCGGGAGCGCCAGGACCAGGCCCTCTACCAGGACCTCCATTGGGAAGGAACCTTCCAGGACTACCTCGCGCTGGTCCAGCAGTCGCCGCAGGTGGCGCGGAACGCGTTCCAGCGGCTGTACGACATGATCGTCTCCTACGGCAGCCGGAAGTACACGGAGTACAAGAAGGAGATCATCCACTACAACTTCTTCGACGATCCCATCGGCGGGGGGCGGGACGCGATCTTCGGGCTGGACGTGCCGCTGATGAAGCTCGTACAGGTGCTGAAGGCGGCGGCGATGGGATACGGGCCGGAGCGGCGGGTGCTGCTGCTGCACGGGCCAGTGGGCTCCGCCAAGAGCACCATCTGCCGACTGCTCAAGCGGGGGCTGGAGCACTATTCGAGGACGCCGGAGGGCGCGCTGTACTCCTTCTCGTGGGTTGGCGAGGGTCTGGCCTCTCTCGGCGTTCCGCCAGAGATGGCGCCGGCGTCGTCGACGGTGGACGTAATGCCGTGCCCGATGCACGAGGAGCCGCTACACCTCATCCCCGAGGAGTACCGAGACGCGTTCCTCGATCAGATTAACGCGAAGCTGGCGGACGATCGTCGCATCCGGGTCGAGGGCGATCTCTGCCCGGCGTGCCGGCACATCTACAACCAGCTCATGCTGAGGTACGATGGTGACTGGACCCGGGTCATCGAGCACGTCCGCGTCCGCCGGATCCTCATCTCCGAGCGTGATCGCGTCGGCATCGGCACCTTCCAGCCCAAGGACGAGAAGAACCAGGACTCGACGGAGCTGACCGGCGACATCAACTACCGCAAGATCGCCATCTACGGCTCGGACTCCGACCCGCGCGCGTTCAACTTCGATGGCGAGTTCAACGTCGCGAACCGCGGGATGATCGAGTTCATCGAGGTGCTGAAGCTGGACGTCGCGTTCCTGTACGACCTGCTCGGCGCCTCGCAGGAGCACAAGATCAAGCCGAAGAAGTTCGCGCAGACGGACATCGACGAAGTCATCATCGCGCACACGAACGAGCCCGAGTACCGGCGGCTCCAGAACAACGAGTTCATGGAGGCGCTCCGGGACCGCACGGTGAAGATCGACATCCCGTACATCACGAAGCTGGACGAGGAGATCAAGGTCTACGAACGGGACTTCAACAACCGGCGGATCAAGGGCAAGCACATCGCGCCGCACACCATCGAGATGGCCGCGATGTGGGCGGTGCTGACGCGCCTCGAGGAACCGAAGAAGGTGAACCTGACGCGGCTCCAGAAGCTGAAGCTGTACAACGGCAAGACGCTGCCCGGCTTCACGGAGGACAACGTCAAGGAGCTGCGCAAGGAGGCGGAACGGGAGGGGATGGAGGGGATCAGCCCGCGCTACATCCAGGACAAACTGTCCAACTGCCTCGTCGCGGACATCGAGGAGACCTGCGTCAA
>DATCLK010000047.1:0-20948 GCA_036563975.1 Longimicrobiales bacterium | reverse complement strand
CGGCCACGCCGGGCGAACGGCCTCAGCCCGTGGGGTCGCCCATCCGGATGCTGCCGTTGACCTGGCCGCCTTCCTCGACGACGAGCCGGCGGGCCCGGACGTCGCCCTCGACGAACCCGGTGGAGGTGAGGGTGACGCGGCCGCCGGCCATCAACCCGCCGCTCACGCGCCCCCGCACGATGGCGTCCGTGGTGACCACGCCGCCGCCGACCTCGCCCTTGTCGTGCACCTCGACGCGTTCGGCCGCGACCTTCCCTCCCACGCGGCCGGCCACCAGCACCGTTCCGGCCGGGGCCCGGCCGTCCGGCCCGGTCACGTTCCCGTCCACGCGGCCGTCGGCCACCACCTCGATGTGCGTGGCGCGGACGTCCCCCGTGATGTGGCCTTCCACCACGAGTCGCCCCGGGACCTCGCACTGCCCGTGGATCCGCAGGCCCCTGCTGATCACGGAAACGGATGCGCTCGCCGCAGGTTGCGCCCCCGCCTGCGGCGTGTCGTTCAGGATCTTGGCCATCGCGACGCCTCGGCTTTGATGGTTCGGTGATGTGGGTTATGGCAGTCTAAGCCCCGGCGGGCGCGCCCGTAAGGGCCTGGCGATGCGCCCGCGTTCGCTGCATCTTCAATCGTTTACCGGCGCTTCGCGGCGCCTCAGACCTCCCGCGGCCACATCGGATACTTCTGGCGTAGGAAGCGCTGCTCGTCGAGCACGATGCGGAAGGGGATCGACTGCACGGCGAGGTGCAGCGCGACCAGGGCGCCCTCGATCCGAGCCACCCGCCCGTCGACTTCCACCTCGTGCCCCCGGCTGAACCGGATCACGCCCTGCACGGCGCCGTCCAGCACGAACGGGTGAGAGTGCCCGGCGCCAGGAAACCCACGCCCTTCTCCGAACAGTTGAGCACCTCGTACTCGCGCCCGGCCACGAGGAGGCGTGGGCGCTCGTTCACCGGGTACTGGATTCGGTAGTGGGCGCGCTCGGGGCGTTGTTGTTCCATCCACTGATACTGCTGGTTGGGGGCTGATCGCCGGCCTTCGCGCATCAGCAAGGGCCAGGGCCCCGGGCACCGCTGGCGCCACGGGCACGCCGGCCCTCGCCGCGCCTCACAGGTAGCCGCGGCACCGCTCGCTACCGCAGCGACAGGGAAGGGTGCCGTCGTGCTGCGTCTCGCCGTAGTCGCACGTGATCTCCTCGCCCGGCTCGATGGAGCGCAGCGTCCAGATCTCGACACGGCCCCGGATGCGCCGGATGTACGCGTTGGGCTCGCACGAGTGGTTCACGTAGCGGAACACGTTGCCGGCGACGGTCGCGTCGAGCGCCGTGCCATCCTCGAACTCGACGATGGCGATCCGGCGCCGGCCGCGCGCCCGGCGGCGCGCTTCGCGCAGAGTGATGCGTTCGCCAGCCAGCTCGCCGAGCTTGCGCCGTGCCGGGAGCCGGACCGTCGCGAACAGCCCGTGGCGGTCGATGGGGCTCGGACGAACCTCGAGCCCGGCCGGCACGCGGCCGGCCTGGATGCGCCGCACGTCGCTCTCTCGGCCGCGCGTGAGGGCGGGGGTCGTCCGGTCACGCATCCTGGGCATCGTCGCCCTCTCGGTGTGCTGACGGTCGCAGGCCCGGCCGCGCGCAACCCGGCCGGGCCGCAAGGCCGCTGACGGCCGGCCCGGCGACTCGCGGTGCGAAACGCCGCCGGCTTTAGCCGGCGGCGTCGCCCATGCGAATGTTGCCGTTGACCTGGCCGCCTTCCTCGACGACGAGGCGCCGCGCGCGCACGTCGCCCTCGACGAACCCCGTGGCGGTGAGCGTGAGGCGCCCCTCCGCGACGAGGCCGCCGCGCACACGGCCGCGGATCACCGCCTCCGCGGACTTCACGCCGCGCATGACCTCGCCTTTATCATGCACTTCGACGCGGCCGCCCCGGACCTCGCCGCCCACGTGCCCGGCGATGATGACGGCGCTGGCCGGCGACTTGCCATCCGGCCCCGTCACACTGCCGTCCACGCGGCCGCCGTGCAGCACTTCGAGGTGGGCGGCGCGCACATCGCCGGTGATGTGGCCCTCCACCACGAGCCGGCCGGGCACCTCGCACTCGCCCTGGATGCGGAGCCCCTTGCCCACGACGGAGACCTCCGCGCCCTGAGACACAGGGATCACCGGCGCATCGCCGAGAATCTTGGCCATCACGACCCACGTCCTCCGGCTATCGGGTCTATCGGGATCGCAGCAGTCTAATCTCCCGGGCCAGTCTGCGTAAGGGGCACCAGGCAATTCCGCGACGCTCCTGGCACGGCGCGTCTTGCCGCAGCGGCATCCAGAGCGGCGCTCGCAGGCCGCGGATTCCTCCCGGTCACGCTGGCGTGGCCCTCGGATGCGATGCATCTTGTGGCCTCTCTTCGGAAACGCCGGGAGCACCGGATGCCGATACGGGAAACGCCACGCCCGCTCTCTGGCGCCGGAGCCGCCGCGCTCCGCGGCTGCCGCTTCGCCGGCCCGCGGCGCGCCGCCGGCCGCACGCGCAGCGCGCGGCGGGGCGGCGTCGCCCCGGAACGCGAGAGGCGCGCTGCCCTCCGCGCAACGGCGCACCGCGAGCTGGTGGGGGCTGCGCCGGGCGCGTCCACGCGCCGCGCCTTCCTCAAGCGCCTCGGCGCGGCGCTGGCCCTCGGCACGCTGCCGCGCTGCGCCGACCCGGGCGACCGGACGCGCCCGCCGCCGCCCGGGCCGGACCTGGGCATCCAGCTCTACACGGTGCGCAGCATCCTGCCGGAGGACTTCGAAGGCACGCTCGCCCGGCTAGCCGGCATCGGCTACCGCGAGGTCGAGTTCGCGGGCTATCACGGCCGCGACCCCGCCGCCGTGCGCGCGGCGCTCGATGCGGCCGGCCTGCGCGCGCCATCCGCGCACGTCGCCATCGAGGCGCTGGATGCCGACTGGGAGCGCACGCTCGAGGCCGCGCACGTCATCGGCCACCAGTGGCTCATCGTCGCGTGGATCCCGGAGGAGCTGCGCCCCGATCTGGATGGCTACCGCCGCATCGCGGAGCGCTTCAACCAGGCGGCCGCCGCGGCACGCGAGGCGGGCATCGGCTTCGCCTACCACAACCACGACTTCGAGTTCGCGCCGCTCGAGGGCCGCACGCCCTACGACGTGCTGCTCGAGGAGACCGACCCGGACCTGGTGCGCCTCGAGCTGGACCTCTACTGGATCACGAAGGGCGGACACGACCCGCTGGACTACTTCGCGCGCTACCCTGGCCGCTTCCCGCTCGTGCACGTCAAGGACATGGGCCCGGACGGCGGGATGGTGGACGTGGGGAAGGGGACGATCGACTTCGCGCGGATCATCGCGCGAGGCGAGGAGGCCGGCATCCGCCACTGGTTCGTCGAGCACGACGTGCCGGCCGATCCCATGCGCACCGCGCGCGTGAGCTACGAGAACCTGCGCAGGCTCATGGACGCGCGCGGGGCGTGACGGTGCGACGAGACGCTGAGGGTCTGGGGCGTCTATTCTCATTCCAAGGTGAACGGATCGGGCGCGGGATGCCGGACCGCTCGTTTCGAATCGCCCCGGCGGCTCCCGTGCTGGCAGGCGCGGGCACGGGGCCCGAGGTCGGGGCCGATCGGGCTTGCCGGGGGCAAGGGGGCGCGCGCCTGGTTCCCCTCGGGCCTTGCCGGCGCACGCGGTCCGGCAATCCGCGGCGATCGGCCCGGGCGGCGCTGGAACACGTCGGGAAAGCGCCAGAAAGCGGAACAAGAGGGGGGGAATGCGTCTCGACAACTGACCGATAACAGATCTCTTGACAGTACTTCGGTCCAAGCCCTACCGTTATGTCGACTGGGCGGACATCGCCTGGCTCTGGGGTGGCGGGAACGACCTTGTCGCTAGCTGGACCATCGACAGTCTGGACCAGTTCGAGGCGTTCAACTATACCTGGCTGCCCCGCAATAGGGATGGGCAGCTCCTGATGAACAACCGCGGGTTCTCGCGGCAGGCCATTCCGCCGTACCAGGAGCAGCGCCTCTTCTAGGAGCTGACGACTGCCCAGTTGGTGTGGCGGGAATGCGGTGGGCGGCCTGTGCGCCGCGTCGACATCGACGCGGCGCACAGGCCGCCTGATGGAGGTCACTTTGAGGCGCATCATTTGTACAGTAGCCGTGCTGATCCTCTTCGCCGGATTCCCGTTGCCGACGGCCGCACAGCCCGTCTCGCCCGGCGGCCCGAGCGGGCTCCGTTTGGGCGTCGATCTGGCCTTCCACGGAGCGCGGCTGGACGGCGGCGCCGAAGCCATCTACGCCGGCGTCGGCTCGCCATCGGTCGGGTTGGGGTACGCCCTCGAGCTCGGCTACGATGCGCACCGCTTCGGCGCCAGCGTCCGCTTCGAGCTCGGCGCAATCGCGCTGGATGTCGCGGAGCGCGAAGGGGCGGTCATCATGTCATTCAACCTCCTCGCCCACTGGCGCACCCGGAGCGCCTGGTGGGGAGGGCTCCAACCGGTCATCACGGTCGGGGCCGTCCGGCAGGCGTTCGGCGCCGTCGACGTGCTCACGACGGACATCCCGCCGGAGGGCGAGCCCCTGGCGGGCACCGACGAGCGAGCCAGGTTGACGCTGGTGGGCAACGGGGCGCGGATCGGCCTCGGCGCGGAACGGCCCATCGGCCGGTCCGCCGGCATGGCCGCTGGCGTCTCGCTCGACCTGGTCCGTTACGGCGTCCTGCTCTTCGATGAGGGTGAGGCGTCCCGGAGGGAGCCGGGGCTGAGCATGCTTCCCCGCCTCTCGTTCAGCCTGCGCTGGTGGCCGTTCAGCGCCCGGCGCTGACCGGCATGGGTGGCGTGCGGGGGACGGGCTGAACGCTCGCGCATCATTCCCCCCGCAACGCCTCCATCGGGTCCACCCGCGTCGCGTGCCGGGCGGGAGCGTAGCAGGCCGCCAGCGCCGTCGCGGTCAGCATGGCCGCCGCGCCCGCGAACGTGACCGGGTCCCACGGCTGGACCCCGTACAGCAGCCCGCGCAGCAGCCGCACCGCACCCGCCGCAAGCACTAGCCCCACGCCCAGCCCGATCATTGCCGGCTTCATCCCCTGCCGCACGACGAGCGCGCGCACATCCGTGGCGCGCGCTCCCAGCGCCATGCGCACGCCGATCTCCCGCGTGCGCTGCTGGACGATGTAGCTGAGCAGTCCGAACAGGCCCACGGCGGCGAGCGTGAGCGCAACGATGGCGAAAAGCGTGAGCAGGCGCGCGTTGAATCGTTGGCCCGAGAGCGTTGCGGCGAGGATCGAGTCCAGCGTCATCGCCTCGCGTACGGACACGTCCTCGTCGACCTCGCGGATCGCTTCGCGCACGAGCGGGGCGAGCGAAGCCGCATCGCCTCGCCCGCGCACGAGCAGCACACCCGGATGCCACAGGCCGTCGGTGGTCGCGAGCCCGGCCGCGCGGGGCTCGTAGACCTGCCAGTGGTCGGGCATGACGGCGCTGACCGGCACGTGGCGCGCCACGCCGACCACCGTCCGCCACGGCTCCTCGCCGAAGCGGAGCCGCAGCCCGACTGCGCTCCGGCCGGGCGCCAGCCGCTGCGCCATGCGAGAGTCGATGATGGCGACGCGCGCGCCGGTCCGCACCTCCTGCTCGGTGAAGGCCCGGCCGTCTATGAGCGGGATGCCGAGCACCGCGAAGTGCTCGGCGCCGACCCCTTGCAGCGTGATCAGCGCCGCCGCCGCGCCCGCCGCATCGCTGCCGTCCACCTCGAGCCGGCCGTTCGGGAGGCTGAAGGACGGCGGCGCATTCGCCGCCCACGTCGCACCCTCGACGCCCGGCAACGCGCGCACGCGTGCCAGCACCTCATCGCCGAACGTCATGTACGGCGCGAGGGCGTTCGGGTCGGGTACGCTCCCCACGAAGGGGAGCACGGTGCGCACGACCAGCAGCTCTTCCGGCCGGTCGAAACCCGACTCGGCCCGCTGCATCTCCAGCAGGCTGCGGACGAGCAGCCCTGCGCCCACGAGCAGCAGGACGGAGAGCGCCATCTCCCCAGCGATCAGCGCCAGCCGGGCGCGGCTGCGGCCGCGCGGCCCGCTGGCCGCGCCGTGCACGGTCCAGCCGCCACGCAGTGTGTCCGCGATGCGGAGGTCCGTCGCCGCCAGGGCGGGGAACAGCCCGAACAGCACGCCGGTGCCGGTGGAGAGGGCGAGGCCGAAGGCGAGGACGCGGGCGTCAATGCCGAGGCGGCCGAGGTCCGCGAACGTCTGGGGCCGCAGGCGCGCGAGCGCGTCCACGCCCCACCACGCAAGCAGCAGACCCAGTGCGCCGCCGGCCAGTGAGAGGATCACGCTCTCGACGAGGAGTTGTCGGATGAGGCGACGTCGCCCCGCGCCGAGCGACGCGCGGATCGCCAGCTCGCGGCCGCGGCCGGCGCCGCGGGCGAGCAGGAGCTGAGCGACGTTCGCGCATGCGATGAGCAGGACGACGCCGACGGCGGCGAAGAGGACGAGGAGCGCATGGTGCACGTCGTCGTCCACCGCAGCCTGCGGCCGCTCGACGCGTGCGGTCAGGTTCGAGAGGAACGCGAACATCGAGGGCTGGGGGCTGCGTGCCGCGATCGCGTCCAGCTCGCGTGCGGCGGCTTCCGGCGTGATGCCAGACCGCAGGCGACCCACGACGCCGATGAAGCGCAGCGCCGCGTCGCTCGCCGCATCCAGCCGCAGCGGCCCCCACACATCGCTCGGCTCGTACAGGTCGAGGCGTTGCGGCATGACGCCGATGATCGTGTGCACGCCATCGTCCAGCTCGATCGTCTGGCCGATCACGTCGCGGCTGCCGCCGAACTCGCGCTGCCAGAGGCCGTGACCCAGCAGCACGACCGCCTCGTCTTCCGCCGTGAACATCCGTCCGAGCGCCGGCGTCAGCCCGAGGAGGGCGAGGAAGCCGGGCGAGGTCTCGCTGCGCGAGATGACGTGCGATCCGTCCGGCCCGCGCAACAACCCGCGCCGCGTCGCGACCGCCTCGAGCGCCTCGAACGAGCGCGCGTCCCGGAGCCACGCCCGCGCCAGTGCAGCGGACGGGTCCACGCTCCCGCGGACCGTGGGCTCGTGCAGGCGCGCGAACACGATGCGGTCCCCGTTTGGGAACGGCAGCGGATCGAGCAGCAGGCGATTGACCGCGGAGAAGATCGTGGTGCTCGCGCCGAGCCCGAGTCCGAGCGTCAGCACGGCGAGGGCGGTGAAGCCGGGCGCGCGCCGGAGCGTGCGGAACACGAAGCGAACGTCCTGTCCGAATGCGGTCATCCGTGCCTCCGCGATGGATCGGGCGGTATGGATCCGGGTGGCGCCTGCGCGGCGTCACTCGTGCCGGAGCATCTCCATCGGGTCCGCCGCCGCGGCACGCCGCGCCGGCAGCCAGACGGCGAGGCCGGCGAGTGTAGCGAGCATGACGAGCACGGCCGCGAACGTCCGGGGATCCGTCGGGCTCACGCCGAAGAGCAGCCCGCTCATCAGGCGCGTCAGGGCCGCCGCCGTCACGACCCCCGCGCCCAGCCCCAGCGCCACGGGCTTCATCCCCTCGCGGATCGCCCCACGCACCACGGCCCCGCGCTGCGCGCCGAGTGCCACGCGGATCGCGATCTCCCTCGCGCGCTGCCGCGCCGTGTAGGCGGCAATGCCGTAGATCCCGATCGCGGTCAGCACCAGCGCGAGCCCCGCGAACACGCCGAGCAGAACCGTGTTGAAGCGCTCTTGCGCCATGGATCCCCCGAGCACCTCCGTCATTTCGAGGAAGTGCGGCGCCGGCATGCGTGGCTCGAGCGCACGCAGCTCCGCGAGGATGGCCGGCGCCAGCGTGGTGGGCCGTCCCGCGCGCGGATCCACCCGCACCGCGAGCGTCGCCAGCGCTCCGAGGCCGAAGGCCTGGGGCGCCTGCGCGCGCGGGATGTACATCGTCTCGATCGGCGCCTCATCGAGCCGCAGCACGTGAACCGCGCCCACCACGCCCACGATCTCGCGCTCGGGGTCATCGAACCCCGGGATCGCCTCGCGGCCCTGGAACGTCCCGATGTCGATCCGTTTCCCGATCGGGTCCTCGCCCGGGAAGTACTTGCGCGCGAACAGCTCGTCGATGATGACGACGGGCGGCGCGGATGCACCGTCCTGCTCCGTGAACGCGCGCCCCCGCAGCAGCGGGATGCGCAGCGTCTCGAAGTACGCCGGGCCGACCGCACGCCACTGCACATCGCCGCGCGTGGCGTCCGGCCGGCCGACGACCGTCATGGGGAAGTTGAACTGGGACTCGAACGGCAGCCCCGAGGACGCCGCCGCGGAGAGCACGCCCGGCAGCCGCTGGATCCGCTCGAGCAACGCGTCCTCGAATTGCCGGACCCGCGCGCCGTCCGCGTACTCCGGGGGCGTGCGACTGAACTCGACCGCCAGCACGTGCCGCGGTTCGAACCCGGCGTCCACGCCGCGCAACTCGAAGAAGCTCCGGATCAGGAGCCCTGCCCCGGTCAGGAGCACGACGGCGAGCGCCGCCTCGGCCATGGCAATGACCGAGCGGGCCCGGCGCCGCTCGGGCGTCCCGGCCTGCTGCGCGCCGCGCAGCGGCGTCGCGGGATCCACGCGGAACGCGTGCGCCGCCGCGGCCAGGCCGAACGCGAGACCCGTCGCTAGCGCGACGGCCAGCGTGAAGCAGAGCACGCGCCAGTCCAGCGTGATCTCCTCCATGCGCGGCAGGCCGGCCGGCGCCAGCGCCAGGAGCGCATCCATGCTCCAGCCGGCGAGCAGCACGCCGAGCGCAGCCCCCGCCACGGCGAGCACCAGACTCTCCGCCACGAGCTGCCGCACGATGCGCCCGCGCCCCGCGCCGATCGCCGTGCGCACCGCGATCTCACGCTCGCGCGTGATCGCGCGCGCGAGCATCAGATGCGCCACGTTCCCGCATGCGATCAGCAGGACGAACCCCACGGCGCCCAGCAGGAGCCAGAGCGTGCGGGCGAGGTCGCCCACGAACACGTCGCCGTACCCGAGCAGCGTGAAGCCGATCTCGCCCGCGTCCATCAGCTCCGGATGCGCCTCCCGGAACCGCGCCGAGAGCGCACGCAGCTCGGCCTCCGCGCGCTCGCGGCTCACCCCCGGCGCGAGGCGAGCACGGACGATGTAGTTCTGGCCCTCGTCCCGCGGATCCGGCTCGACGACGTAGGGCACCACGAAGTCCGCGTAGTCCGGCGCCTCCGGCAGGCGCATGCCGGGTGGGAGCACGCCCACCACGGTGTGGGGCACGCCGCCCAGCCGCACCGCGCGGCCCAGCACAGCCGGGTCCGCGTCGAACCGCGTACGCCAGACGGCGTCGCTCAGGACGACAACGGGCTCCGCGCCGGGCCGGGCCTCCTCCTCGGTGAAGCCGCGGCCCAGCACCGGCGCGATGCCGTTGACGCGGAACACGTCGGGCGTCGCGCGCAGGCCGCGCACCTCATCCCAGTCCTCGCCGAGCTCCGTGAGCCACGCCCGCTCCGTGCTCACGCCTTCGAACACGCGCGCGTGCTCTCGGAGGAACGCGTACTTGAAGGCCGTCATTGTGGTGTTGAACTCGCCGTTGCCCCAGCGCCAGCCGATGTAGACGAGCCGCTCGGGGTCCGGCAGCGGCAGCGGCCGGAGCAGCACGCCGTTCACCACGCTGAAGACCGCGGTGTTGGCGCCGATGCCCAGCGCCAGCGTCAGCACCACGACGGCGGTGAAGCCGGGCGCCCGGCGCAGCGTTCGGAACGCGTAACGCAGGTCACGAACAATGGTGTCCATGGGCAGTCCTCGATCCCCTGGATCGATCTCGCTCGCGACTCCTTCCACCCATCACTCCGCCCGCAGCGCCACGACGGCATCCACCCGCGCGGCGCCGCGTGCCGGGATCCAGCTCGCGCAGCCTGCCACGCCGGCCAGCAGGAGCGCCGCAGCGGCGTACGCCACCGGGTGCGTCGGCTCGATGCCGTAGAGCAGCCCGCGCAGCAGCCGGGTCAGCAACAGCGCGGCGACGGTGCCGCCCGCGAGCCCGACGAGGACCAGCTTGAACGAGCCCGCGACGACGAACCCCTCGACCTGCCGGGCGCGCGGAGCAGCGCGCGGAGCGCATGGCGCAGGTCCTGGAGGATCATCGGCATGACTGGGCTCCGGTCCGCCGTGGGGATGGCGCCACGGCCGCGTCACGCTGGAGGAAAGCGGTGTGCCACGCCCGGCAGCCGGTGTATGTCGTGCTCTCACAAAGAGAAACGGCGACGCGGCCCACGGGCGGCGGCCCCGGCCGGTGTCCGGTGGCGGGACGGGCCGTCACGCAGGCGGACACGCCGCGACCCTCCTGCCCGGCGTCGGTCGGGCACGGGGGCGGCAGGAGGCGCAGCGCTCGCCCCGCGCGGAACCCGCCCCCGCCTGTGCCGCCGCAGCGCCGCACCCGCGCGGCGGGCCGTGCGGGACGGACGCCCCCGCCCCCGCCGGGGCGGCGGCGCGGCGGCGCCCCCGCCCCGGCCCGGTGAGGGGCAGGGATGAGGGGTTACGTCCTCGCCGGCTCGATGTCCACCACGATCTGCCGCCACTTGCCCTGCCGGAATCGCGCGACGCTCAGGGTTGCCCGCGTGAGGTGGCCGAGCACGATCGCGAGCCAGATGTCCCCGGGCTGGAGGCCGCGCGTCTCCTGGAACGCGAAGCAGAGGCCGAGCGGCACCACGATCTGGGAGATGATCGAGATGTAGAGGGGGCTGCGCGTGTCACCGCTGCCCTGGAGCCCGCCCGTGTAGGTGAGCGCGACCGCGATGAAGAACCCGGACACGGTCAGGTACCGCATGAGCTGCACGCCGATGTCGGCGGCGACCGGGTCCCTCATGCCGAACACGCCCAGCAACACGCGTGGGATGGTGAGGAACAGGAGGCCGACGATGGCGGCGACCACGAGACCCATGCGCGAGGCCACCCTCACCGCGTGGATCGCGCGGTCGGGCCGCCCCGCGCCCAGGTTCTGCCCCACGGCCGCCGCCGTCGCGCTCATGATCCCAACGGAGGTGAAGGTGATCAGCGAGAACAGCTCCGTGTAGGCCACCGCGTACGCGGCCTGCGCCGCCGCGCTCTGCTGCAGAGAGCCGATGAAGCGCAGCAGCAGCACGCCCGCGATGTTCATTGCGATGCCCTGGATCCCCGCGGGCAGGCCGAAGCGGAACAGCGACCGGATGATGTTCCAGTCGGGCCGCAGCCCCGCGCCGCGCGGGAACCCGATGACCCAGCGGCCGCGCAGGAGCATGGCCAGCGCCCACACGCCCGTGCCGCCCGTCGCCAGCACCGTCCCCACCGCCGCGCCCACCGTGCCGAGCAGCGGGATGAAGATCAGGTTCAGCACGATGTTCAGCACGGTCACGACGACGCCGTACCGGAGCGGCGTGCGCGCGTCGCCCGCCGCCCGCAACGCGCCGCCCATCATGAAGAAGAACAGGGTGCCGAAGCCGAACAGGAAGAGCACGCGGATGTAGGGGAGGGCCTCCGCCTTCACCTCGGGGGCGGCGTTCACCAGGTCGAGCAGCGCGGGCGCGAGGAAGTAGCCGAGCAGCGCCAGGACGACCGTGAGCGCGAGCGACGTGAGGAACGCCTGGTAGACCGTGCGGTTGACCTTTTCCGCGTCGCCCTGGCCCGCGAACCGGGCGACCAGCACGCCCATGCCCGCGTACAGCGACGACACGAACACGACCACGACCAGGAAGATCTGCCAGCTCACCCCGATCGCGGCGTTGGCCGCGTAGCCCACGAAGTGCCCCACCATCGCGTGGTCCACGATCCCCTGGAGCCCGCCGATGATGTTGTGGAGCACCGTCGGCCACGCGAGCTTCCACACGGCGCGCAGCACAGGCCCCTCGACGATCGAGCGGTCGAAGCGCCCGACCCGCGCCGCTGCCGGTGCGCCCACGGGCGCCGACGCCGGCCCCGGCCGCTCGCCGGCCGCGCCGGATGCCCCGGCGGAGCCCGCGTCGCGCGGCGCCTCCGGGACGGCCACGTCGCGGACGCCGCTCTCGCGTACCGTTCCTTCCCCGTTCGCGCTCACGAATCCGTTTCCGTCAGCCAGAGCGTCTCCCGTTCGTCAGGGGGTCATCTACCCCGCCGCCGTGCAGCCGGCCCGCGGCGGCACCGGACGAAGGACGTCTGGGGCACGCCGGACGCGACAGTCTAACTGCCCGCGTTCGATTCTGCACCGGTGGGCAGCGGCGCCGGGCCGCCCACCGTGCCGGCCCCCTGTGCGGCTCCGGGGTCGGTCCCGCTGGCGGTGCACGAGCCATGCGGCGCGGCGCCCGGCGGCGGCGCTGGGGTGCGGCTCCGGGGTCGGTCCCGCTGGCGGTGCACGGGCGGTCCGCGGTGGGGGTCGCCCAGGGGCGATCCGCGGCCGGCACATGGGCGACCCACGGGCGGATCACCCCGCGGTCCGCGGCGCGCCCGCCGCGGGCAGTCTACGGGCGGCCCATGGCCGGCGTTTCACCGCGGTCCATGCGGCGCCGTCGCCAGGCGCTGTGCGGTCGCTCCACGGCGCGATCCGCGGGCCGCCACTGCCGGTCGACGGGGCCCTCCGGGGGTCGTCACGGGGCGCCGACGCGGCGGCGGCGCGCCAGCCAGGCGGCTCCGGACCTTGTCCGCAACCCCGAAATCCCGCATCTTGCCGCCATCCTTTCCTCCACGCTTTTCGGCTCGATCGGCCTTCGCGACCGGAGGATGTGCCATGCGCACCGTAGCCGTTCCCATCGCAATGCGCCGCGCGCGCTACGTCCTGACCGCGCTGCTGCTCACCCTTCCGGCCGCCGCCCGGGCGCAGCAGCCGGTGGACGAGGCGTACACCGCGGACATCAAGCGCTTCACCACCGAGCCGTTCTTCCTCACGCCGCTGGTGGACCACCTGCCCGCCTCGAACACGGTGCCCACCCCGCTCCAGGTGCTCGGCCACATCGCCGGGGCCGCGGACGTGCTGAGCTACCCCGAGGAGATCTACCGCTACATGCGCGCCGTGGACGAGGCGTCCGACCGCGTCAAGGTCTTCTCCATCGGCGAGACGGAGGAAGGCCGGGAGATGATCCTGGTCGTGGTGGCGGACGAGCAGACGCTCGCCGATCTGGACCGCTACAAGGACATGCTCGCCCGCCTCGCCGACCCGCGAACGACGTCCGAGGCGGAGGCGCAACGGCTGATCCGCGAGGCCAAGCCGATCTACTACGCCACCGGCGCGATCCACTCGTCCGAGACCGGGTCGCCCGAGATGCTGCTGGAGCTGGTCTACCGGCTGGCCGTGGGCGAGTCAGAGCACATCCGCACGATCCGCAACAACCTCATCTTCATGGCCACGCCGGTCGTGGAGGTGGACGGCCGCGCCAAGGTCGTGGACCTGCACATGGCACGGCGCAAGGACCCGAACGCGAACGTGCCCACCCGGCCGCTCTACTGGGGCAAGTACGTCGCGCACGACAACAACCGCGACGGGATGGGGCTCTCGCTCAAGCTCACGCAGAACGTGCTGAAGGTGTACCTCGAGTACCACCCCACCGTGCTGCACGATCTGCACGAGTCGGCCTCCTACCTCTACACGTCCACCGGCCGGGGGCCCTACAACGCCTGGGTCGATCCGATCCTCATCAACGAGTGGAGCCGGCTCGCCTACAAGGAAGTCAAGGACATGACCGCCTTCGGCGTGCCGGGCGTGTACACCCACGACTTCTACGACGGCTGGGCGCCCAACTACCTGTTCTGGATCGCGAACATGCGCAACTCCATCGGCCGGTTCTACGAGACGCAGGGCGCCGGCGATGGATCGAACCGGATCGTGCGCACGAACGTGGACCGGCAGTGGCACCGGCCCAGCACGCCGCTGCCCGAGGTGCTGTGGTCCATCCGGAACAACGTAAACCTCCAGCAGAGCGCGCTCCTGATCGCCCTGCGTGAGGTCGCGGAGAATCGGGAGGAGTACCTCGCGAATTTCTGGCTCAAGAGCAAGCGCTCGGTGGCCAAGGCGCGAACGGAGGGTCCGGCTGCCTACATCATGCCGGCGAACGATCCGCGGCCGGGGCAGCAGGCGCGACTGCTCTCGCTGCTCCAGCAGCACGGGATCGAGGTGCACCGCGCCACCCGGGCGTTCCGGGCGGGCGGCCGCGAGTTCCCGGCGGGAAGCTACGTGGTGCGCATGGACCAGCCCTACTCGCGGGCGGCCGACATGCTGCTGGACAAGCAGTATTACAACCCGAACGACCCGCGCCCGTACGACGACACGGGCTGGACCTTCGGCCCCCTGTTCAACGTGGAGACCGTCCGGGTGGAGGACACGGCCGTCCTGGACGCGCCCATGGTGCTTGTCGAGGAGCCGATCCGCGCGCCGGGTCGCGTCGAGAACGCGCGAGGCGCCCAGGTCTTCCTCGTCAACTACAACGCAGACAACAACCTCGCCGCGTTCCGGTTCCGCCACCGCGCGCTGGCCATCGAGGCCGCGGAGCGGGCCTTCACGCACGATGGACGTGAGTACAACGCCGGCTCGTTCATCGTGCCTGCGACGCCGGAAGCCGCGCAGGTGCTGCAGACGGCCGCGGCCGAGTTCGGCTTCACGGCCTACGGGTCTTCGAGCCGGCCTGCCGTGCCCACGCATCCGGTCGCCGCGCCGCGCATCGCGGTGATGCACACGTGGCAGACCACGCAGAACGAGGGCTGGGTGCGGATCGCCTTCGACGAGTACGGCATCCCGTACGACTACATCTCGGTGCACGACGTCCGCGACAACCCCCGCCTGGCGGATCGCTACGACGTGATCGTGTTTGGCCCGTCGGTGAACGACGCGCTGAGCATCGTGCGGGGCCTCACCGGGCCGAGGCCCATCCCGTGGAAGCGGACCGAGCTCACGCCGAATATCGGGCGGCAGGCCGAGACGGACGACATGCGCGGCGGGCTCGGGCTCGCCGGCGTGCTGCACCTCCAGGAGTTCGTGAAGGCGGGCGGCACCTTCATCACGCTCACCAACAGCTCCGTCCTGCCGATCCATTTCGGCCTCGCGGACGGAGTGCGGATCCGCGAGACGGAGAACCTCTGGGCGCCGGGCGGCGTATTCCGCGTGACGCTCGCGGATTCGGTGAGCCCGCTCGCCTACGGCTACGGCAAGGAGCTGGGCGTCTACTTCAATCAGGGCCCCGTCTTCGCCGTGGGCGGCGCCGGCGGCGGGGGCGGCGGATTCGCCGCGCAGGCCGCGTCACGCCGGGCCGACGACGGCAGCACCACGGCGCGGCGGAGCGGGCGGGGCGGCGTGGACGAGGAGGACATCGTGCAGGGCAGGCCGCGGGACATGGGCCGCGCCGCGGTCGAGGAGTTCCGGCGCAGCCGGGAAGGGCAGAGCGACCCGGCCGGCTTCGGCGCCCAGCAGGCGCCCACGACGACCGTGCGCACGATCTTCCGCTTCAGCCCCGATGTGAGAAAGCTGCTGATCAGCGGCGGCCTGACCAACGGGCAGGAGCTCGCGAACGCGCCGGCGCTCGTGGACGTGAAGCTCGGTGACGGGCACATCGTCCTCTTCAGCTTCAATCCCATGTGGCGGGGCGAGACCCTCGGCTCCTACGCCCTCGTCTTCAACGCCCTGCTGCACCATGGGCACCTCGACGCGGGTCGAGGGCGTCCGGCGGCGGAGGCGATGACCGAGGCGGCCGGGCGTTGAGGGAGGCGCCACAGTCGCCCGGCCGCGTCAGCGACGTGGCCGGGCTGTCGCGGGCCGTCGCCGGCGCGCCACGCCCGCGCTGCGGGTGTTGACGTGCGGCCCCACGGCCCCTATACGTGCATGTGCATGCGAAAGCGCAGTTTCGCCGTTGGCCAACGGCCCGGCATTCATCGAGCGTTCTCCCGCCGCACCGCGCTCACCGCGCTCCTCGCCGCGGCGGCAGTCGGGAGCCCCGCCGAGGCGGTGCGGCCTGACGGGCTGCCTGTCGAGCCGCTCGCGGTGGCGCCTGGAGCTGCTGCTGCCGCCGTGCAGGCGGAAGCGGGCCCGGCCACGGGCGCGGAAGTGGCGGCCGAGTCGCCCGGTGCGTTCTTGGCGGCGCTGGACGATGCGCCCTCGCTCCCGGTGGTCGCGGCGCCGCGTTCCGTGGAGTTCACCACCGAGCGCGAGGCGCCTGGCGCGCGCATGCGCGTGCGCGCGCGTGGGGAGCGGTGCCCGTGCCGTTTCGCTCTGCCGCGCCGACCGGTGACGCCGGATACGGCGCCGCGCATCCGGCACCTCGAACTCACCCACCGTAGCTTCCAGCACGCGCTGGTCGCGGCCCGTGCTGGCGTGCTGTCTGCGCGCAGCACGGCCGTACCTCCCCCCATGACCGCCTGAATCGGACCCGAGGGGGGTGAGCCCGTCAGGGGAGATCGCCGGCCGGAAGTCCCTCACCGGGCCGGACACCCGTAGCCGGATCCGGCGGTATACTGCCGGATGCCAGGAGGTCACCATGGAACAGCAGCGCCAGATGTTCGAGCACTTGATCGCCAGCAAGCCTCGCCGGGAGGGACGCATGGCCACCGCCGCCACGCTCGTCTCCCTCCTATTTCACGGCGCGGTGGTGGCGGGCCTCGTCTGGGCGACTATGGCGGTGGGCCAGGAGACCGAGGAGCAAGAGGAGCAGGTGACGCTGTTCCAGCTCCCGGAGGAGGAGCCCATCCCTCCGCCTCCGCCTCCACCTCCCCCGCCGGCCCAGGTCGAGGTGGTCGCGCCGGCCGAGGCCCTCGAGGACGTGCCGCGCGGGTTCCAGACCCTCGCGATGCCAACGGTCATCCTCCCGGACATCCCGCCGCCCTCCTCGTTCGCCACGATCGAGGCGGACTTCTCCGGCGAGGGTGTGGAGGGAGGAAAAGCGGCGGGTAAGGCGGTCGAGGGGCAGGGCGAGACCGACGTCTACGCGGGACCCGTGGTCACGCCGTACACGGTCGCGCCGGAACTGAAGAACCGGGACGAGGTGCAGCGGGCCCTCAGCCGGTACTACCCGCCCCTGCTGCGCGATGCCGGAATCGGCGGCACCGTGCTCGTCTGGCTCCTCATCGACGAGGAGGGCCAGGTCCGGAAGTACCAGGTCAAGGAATCGAGCGGGCACACGGCGCTGGATGACGCCGCGCTGAAGGTCGCAGACATCATGCGCTTCTCGCCCGCGCTCAACCGAGACCGGAAGGTACCGGTCTGGGTTGCTCTGCCGATCACGTTCACCGTGCGTTGATCGAGTCCACAACACGGAGCCGCCGCCCCTGATGGGCGGCAAGGAAAGGAAGCCACGATGAATATCTCGCTGATCGAGCTGTGGGGGACGATGGGGTGGTTCGCCCGGGGCATCGTCTTCGTGCTCATGGGCATGTCGATTTTCGGCGCGGCCATCGCGATTCGGAAGCTGGTGCAGTTCAGCCGGTCCCGGCGCGCCACCATCGCCTTCGCCAAGCCCTTCTCGGACGCGCTGGCCCGTGAGGACTTCGCCGCTGCAGAGCAGCTCGTTGAAAAGCACGCCCGTAGCCACCTGGCCGCCGCGTTCCGGCGCGTGTTTCCGAGCCTGAGATTCCATTCGGAGGACAGCAGCCTCTCCGCCGTGGAGATCGCCTCCGTACAGCGCACCATCGAGCTGAACACCCTCGAGCAGCTCTCGCGCTTCCGCAAGGGGCTGGGCGTGCTCGCAACCATCGGCGCGACGGCGCCGTTCGTGGGGCTGCTGGGCACGACCATGGGCGTGGTCAACGCGTTCACGGGCATGGCCGAAACGGGGAGCGCGGGAATGGCGGCCATCTCCGCCGGTATCGCGGAAGCGCTCATCACGACGGCGTTCGGCCTCCTCGTCGCCATTCCGGCCGTGTGGCTGTACAACTACTTCATCAACCGCATTGACTACGTGTCGATGGAGATCAACTACGCGGCCAAGGAGCTGATGGACTTCCTGATCCGCTACGAGGCGCGGCTCTCCGGCGCATCCGGGCGCGCGCCCGGCGCCATCGAGCTCGAGGCCGCAGGCGCGTCTCGCCGGAACTGAGCCCGGAGGCGGACCATGGCGATGCATGTTCAGGACGGCAACTCGTCGGAGGTGATGGGCGAGATCAACGTCACACCCATGGTGGATGTGATGCTGGTGTTGCTCATCATCTTCATGCTCGTCACACCGGCGCTCGTAGCAGGGTTCAACGCGCAGATGCCGCAGGGCGTTCACCTGAAGTCTCGGCCCGACGACGAGAGCCGGGTGACCCTGGGCATCGACCGGGATGGCAATTACTTCCTGAACAAGGAGCGAATCCGGCGCGAGGACGCGCCGATGTTGCTGAAGCGCGAATTCGATGCGAGGCCGCAGGACCGCGTGCTTTTCCTGAAAGCGGATCGCGGGCTGAAGTACCAGGAGATCCTGGACGCCATGGAGCTCGCGCGTGCCGCCGGTGCCCGCGTCGTCGCGGCGGTAACAGACCAGCAGCCCGGAACGGAGCCCGACGACGAGGAGACCCGGCGATGACGGTGGCCGGCTCCCCTGCGCCGGCCCCCGGCCAATCGCCGGATGGAAAGGAGGTATGACGTGGCGATCTCGATGGGCAGCACAGGGCGCAAGAACATCGGGGACATCAACATGACCCCGATGATCGACGTGCTCCTGGTGCTGCTGGTGATCTTCATGCTCGTGGTGCCGCAGCTACAGCGGAGCATCGACGTCCAATTGCCCCTGGACAAGCCGGCGGATCCGTCGTCAGCCGACAACACACAGATCGTGCTGGAGATCGATGCCGACGGCAACATGACGATCAACACGCAGCCCGTGCCCCGGGGCGAGTTGGAACAGCGGCTGCGGGAGATCTACAGCAACAGACCGGACAAGATCCTGTTCGTGAAGGCGGACGGAAATCTCGTATATCAGGACGTCATCTCCGCCATGGACGCGGCGCGCGGCGCGGGAGTGACGGTGCTGGGTGCCATGATGCCCAGGGATTAGCAGAGCGAGCGACTCACCGGGGCCCACGGCTCTCGACGGGGAAGGCGGGTGGGCCGCCCGGAGCGGCCCACCCCCCGCGGCGAGTCGCGCCTCGACCCTCAGTGGTCGAGCGGCACGCCGCTCTGCGGACCCTGGTACCGGACGCGCCCGCCCAGGATCGTGTAGACGACCTCCGTGCCGAGGATCTCCTCCTCCGGCACGGTCATGATGTCGCGCGAGAGGACGACGATGTCCGCGAGCTTGCCGGGCGTGATCGACCCCTTCACGTCCTCCTCGAACGCAGCGTAGGCGTTGTTCAGCGTGTAGCTGCGCAGCGCCTCCTCCCGCGTCATCCGCTGCTCGCCGTAGAACACCGATCCATCCGGGAGCCGGCGCGACACGGAGGCGTAGAAGCTGGCGATCGGGTTCACGTCCTCCACCGGCGTGTCCGTCCCGTTCGTCACGACGGCGCCCGAGCGGATCAGCTCCCGCCAGACGTAGGCGCCCGTCCGGGCGCGCTCATCCCCGATGCGCTTCGGCACCCACGGCCCGTCCGATGTGGCATGCACGCCCTGCATCGACGCGATCACGCCTAGCCGGGCGAAGCGCGGGATGTCCGCCGGATGCAGATGCTGCGCGTGCTCGATCCGCCAGCGCAGGTCCGTCTGGTCCGGATTGGCGCGGAAGATCTCCTCGTAGAGGTCCAGGATCTCACGGTTGCCGCGGTCGCCGATGGCGTGCGTGTTCAACTGGAATCCGTGCTGGATCGCCAGCTCCGCCGTGCGCCGAATGCTCTCCAGCGGCTCCAGGTTCAGCCCCGTGCTGGACGGCAGGTCCACGTACGGCTCGAGCATCCACGCGCCGTGGGCGCCCAGCGCGCCGTCCACCTGCCGCTTGATGGAGCGCACGGTCAGGAATCCGTTGCCCGCGCCGATGATGCGGTACTGAGGCAGCTTGACGGCGAGCGACTCGTTCGGCTCGCCCCGGACCATGACGTAGAGCCGGACGGGCAGACTGTCCTTCTCCGCCAGCTCGCGCAGGAAGTCGATCGTCGCGAAGTCGGAGCCCGCGTCGTGGAAGCTGGTGACGCCCTTGCGGAGCAGCTCCTGGCCCGCCAGCTCGACGGCGCGCTTGCGCTCGGCCCGGATCGCCTCCGGCGAGCGCCGCGCCCGATCCCGCGCGAGCACTCGGCGAACCAGACCCTGCGCCGTCTCGCGCAGCAGGCCCGTCGGCTCGCCGCGCTCGTCCTTCACGATCTCGCCGCCCGGGGGATTGCGCGTCGCGCGGGTGATGCCCGCCAGCTCGAGCGCGCGAGCGTTCACGAACGATGCGTGCCCGCTGGCGTGCGTGAGGATGACAGGGTTGCGCGGCGAGACGCGGCTCAACTCGTGATGCGTGGGGACGCCCTCGACGGTCCGCGCCGGCGGCGGGTTCCACTTCTCCTGGTGCCAGCCGCGCCCCTCGATCCACTCGCCCGGCTCCGCCTTCTCCGCCGCGGCGGCGACCATCGCGACGATCTCCTCCCACGTCCCGGCCCGAGCGAGGTCCAGCACCATGCGCGCCTGCCCGAGCCCCATGAAGTGGCCGTGCCCCTCGATGAACCCGGGCACCGCGAGTCGGCCCTCGAGATCGATGACCTGCGTGTTCTCACCGATGTAGCGCGCGATCTCTTCGCTCGTTCCCACGGCGACGATCCTGTCGCCGGCAATGGCGACCGCCTCGGCCTCGGGCCGCAGCGAGTCCACCGTCACGACCTTGCCGTTCGTGAGCACCAGGTCGGCGGGCGTTACGCCGGTGCCGCGATCGCATCCAAGGACCACAACCACAGCGGCGGTGAGCCACACGAGGGCGTGCGCGGCTGCGGAGGCCCGGCCTGTGCGAGCGTCCACGCTTCCTCCTTCGGTTGGGGAGCTCCGGGTCGAATGAGCGGCCGCCAATGCGGTCCGCGCGATCTGTGTTCGTGGGGAGAGTCTTAGTGTTAGGACGTCACCTCACCGCCCGCAAGTCGGGCCAGCCAGGGCGCGGCGCGT
>DATCLK010000046.1:0-4489 GCA_036563975.1 Longimicrobiales bacterium | reverse complement strand
GTACAGCCCCTCGCCGTAGACGCTCATGCTGGAGGCGACGACCAGACGCTCGACCGGCCGCTCGATCAGCGCTTCCAGCAGCACGGCCGTGCCGATGTCGTTGACGCGCGCGTAGCGCGCCACCTCGTACATGCTCTGGCCCACGCCGACCATCGCCGCGAAGTGGAACACGGCGTCCACTCCCTCGAGCGCACGCCGGACGGCAGCCGGGTCGCAAACGTCGGCCACCACCAGCTCGACCTCGCGGTTCAGGTAGCTCGGGCGCACCGCGTCGGGGCCGTGCACCTGCGGTGAGAGATTGTCCAGCGCGCGTACCTGGTATCCCCGCTCAACGAGCGCGTCGGCCACGTGGGACCCGATGAACCCGGCCCCGCCCGTGATCAACACCCGTCGGCTCACGCATCCTCCTCGGCCGCTTCTCGTTGCCGGTGACGCCTCGCCATCAGCGAGGCGCGCCCGCCGGTCGCTCCGGCGTCTCGCGGGCGTTCGCATGCCACCGGCCGGGCACGCGGCCCGGTCGTTCGGCACCCGTCGCGATCGCGTGGGGATCTGCTAGAGACGCTCCGCCTGCGGCAGCGGTGTGGACGCCGCCCCGTTCATGCAGCGGCGGCCAGCATCGGCGCGGAGATGGGGGCTGGGATCAGCGCCCCCGGTGTGCTCACGTCAGGACCGGCGGGGTTGCAATCCTCGTGCCGGGGTCGGCCCCGTCTGCCGCGGCAACGCACTCCCGGCCTGTGCAGCGATCATCCCTTGCCCAACCGCTCCCATGTCGGCCACGAGCGTGAGCCGACGACGACGTGCGTCGTGCACTGTCCGGCGTCGGCGCAGCCGCCGGGCGCCGGAAGATTCCGTCTGCGGCGGTGATCGAGATCCACCGGCAGCCGGGCCGCACCCTGGATCGGCGTGCCACACCCGTCTATATTCCGCCAGCCCGGTCCGATCGCGGCGCTGGCGGCGGGGCTGTGGAGCCCGGCCGGGTGCCGGCGCCGCACGGGGTGCCCCGGCGCCTGTGGGGACACCGCCGCCAGGACGGGCCTGCCGTGCGAAGCCGGGCGCCCGGCTCACGGCCGAGCGCGCCGGCGCCGATGATGCTGTCGAGGATGGCCTTTGCCGTGTCCGGATCCGCTCCCGAGCTCATCACTGGTCTGCTGAGCGCGGCCGGCAGCGGCGACCGCGAGGCCCTGGACCGTGTCTTCTGCCTCGTCTACGATGAGCTGCGCCGCCTTGCCGCAGCGGTCCGGCGCGGCCGCGCGAGCGAGACGCTCAATGCGACGGCGCTCGTTCACGAGGCCTACCTGAAGATGGTGCCCTCCGCCAACCAGACCTGGCGGGATCGAGTCCACTTCCTCCGAGTGGCCGCGCGGGCCATGCGCCAGGTCCTGGCCGACGCGGCCGCCCGCCAGGCGACGCAGAAGCGCGGGGGTGGGCTCGCCCTGCTCACGCTCGACGGCTCTTCGCCCGTCGAGTCCGGGCTCGGCCCCGATGACGTCCTCGACCTCCATCGTGCGCTGGACGAGCTCGCGGAGTTGAACCCGCGGCAGGCTGAAGTGGTCGAGTGTCGGTTCTACGCGGGCCTGAGTCTGGAAGAGACGGCAGAGGCGCTCGGGGTCTCCGTGCCCACCGTCACGCGCGACTGGAGATTCGCGCGCGCATGGCTGTCCAAGCGTCTGCGCGAGCGGTGACCGGAATGCCGACTCCGCCTGCGCCCTGCTGGAGGTGATGTCCGCCATGAGCGCGCCGGACTGGTCGACGATCGAGCGCCTCTTCCACGAAGCCCTCGAGCTCTCGCCGGAAGACCGCGCCCGTTTCCTGGAGGAGAACGCCCCCGATCCCCGGGTCCGCGCGGAGGTCCTCGCGCTCCTCGAGGCCGATGCGGATCCGGGCACGCTGCTCCGCACCACGCCTGAGGAGCTGGCCGCCGCAGCCGGCGTGGCCTCTGCTCCGCTCAGCGGCCGCATGATCGGCCCCTACCGCATTCTCGAGGTGATCGGCCGGGGCGGGATGGGGACGGTCTACCGCGCGGTGCGCGAGGACCTCGGCAACACCGTCGCGCTGAAGGTCGTGCGCGGCGCGCTCGGCGACCCGGTCCGCCTCGCGCGTTTCCGGCAGGAGCAGCGCGTGCTCGCCCGCCTCGAGCACGAGGGCATCGCGCGGCTGCTCGATGCCGGCGTCGCCGGAGACGAGACGCCCTACTTCGTCATGGAGTACGTCGAGGGCGAGCCGATCACCACGTGGTGTGATCGGCACGGCCTCGGCGTCGAGGCCCGGCTGCGGCTCTTCCTCGACGTGTGCGACGCCGTCGCCTATGCGCACCGCAACCTCGTGGTGCACCGCGACGTCAAGCCCTCCAACGTGCTCGTCACGCGCGACGGCCGCGTGAAGCTGCTCGACTTCGGCATCGCCAAGCTGCTGGAGAACGCCGACGGCGACCCGACGTTGACGGTGACCGGCGCCCACGTCCTCTCGCCCCGGTACGCGGCGCCGGAGCAGGTGCGTGGCGAAGCGATCGGCGTGGCGACGGATGTCTACGGGCTCGGCCTCGTCCTCTACGAGCTCCTGACAGGCAGCCACGCGCACCCCGTCGAGGAGGGCGATGTGCTCGCCGCCGCCGCGGCCGTGCTGCGGGCGGAAGTGCGTCCCCCCTCGGCTGTCGTCCGGCGCCAGCGCGCGGAGCGCGCCGGCCGCCCGCCCGGCGACGCGCGCAGGCTCGCGCGCCGGCTCGCCGGCGACCTCGACGCCATCTGCCTGCGCGCGCTCGAGAAGGATCCCGCCCGCCGCTATGCGACGGTCGAAGCGCTCCGGAACGACATCGCCCGGCACCTCGAAGGCCGGCCGGTGAGCGCGCATCCACCCACGCGGGCGTACCGGCTGGGCAAGTTCGTCCGCCGGAACGCGGTCGCCGTCACGGCCGCCGCCGTCCTCGCGCTGTTGTTGGCGACGGGCGTGGGCGCGGTGGCCTGGCAGGCCGAACGGGCGGAGCGCGCCCGGGCCGCCGCCGAGGAACTGTCTGACTTCCTGGTCGAGCTCTTCGAAGCGAGCGACCCGAGCGAGACGGTCGGCCAGACGGTCTCCGCCCGCGATCTCCTCGAGCGCGGCAGGATCCGCGCGGACCGGCTCAGCGACCGGCCCGAGATCCAGGCCGCGATCCTCGACGCCATGGCCCGCGCCTACCTCGGGCTCGGGGACTACGAGCGCGCCGATTCCCTGGCCCGGCGCGTGCTCGAGCAGGAGCGCGCGCTGCACGGCGAGCGGCACGCCGACGTCGCGAACGCGCTGGTCACGATGGCGCGGGTCCGCCGTGACCAGGGCCGCGAGGCCGAAGCCGCGTCGCTCCTCCGCGAGTCATTGAAGCTGCGCCGCGACCTCCTCGGCGACCGGCACGACCTCACGACCGAGACGATGCTCGAGCTGGCGGGCGTGATCCAGCAGAGTGGCAGCTACGCCGAGGCGGAAGCGCTCACCCGCGAGGCGCTGGAGGCGCGGATGGCGCGCTACGGCTCCGAGCATGAGCTCGTGGCCGAGGGCATCGCGGCGCTCGCCCTGATCCTGTGGAACGCGGGGGGCGATCTGAACGAGTCCGAGGCGCTGTACCGGCAGGCGATCGCCATGGGTGAGCGCCTCTGGGGCCCGGACGACCTCCGGCTCGACAGCTACCTCATCGCCCTGTCTGCGCTGTTGCCGCTGGTGGGCAAGGCGGACGAGGCGGAGGTCCTCGCGCGCCGCGCACTCGAAATGCGGCGGCGCATCTACGGCGACGACCACCCGCAGACCATCCATCAGTACAGCAACGTCGCCCGGGCGCTCGACGCGCAGGGGCGCCGGGAGGAGGCCCGCGCCCTCTACCGCGAGATGCTCCGGCGCTACGAGGACATCTTCGAAGGCGACCACCCCATGATCGCGACCGCGATCAACAACCTCAGCGCCACGTTCTACGCCGAGGGCCAGCTCGATTCCGCCGAGCACTACCTCCGCCAGGCGCTCGAGATGCGCATCCGCCTGCACGGCGACCCGGACGCCAACGTGGCGCTGCTCTACCACAACCTCGGCAGCCTCCTGCGCGCACAGGGCCGCCTCGTGGAGGCAGAGCGCGCCCTCGCCGAGGCGTACCGGCAGCGCATCGAGCTCTACGGGCCCGACAACCCGGTCACGCTCCGCACGGGTTCGGCCTACGGCGATGCGCTCGCGCAGCTCGGCAAGCTGGAAGAAGCCGAGTCGCTCCTACGCGGGATCCTCGAGCGGCAACGCGGCGAGTCCGACGACGTCTCCTCCGATGCCGCGCGCACGATGGGGTACCTGGCCGGCATTCTCGTCCGCCGCGGCGCCTACGAGGAGGCGGAAGCACTCTATCTCCCGGCGCTCGAGGTCGCGCGGAGCCACATGCCCCCCACCCACCCGCGCCGCCGCGAGCTGGTCAACGGCCTCGCCGAGCTGTACGAGGCCTGGGGCCGGCCCGCGGACGCGGAGCGGGTCCGGCGGCAGGAGGCCGAGG
>DATCLK010000045.1:0-29414 GCA_036563975.1 Longimicrobiales bacterium | reverse complement strand
CGCCGCCCTCCGGCCCCTCCCGCGCTTCGCGCGCGCGAAACACGAACAGCGTGACGACGACGAGGCCGAAGAAGATCCAGTCGCCGAAGACGACCCAATCCAGCAGCTCGCCGTACGTGCCCGAGAGGAGCAACACCACGGCCCACGCGGACTGGAACAGGATCGCGCCCGCGGGCGTGCGGTAGCGCGGGTGGAGCCGCGCCGCCCAGCGGAAGAAGAGCCCGTCGTCGGCCATGGCCTGATAGACGCGCGGCGCGGCGAGGATCGAGAGATTCAGGAATCCGAAAGTCGAGAGCACGATGCCCGCCGTGATGAACGTGCCGCCCGCGGGCCCCAGCAGCGCGCGCATCGTATCGGCCGCCGGCGCGCTGCTCGCGGCGAGCCCGCCCGCGCCCAGCGTCACCACGTACGCGACGTTCGCGAGCACGTACGTCGCGACGACGATGCCGACGCCGAAGAGCAGCGCGCGCGGCAGGTTGCGCTGCGGGTCGCGGACCTCGCCCGCGACGAAGTTGGCGTTCTGCCAGCCGCCGTAGGCGAACAGCACGGGGATCAGCGCGGCGCCGAGCGCGCCGGCTGCGGCGAGCGCGCCCTCCGGCCCCGCAGCGGCTTCCCCCATGCGCGCCTCGCCCGCACCCGCTCCGGCGACCGGCCCCGCCGCGCGCGCGGCCAGCGTGAGGCCCGCGAGAATGAGCCCGCCGAGCGCGACGAGCTTGAGCACGGTGAAGACGTTCTGCGTCGTCGCCCCCGGCCGGATGCCGACGTAGTTGATAATGGTGAGTGCCGCGATCGCCGCGATCGCGAGCGGCTTGACCAGCGATGCAGGTAGCCCGGCCAGGTCGGCCGTGTACGAGGCGAACGTCACCCCGACGGCCGCAATGCCGCCACTGTTGATGACGAGCAGCAGCGTCCAGCCGTAGAGGAACGCGGGCAGCGGCCCGAGCGCCTCGCGCAGGTAGACGTAGCCGCCGCCGGCCTCCGGCCGCCGCGCACCCAGCTCGGCGAAGCAGAGCGAGCCCAGCAGCGCGACGACGCCGCCGAGCGCCCACGCGGCAAGGATCAGCCCCGGCGCGCCGACGCGCTGCGCGACGATCGCCGGGTTCAGGAAGATGCCCGCGCCGATGATCCCGCCGACGACGACCATGGTGCCGTCGAAGAGGCCCAGGCGGCGGGCGTAGGACGTGCGCGGCTGAGGCGCGATCCGGAGCGACATGGCGGTCGTGTCGGCGTCGTCCTGTGCAGACCGGCCCACGGCGCGAGGGCGGGCACGCGATCGTCGTCCACGCGGCGGGCATCCGCCGCAGCCTGCCATCCGCAGGGGCGAGGCTCGCGAGCCGCGAGCGGACCGGCCCACGCGGGTGACAGAGTATCCGCACCTTGCGCCGCCTGTCCAGCCGCCGACGCCCTTCCACCCCCGACCGGCTCCGGGTTAGATTCGGCGCGCTAGCGACGTTCCCATGCTCGTTCGCACAACGACGGAGAGGATCCATGCGGCGCACGACCATCCGCGTCGCCGCCGGTCTGGCGGCGACTGTCCTCGCGGCGGCGCCGGCTGCCGCGCAACACCACGGCCACGCGCACGGCGAGCACGCGATGATGCCGACGTCCGGCCTCCGGGCCGAGCTGATCCGCGACATCGAGCAGCTCGAGCGGAAGTACCTCGCCCTGGCGGACGCGATGACCGGGAAGTACCACTGGCGGCCGGGCGAGGGCGTCCGCTCGGTGAGCGAGGTGTTCATGCACGTGGCGGGCGCCAACTTCATGATCCCGGCGTTCGCCGGCGTCCAGCCGCCCGAGGAGTACCGCACTGCAAGCCAGCAGGAGGCGCTGGCCAAGCTCCGCGCCCTCGAGCAGGTCACGGATGAGGCGAAGGTGAAGGAGGCGCTCCGGCACGCGTTCATGCATGCACGGCATGCGGTGGCCGCGATCCCGGACGAGCAGCTCGATGACGTGGTGAAGATGTTCGGGCAGGACGCGACCAAGCGGAGCGTGCTCACTGCGCTCGTCACGCACATGCACGAGCACCTCGGCCAGTCCATCGCGTACGCGCGGACCAACGGCGTGGTGCCGCCGTGGAGCGCAGGCGAGAGCTGAGGGCTCCGGCCCGGCTCTGCTGCCTTCCCGATCCCGCCCGCGAAGAAGCCTCAACCGCCACCACCCGCCGCCTCAGCCGACGGGCGGCGGGCCCCCGCTCGCGCCCCGCCCCCGCCCTTGACGGCGGACCTGGCGGGCGCGCATATATCGTGTCACGATAGAGTACCGCACCGACGACCTCAACCGAGCCACGGGCGACACGCGCCATGACCCCACGCCGGCCGGATCCTCACGCGCTGCTCCCGCTCACCCCCGCGGCGTTCCACATCCTGCTCTCGCTGGTGGACGGCGAGCGACACGGCTACGCGATCATGCGCGAGGTCGAGGCGCGCTCCGGGGGCGAGGTGCGCCTGGGCCCCGGGACGCTGTACGGCGCGATCAAGCGCATGCTCGAGCAAGGCGTGCTGGAGGAGGCCGGCGAGCGACCCGCCCGGGAGGGCGACGACGAGCGGCGCCGCTACTATCGGCTGACCGCGCTCGGCCGGGAGGTCGTCGCGGCGGAAGCGGCGCGACTCGAGCGGCTGGTGGAGCTGGCGCGCGCGAAGAACCTGCTTCCCCGGGCCGGGGCGGCGTGATGCACGGCAGCGGGCCTGCATGGGCCGGTCGGCGGCTGCTGGCCGCGGGCGAGGCGGTCTACAGGGCCCTGCTGCGTGCGTACCCGCGCGACTTCCGCAGCCGCTTCGCGGATGAGATGGCCCTGGCGTTCCGCGACGCCTCCCGCGACGCGCTCGAGGCGGGCGGGCGGCGGCTCGCGGCGGTGTGGCTTCGGTTCCTGCTCGACCTCGCCGCGACGGCGCCGCGCGAGCGGCTCGCCGCGCGGCGCGCCCGCGCACTGCATTCCCCTCTCCATCCGAATACCCGTCGAGGTGACCCCATGGGAGCACTGGTCCAGGATGCCCGTCATGCCCTGCGCGCGCTGGTTCGCCGGCCCGGGTTCGCCCTGGTCGCCGCCCTCACGCTGGGGCTCGGCATCGGCGCGAACGTGGCGATCTTCGCCGTCGTCAACGCGGTGCTGATCCAGCCGCTGCCGTACCCGGAATCGGACCGTCTGGTGGTGATCCGTCACCACGCTCCGGGGCTGAACTTGCCGGAGCTGGAGAACTCTTCGGGGACGATCCGGCTGTACCGCACGCACGCGCGCAGCTTCAGCAGCATCGCGGTGGTGAGCGGGCGGGATCGCAACCTGACGGGCGGAGACCGCCCGGCGCGCGTTCGCGTGCTCGAGGCCTCTCCCGAGCTGTTCGACGTGCTGCGGGTGGAGCCGGCGCTGGGCCGCCGTCTCCTGCCGGAAGATGCTCAGCCGGGCGGGCCGCGGGTCGCGGTGCTGACGCACGCCGCCTGGTCGGGGTGGTTCGGCCGCGCGCCGGACATCGTCGGCCGCGTCGTCGAGTTCGACGGCGTGCCCACGGAGATCGTGGGCGTGATGCCGGAGGGCTTCGCGTACCCGAACGACGAGACGGTCGCGCTGCTGCCGCTGTGGGTCGACCCCAACGGGCCGTTCGGAACGTTCGGGCTCACCGTGGTCGCGCGGCTGGCGCCGGGTGTGACGCTGGATGCAGCAGCGCGCGAGGTCGAGCAGCTCCAGGCGCGGATCCCGGAGGTCGCCGCGGACATCTCTCCTGACTTCCTCCAGCGCGCTGGCTGGCGCGCGAGCGTGACGGAGCTCAAGGAGGTCGAGGTTGGCGACGTCGCGACGGCCCTGTGGGTGGTGCTGGCGACCGTGGGCTTCCTCCTCCTCGTCGCGTGCGCCAGCGTCGCGAACCTGTTCCTCGTGCGCGCAGAGGCGCGGCGCAAGGAGCTGGCGGTCCGCTCCGCGCTGGGCGCCTCGCGTGCGCGGCTCGCCTCGGGCTTCCTCTCCGAGAGTGTGCTGCTGGGGCTCGCGGGCGGCGCGCTGGGCCTCGCGCTCGCGGTCGCCGGCGTGCGGGCGCTCGTGGCGGCTGGGCCCGACCAGCTCCCGCGGCTGCACGAGGTGGGCGTGGACGCGACCGTGCTGCTGTTCGCGCTCGCGTTGAGCGTGCTCGCGGGACTGGCCTTCGGCGTGCTGCCGCTGCCGCGCTACCTCACGCGGCCGCTGGCGCCTGAGCTGCGCGAAGGCCGCGGGGACACGGCCTCCCGCGAGCGACACCGCGTGCGCAAGGGGCTGATCGCCGCGCAGATCGCGCTCTCGCTGATGCTCCTGGCGGGCTCGGGCCTCTTGCTGCGGAGCTATCAGCGGCTGCGCGCGGTTGACCCGGGCTTCCGGCCGGAGGGCGTGCTGACGATCGGCATCAGCCGTGGCGAGCGGGAGGGGCGGAACGACCCGGCCGGCTTCTACCGCCGGGTGCTGGACGAGGTGCGCGGGCTACCCGGCGTGCAGGCCGTCGGCGTGACCAACGCGCTCCCGATGCTGCCGCGCGGGCTCAACGGCGGCTCGTTCGACATCGAGTCGCGGCCGCGCGCGGAGGACGCGCTCCCGCCGGTCGCGATGTTCGTCGTCGCCGGGCCGGGCTACTTCGAGGCCATGGGCATCCGGCTGCTGGAGGGACGGCTGCCGGAACCGCGCGACCAGGAGGGCGAGATCCCGCGGTACGTGTGGGTCAGCCGCAGCTTCGCGCGGGACTTCATGGAGGGGCGCGCGCTGGGCGAGCGCGTGCGTCTCGGCTCGGATTCCGATTGGCTCGAGATCGCGGGCGTCGTGGAGGACGTGCGGCAGTTCGGCCTGGGTGAGGAGATCCGGCCGACGGCCTACCTGACGCTGAACACCCGCTCGCCCAACGTGGACCTGAGCGTGGGCGAACTGGTCGTCCGCACGGCGGGCGACCCGATGGCGCTCGCGCCGTCCGTCGCGGCCGCCGTGCGCCGGGTCGCGCCGAACGTGCCGCTCACGACCGCACGCACCATGGAGCAGATCGTCGCGGAGTCGCTGGTCGAGACGTCGTTCACCACGATCGTCCTGATCGTCGCCGGCACGGTCTCGCTGCTGCTGGGCGTGATCGGGCTGTACGGCGTGATCGGCTACGTCGTGACGCAGCGCACGCGCGAGATCGGCCTGCGCATCGCGCTGGGCGCGGCGCCGGCCGAGGTGCGCGGGATGGTGCTGCGGCAAGGCCTCGCCCTCGCGCTCGTCGGCGTGGCCGCCGGGCTCGCGGGCGCCCTCGCGCTCTCCCGCCTGATCGAGTCCCTGCTCTTCGGCATCTCGAGCCGCGACCCGCTCACGCTCGCGGCCGTGACCGCGCTGCTCGTGGCGACGAGCGCGCTGGCCGTCTACCTTCCGGCGCGGCGCGCATCCGCGGTCAGCCCGATGGACGCGCTGCGCGCGGAGTAGCGGAGGGGGCAGGGCCGGCTGCCGCAGGTGGCCGGCCGGCTCCCGTCGGGTTCGGCGTGGACGCGCCACCCCTCGTGGGCGCCACCGGCGCCTCCTTCATCGGCCTCCGGCAGCCGCTGGGGCTGGACGAGAGCATCGAGATCACGTCCTATCCACGCCGTGCTCGCCCCGCGCCTCGCGGCCGACATGCCAGGCCGGCCCGGAACGGCGCCGGCCCCCGCATGTGACGCGCCGCCCCGTTCGGTCGTCATCCGGCAGAACCCCAGACGACGCGCAGCCACCCCACAGGGCTGAAACGGAGGAGGTGCTGCGATGAGGACACGCGCAAGGTGGACCGCGGCGGTCCTGGCGCTCGCGCTGGCCGGCTGCGCCGAGCGGGAGCCGACCGCGGTGGACGGGAACGGCCGGCCGGATGGCGCGACTCCCCGGCTCACTGTCCTGCTCAAGGACGCGCCCGGCGACATCGTCGAGGCGGTGGTCACCATCTCGAAAGTCTATCTGCAGGGCGAGCAGCGGGTCACGCTGCGCGACGAGCCCGTGACCACGGACCTGCTCGAGCTGGTCGACTCCACGCTCACACTGGTGGACGGCGAAGAGGTCCCGCCGGCCGCGTACAGCCAGCTCCGCTTCGTGATCACCGGCGGCTACATCGCGGTCGAAGGAGAGAACGGCGAGCTCCGTTACTTCGCCTCCTCGCCCGACTACGAGGGCCTGCCGGAGGGCGTGACGGCTACGGGCCAGCTGCACATGCCCAGCTACGCGCAGAGCGGGCTCAAGGTCGTGCTGCCGGAGGGCTTCGAGGTGGACGGCGATGAAGTGATCCTGGTGGACTTCGACGTCTCGCAGTCGTTCGGCCACGAGGCCGGCGAGTCCGGGCGCTGGATCATGCGTCCCGTGATCACGGCGACCGAGCTGCCGACGACGACCTCGATCACGGTCAACGCCGTGCTGGCGGACACGGTGACGCTGCCGGACAGCGTGACGCTCGCCAACTTCTCGGCGCGGATCGAGGACGCGGCCGGCGATACGGCGACGCTCGCGCTGGCCGACCCGGACGGCGACGGCACGTTCTCCGCCCGGTTCGCGTCGGTGGACCCGGCGGCCGGCCCGTTCGACGTTTCGCTCGTCGGCCCGGCCGGGCTCACGTTCACGACCAGCCCGGCCGCGCCCGTGGAGGTGAGCGTGGACGCCGACGAGAGCGCGACCGTGACGTTCACGATCACGTCCGCCACGGCGGGCGGGGGAAGCGGCGGCTGAGCACGATCCTGCTCCTGCGCCCCGGGCGCGCCTCGATCCACGGCGGCGTCCGGTCCTGGTAGCGCAGTCTGCCCTTACGCCCCGGGCGCGCCGGCCACCGCTGCCGGCGGCCCGGGGCGACCCGCTCCTGGAGAGCAGAGCCACTGCGTCCCGGCGCGCGGGCGAAGGAGGCCATGGTACCGATCCGCCCTCCGCCCCCACCTCACCTCACCGCGCGCCTGAACCGCCACGTCGCAAGCCAGAGCACACCGGCCGCCATCACCGCGATGGTCGCGAGCTGCGGCCACAGCTCCCCGATCCCCGCGCCCTTGAGGAACACCGCGCGCACGAACTCGAGGAAGTGACGCAGCGGGTTGAGGAGCGTGAGTGCGCGGAAGAACGCCGGCATCGTGTGGACCGGGTAGAGGAACCCCGACAGGATGATCGCAGGCAGGAAGAACAGGAACATGCCCATGAACGCTTCCTGCTGCGTGCGCGAGACCGTCGAGATCAGCAGCCCGAAGCCGAGGCTGGCGAGGATGAAGAAGGCAGAACCGAGCAGGAGGGTGAGCACGCTGCCGCGGAACGGCACGTCGAACCAGAGGGTCCCGATGCCGGCGATCAGCGCCATGTCCACGAGCGCGATGAGGGCAGCCGGAACCGTCTTCCCCACGATCAGCTCGCCCGCCGTGATCGGGCTGACGACGAGCTGATCGAGCGTTCCCAGCTCCCGCTCTCGCACGACCGCGAGGGCCGTCAGCAGCAGCGACATCATCATGAGGATCGCGCCGACCACGGCCGGGATGTTGTAGACGCGGCTGGCCAGGTCCGGGTTGTACCAGGCGCGAGCGCGGAGGTCGACGCCGCCCGTCGGCAGCGCGCCGGCGGCCGCCGCACGCTCGGCGCCGAACTCCTGAACGATGCGCGCGATGTAGCCCTGCGCGACGGTGGCCGTGTTGGAGTTCGTGCCGTCTACCAGCACCTGCACGCGCGCTCCGCGGCCAGCGGCGAGGTCGCGCGCGAAGCCGGCCGGGATCTCGACGCCGATGGTCGCCTTGCCCGCATCGAGCGCCGCGGCCAGGTCCGCGGACCGGTCGGACCGGCCGACGACGCGGAAGTACCCGCCCGCCGTGAGCGCGTCCACCAGCGCCCGTGACTCCGCCGTGCGGTCGTGGTCCACCACAACCGTTGCGACCCGGTGCACGTCCGTGTTCACCGCGTAGCCGAACAGCAGGAGCTGGAGCACCGGCGCGCCGAACACGATCCGCTTCGAGCGGGGGTCGCGGAAGAGCTGGCGGAATTCCTTGCGGAGCAGGGCCCGGATCCGCAGAAGACTTTCCCGGCGTGGCCGGGCACTGCGCGCGCTGGCGCGCGCGCCGGGCTCCGCTGCAGCTTCGCCGGGCTCCGCCTTGCTGGGCTCCACTTCGTTGGGCTCCGCCGCGGCTGCGCGCCAGCTAGGCCCCGGCCGCAGGGGCCTGGGCTCCGCTGCGCTGGGCTCGGCCCCCGCTTCGCGGGAGCTAGGCTCCGCGCCGGCGCAGCCGGCGCTGGAGGTGGCCGGGGAGCCGTCCGGGCGTGAATCCAGGCGCGAAGCACTGGAGCCCAGCGGCGCCTGCGGCGCCGCGGAGCCCAGAGCCGAAGGCTCGGAGCGCAGGACCTCAGGGCCGGAGCCGAGCGGCAGCGAAGCCGCCGCCGAGCCCAGGTCCGAAGGACCGGAGCCCAGGCCCGAAGGGCCAGTCCCCAGCGCGTCCGGAGGACGCGCGGAACCCCTCTCCCTCATGCGATCCTCTTCCTGAACGCCGCCGTGGCCAGTCCCAAGCCGACCGCCGCGAACGCCACCATGAACACGCCCTGGATCCACAACGTCTCCAGGCCCACGCCCTTGAGGAACACGCCGCGGGTCACGGCGATGTAGTAGCGGGCGGGGATGATGTACGAGACCGCCTGGAGCACGCGCGGCATGCCCGCGACGTCGTACAGGAAGCCGGACAGCAGCAGCGCGGGCAGGTACGTCGCAACCATCGCCACCTGCATCGCCAGGACCTGCGACCGGACCGCGGCCGAGATGAAGATGCCAAGCCCGAGCGCGCCGAGAAGGAACAGCAGCGTCATGGCCGCGAGCAGCACCACGCTGCCGTTGAACGGCACGCCGAAGACGAGGACGCCCGCGACCGTGGCAACCGCGACGTCGAAGAGCCCGATGGCGACGTAGGGCAGCAGCTTCCCGAACACGACCTCGAGCCGGTGCACGGGCGTGGCCGCGAGCTGCTCCATCGTGCCCCGCTCCCACTCGCGCGCGATGGTCAGCGCAGTCAGCATCGCGGCGATGATGGACATGATCACCGCGATCAGCCCTGGCACGATCATGTGCCGGCTCTCGAGCGTCGGGTTGTACCAGACCCGCGTCTCGGCCGTGACCGGCGCTTCCACCCTCCTGCCTTCGAGCAGCACGTCCCGCGAGAAGCGCGCGGCGATCGCGTCCGCGTAGTTGAGCGCGATCGTCGCGGTGTTGGCATCCCCTCCGTCCAGCAGGAGCTGCACGGGCGCGGGCCGCCCCGCCGCCAGGTCCCGTGCAAAGCCGGCCGGGATGATGAGCACGCCGGTCACCACGCCGCGCGCGAGCCGCGCCTCGGCATCGCCGCGCCGCTCGAGCCACTCGGCGACGCGGAAGTAGCCGCTCTCCTCGAACGCCTCGACCAGCGCGCGGCTGCGCTGCGTGCGGTCCTCGTCCCGCACCGCGAGCGGAATGTCCGTCACATCCCAGTTGATGGCCTGGCCGAAGAACAGCAGCAGGAAGACGGGCAGCGCGAACGCCAGGATCATGCTGCGGCGGTCGCGCCGGAGCTGGATCCACTCCTTGCGGGCGACGGCGAGCAGGCGCTGCGCGCTCAGCATGATCTCACCCCGGCGCCGCGCCGCCCTCGCGGCGCACGAGCGACACGAACACGTCCTCGAGCGATGGAGGCACGCGCCGCATTTCGCCGACGGCGCGGCCGTGCGCCGCGAGCACGGCCGGGATCACTGCTCGCGCCTCCGCCTCGTCCCGCACCACCACTTGCACCGCGCGGCCGAACATGGCGGCCTCGAGCACGCCCGGCGCGCCGGCGAGCGCCTCGACCGCGCGCGGCGCGTCGTCGGTCTCGACCTCGAGGATCGGCTCTGCCATCCGCGCACGCAGCTCGGCCGGCGTGCCCTCGGCGATCACCCACCCGCGGTTCATGAGCATGAGCCGGTGGCAGTACTCGGCCTCCTCCATGTAGTGCGTGCTGACCAGCACGGTCGTGCCCCCGGCGGCGAGCCCGTCGATCAGGTCCCAGAACGCGCGGCGTGCCACGGGGTCCACGCCCGACGTCGGCTCGTCCAGGAACAGGATCGGCGGCTCGTGCAGCACGGCGCAGCCCAGAGCGAGCCGCTGCTTCCAGCCGAGCGGCAGATCCGCGACCAGCCGGCGCTCCCGCCCCTCCAGCCCCGCCATGGCGAGAACCCACGCGCGCCGCTCCCGGAACCGCGCGCCATGCACGCCGTACAGCCCGGCGAACAACTCGATGTTCTCCGCCACGGTCAGGTCCGTGTACAGCGAGAACTTCTGCGACATGTAGCCGATCCGCCGCCGCAGCTCTCTGGTGTCCCCCGCGATGTCCACGCCCGCGACCCTGCCCTCCCCCGCCGACGGCCGCAGCAGGCCGGTGAGCATCCGGATCGTCGTCGTCTTGCCCGCGCCGTTCGGCCCCAGGAACCCGTACACCTCGCCCCGCGCGACGCTGAACGTCACGCGGTCCACGGCGACGAAGCGGCCGAAAGTCCGCGTCAGGTCACGCGCCAGGACTGCTGGCTCGTTCATCGCGCTTCCCCGGGCCGGGGCGAGGGCGCCGCTCATGCCCTCCCCTGCCCCCCGGGCGAGGGCGAGGGAGATGCGACGCGGGCGATGAAGACGTCCTCGAGCGTTGCGGTCGCCGCGTCCACGGAGAGCACGCTCACCCCTACCGCCTCCAGCGCGGCGCGCACAGCGGCCGCATCCAGCGGCGCATCCTCCGCGACCAGCACGCGCACGCTCTCACCCGAAAGCGCGGCGATGCGGACGCCGGGCAGCACGGCCAGCACGTCGCGCGCGCGGCGCGGCTCGGCGGCGCGCACGGCGAACAGCCGGCCGGGCAGCGACGCCTGGAGCCGCGTGGGCCGGTCCAGCGCGATCACGCGGCCGCGATCCAGCAGTGCGACGCGGTCGCAGCGCTCCGCCTCGTCGAGGTACGACGTCGTGACGATCGCGGTCACGCCCTCCGCCACCATCTCGTGCAGGATCAACCAGAGGTCGCGCCGCGAGATGGGATCCACGCCGAACGTCGGCTCGTCCAGGAGCAGCAGCTCCGGCTGGTGGATCAGCGCGCAGCACAGCGAGAGCTTCTGCTTCATCCCGCCGGACAGCGTGCCGGCGAGGCGGCTCTCGAACTCGCCCAGGTTCGAGAAGCGGTACAGCCGCTGGAGCCGCGCGGGCCGCACAGCCGCAGGCACCCGGTACAGGTCCGCGTAGAACTCGATGTTCTCGCGCACCGTGAGGTCCTCGTACAGCCCGAAGCGCTGCGACATGTACGCCAGCCGCGGCTTCACGGCCTCCGGATCGCGCGCGACGCTCACACCCGCGATTGTCGCATCGCCGGAAGACGGCGGCAGCACGCCGGCGAGCATCCGCAGCGTCGTCGTCTTTCCCGCCCCATCGGGCCCGACGATGCCGAACAGCTCGCCGGGACGGACGTCGAACGTGAGGCCGTCCACGGCGACGAGGTCTCCGAAGCGGCGGGTGAGTGCGTTGAGCGAGACGGCGGCGCCCACGGCCACGGTTCAGCGCCGCGTTGCAGGAGCAGACGACGGCGCGCCAGGAGCCGCGCGCGCCTCTTGCCCCAGCGGCCTCGCCACGTTCTGAGCACCGCCGAGCGACGGCGTCGAGGCTTCCGATCGCGCATCGCTCGCGTCCGCGGGCAGCAGTCGCACGTCCGCAGGCAAACCCGGCTTCAACTCCAGAGCGCTGTCGCCTTCGATCGCGACCTTCACCGCGTACACCAGCTTCACGCGCTCCTCCGCCGTCTGCACGTTGCGCGGCGTGAACTCGGCTTCGCCCGCGATGAAGACGACGCGGCCGTCGTAGCGGCGATCGGGGTACGCGTCCGCGCGGATCTCCGCGCGCTGCCCGAGCGAGACACGCCCGACACGGTCCTCCCGCACGTAGATGCGGACCCAGCGATCGGCGGGGTCCATGAGCGTCAGCACCGGCGCTCCCGGCGACACCGCCTCGCCCGGGTGGCGGTGCCGGACCGTCACGATGCCGGAGAACGGAGCGTGGATGCGCGCGTTGGCCAGCATGGCCTCGGCCTGCGCGACGGCCGCTTCCGCCTGCCGCACCGCCGCGCGCTGCGCATCCACGCGCTCGGGCCGGGCGCCGCTCCGCACCAGCGCGAGCTGCTCCGCCGCCTGCCGGTGCTGCGCGGCCGCGACCTCGTGCGCCGTCTCCGCCCGCTCCAGCTCCTCCGCGCTGACGGCGCCGCCCTCGTAGAGCGTGCGCGTCCGCGCGGCCAGCCTTTGCGCTTCCTCCATGCGCTGCCGCGCAGCCGCCTCCGCGGCTTCCGCCTGACGCAGCTCCTCGGGCCTCGCGCCGCGCTCCAGCTCGCGCAAGGCCTGGCGCGCGACTTCGAGCTGCGCCTCGGCAGCAGCCAGCCGTGCGACGAGCTCCGCATCGTCCAGGCGCGCGAGCAGCGCGCCGGCCTCGACCCGGTCGCCCTCGCGGACCAGCACCTCGGCAATCCTGCCGCCGGCCTGGAAGCCGAGGTCCGCCTCCGTCGCCTCCACCGTGCCGGAGGCCTCGAGCACGCCCGCGTCGTCGCCGCTCGGGCGGAACGCGAGCCATGCGCCCAGCCCGATCAGCGTGAGCACCACGGGCACTGCGGCCCGACGCCGGTTCACCGCGCCTCCTCCGCGCTGCGCATGAGCCGCCCGGCACCCGAACCGCGCCGGCGACCCGCGGCACGACGTCGTCGCACAACGTTCATCGGGATCATGATCCACCCTCCGCCCGGGCCGCGAGCGCCGCGCGAGCGAACGCCGCCACGTGGTCCAGCACCCGCGCCCGCTCGCCGGGATCGTCGAGGTCCAGACCCACCACCGTCTTCAAAGCCCGGCCGACGAGCACCAGGTGCAGCGGGTGCGAAACCACACCGATCGCCAGCAGCGCAGGGTCGCCCGGCCGGATCGAGCCGTCCGCCTGCCCCTCGCGCACCAGCGCCGCCAACGCGCCGTGCATCCGCACGATCGTCGGCAACGCCGCGCGGGGCGGCTCCTGCCCCTGCACCAGCGCCTGGAGCATCAGTCGCGGGATGTCAGGGTTCGCGCGCATGTAGTCGGCGAAGGCGCGCGCCACCATTCCGATGCGATCCAGCGGCGTCGCGCTGCCCTGCGCCAGCATCAGGACCCGCTCCGCGAGCGGCTCCAGGCAGCGCCGCACGACCTCGTCGTACAGCGCCCGCTTGGAGCCGAAGTGGTAGGTGATGGCGCCCAGGTTCGCGCCGGCTCGTGCGGTGATGGCACGCACCGACGCGCCATCGTAGCCGTGGAGCGCGAACAACTCGCGGCCCGCGGCGATGAGCGCCTCGCGGGTGCCGTCGGGCTGCGGGTCGGTGCTGTCGGTGTTGCCGGGGCCGTTGTGCGCCGCCTCATTCATACGTTTGTATGAATAGGAGGGCCGCCAGCCAGGCGCAAGAGAGCCACCTCCGACGAGGGGCCGCCCCCGGCCAGCGCGCACGGCCCACTCCCGAGCCAGAACCGGCCCTCGCCCGCCCGCCGCCCCCCACGCCCGCGCCCCCGGCCCCCTGAAGACAAACCGCGCCGGCCGCCGTACTGTGAGGTGCGAGTCGCCCCTGTACGTGGCAGCCGCGAACACGGCCGCGGTGAAAGGCCGCGCACCGCTCGGTGCCGCCAGGGGGGCGCCGCTCCGATCCAGCACGGCCGCGACCCGTGGCCGCCCCTCGGCTCGCACGGCGACGGCCACGGCGATGCGCTCGACACTCGACGCGGAGGCAGACGATGATGAAGCAGAAGACCGCGCCCTTCCGGCTCACCCTCGCCGCGCTCCTGCTCATGGCCCTGGCGCCTGCGCCGGCGCGCGCGCAGCAGACGGACCTGAGCGGCGCATGGCTCGGCACGCTCCAGGTGGGCGCGGTCGAGCTGCGCCTCGTCTTTCATCTCACCCGGCAGGCCGACGGCACGTATCGCGGGGCGATGGACAGCCCGGACCAGGGTGCGCGCGGGATCCCCGCGAGCGCGGTGGAGGTGAAGGGCGACAGCGTGCGCGTGACGCTGACCTCGCTGAACGCCGTCTACCGCGGGCAGGTGCAGCCCGGCGGCCAGCGCATCGCGGGCACGTTCACTCAGCACGGCTCGAACCGCCCGCTGGACCTTGCGCGGACCGACGAGGTGCCTGGCAAGGGGTCGCGGCCGCAGGATCCGAGGGAGCCGCTGCCGTACCACTCGGAGGATGTGACGTACGAGAACCCCGCGGCGGGCGTGCGGCTGGCCGGCACGTTCACTCGCCCGCGCGAGCCCGGGCGCTATCCGACGGCGCTGCTGATCACGGGGTCGGGCCCGCAGAACCGGAACGAGGAGCTGATGGGCCACCGGCCGTTCCTGGTGCTGGCGGACCACCTGACCCGGCGAGGCATCGCGGTGCTGCGCGTGGATGACCGCGGCGTCGGCGAGAGCACCGGCGATTTCGCCAGCGCCACGTCCGCGGACTTCGCGAGCGACGTGCGCGCCGGCATCGAGTACCTGAAGTCGCGCGACGACGTCGACCCCGCGTCCATCGGGCTGATCGGACACTCCGAGGGCGGACTCATCGCGCCGATGGTCGCCGCGGAGTCGGACGACGTCGCGTGGATCGTGCTCATGGCGGGTCCCGGCCTGCCGGGCGACTCGATCCTCGTCCTCCAGTCCGCGCTGATCGCGCGCGCGAGCGGCGTACCGGAGGTGGCCATCGCCATGAACCAGGAGGCCCAGCGGACGCTGTTCGCGGTGCTGCGCGAGGAGCCGTCGGACAGCCTGGCCCGCCAGCGCGCGCGCGAAGCGCTGCGCGAGCTGCACGCGCGGACCCAGGCCGCGCTCGGTCAGCAGCCCGCGCAGGGCGCACAGGCCGAAGCGTGGGAGGCGGCGATCGAGCAGCAGGTGCGCCAGATCGTGACGCCCTGGTTCCGCTACTTCATCGACTACGACCCGCGGCCCACCCTGCGGCGCGTCAAGGTGCCGGTGCTCGCCATCAACGGCTCGCTGGACCTCCAGGTGCCGTCGCAAGCCAACCTCGCCGCGATCCGCGAGGCGCTCGAGCAGGGCGGCAACCGGCAGGTCACGATCGTCGAGTTCCCGGGCCTCAACCACCTGTTCCAGACGGCGACGACCGGCGCGCCGTCCGAGTACGCGCAGATCGAAGAGACCATCGCGCCGGCCGTGCTGGAACGGATCGCGGACTGGGTGCTGGAGGTGAGCGGGGGGAGGTAGGCGGAGGGCGCTGCGGGGCTCGCGCGCTTGATTCGCGGGCTGCGGCAGAGTGCTCTTCGGAGACCTCGCCGCCAGATCCGCGGCGGCGGTATCGGGGCGGCGTGTGCGGTTGCACGCGCCGCCCCGGCGTCGTTTCGACCGCTCCTCTGTCACGTTCCGCAGCTTGACCACGGCGGCCCTGGGAAGCGCCCGTCAGACGCATGCGCCCGTCGGGCCGGCGCCCGTCAGCGGTGTGAGGCCGCGTACCGCCGCACGGAGACGGTCCACGCACCGGGCGGCTCGGACTCGAGCACGTACAGCCGGCTCCCGCCGGCGAGGATCCACTCTGGCCAGCCACGCCTCGACATCATCCACTTCGCTATAGAACCCACCTTGTACGGCTGGGACCGTACTGCCCGCCTCAATCTCGATCAATCGACAACCACTGCGTCATCTGACGATCGTGCTGCGATCGCCAGCGGCCGTTGGCTTCAGCAGCTGGCTAGGCCGTGGACTCATGCGTCGTACGTTGCGAGCCAAACCGTGTGCCCGCCGCACTCCGGGTCGTCCGCGGCGAACTCCCTGACGGTGAACCCGCTGTCCGCGAGCAGCGTTCGGTACTCCCCAGGGGCAGGCTCGCATGGTAGAGCGGCTCGCCACGGTAGACGCCGACCGACTCGCCTTCCGCGGAGCCGCTCGTGAACATCAACGGCGCGCCGGGTTCGGCATGCTCGGCGAACCGCCGAAACATCCCGCGCTGATCGTCCGCGCTCAGGTGGAACAGGCTGTCCCACGCCAGGATGCCGTCGAAGCGCCGGCGGAGATCCAGCTCCCGCATGTCCGCAACCAGCCATTCGGCATCCGGGAAGCGGCTGCGGCAGAGCTCGATCATCCGCCGGGATGCATCCACGCCGACGACGCGAAAGGCGCGCTCGATCAGGCAGCGGGCGATCGGCTCGCCCATCCCGCAGCCGACGTCGAGGATCGTCCCTCCGGGAGGGACCCGGATCAGAAACCGGTCGAGCCAGGCGCGTTCCCGGAGCGATCGGCTGCGGTCGCGATCGTATGCAAGCGCGTGACGTTCGTAGAGGTCGACGACGAGGTCCTTGCACATGAGGAGCTCCGCAGCCCTTCCGCCAGTCATCGTCTCGGCTCGTACCGCAGCGCCACCGCCCCCGAGCCGAGCTCCAGCCGGCCCACGAGCTTCAGGTCCACATGCTTCGACAGCCCCGCGAACAGCGTCGGCCCATGGCCAGCCAGCCTGGGGTACACGATGAACTCGTACTCATCGATCAAGTCCAGCTCCGCCAGCGCCAGCGGGAGCCTCACGCCCCCCACGTACAGTCCGTTGCCCGACTCCCGCTTGAGCTGCCGGACGGCCTCCCCCAGATCCCCGCGCACCAGCTCCGCGTTCCAGTCGACCCGGTCCAGGGTGGTCGACACGACGTACTTCTTTGCCGCGTCGATCGTCCGGGCGAAGGGCGCCATCCAGGGTTCCATCCAATCGGGCAGCACACCCGTCTGCGCCGGCTCCCGCCACGCCGCCTCCATCATCTCGTAGGTCACCCTGCCGAAGAGGAGGGCATCGGCCTGCGCGATGATCTCGGCCGCGTGGCGGTGCGACTCTTCGTCCGGGATGATCGCACGATGATCGCAGCACCCGTCCAGCGTGACGTTGATGGAGTAACGGAGGGGTCGCATCACCTGCTCCTGAAGCGGGCCGACGCATTGCCGGCGGTCAGAGCGCACCCGCCTCGAGGAGGAGGGCGAGGTACTGCGTTGCGGTACCATGGCCCGGCCGCGCGGGCCGCGCAAGGCCGGCACGTGTCATGGGGCGTAGCCGCTGGCCGCGAGGATCCGCTCCACGTCCTGCGCGCGAAGGATGTCGCGCAGCGCCGCGGCCTTGTCCGCCGCCTGCGCGTAGTACGCCTCCGCGATGCGGTACCCGATGAAGTAGCCCAGGTCGGCGGGCCGGCCGGGTGGAGGGTTGCCGTACAGCCAGCCCGTCGTGTCGGTGCCGTGCATCACCTTGCGGAACTCGGCCCAGAGCTCCGCCTCGTGGGCCCGGCCGTATTCCTGGGCCGCGGCATTCATCCGCTGCCCGGAGAGGAGCTCACCCACGAAATCCGCGCTGCCCTCGCGGAAAGCCCTCCCGGGGAGCGTGAGGCTCCTGCCCCCAGGGGGCTGCTGGTAATGGACGAGCTCGTGCGCGACGATCATCGGCAGGCGGGCCGGATCCGGGTACATCTCGGCGCCGATCAGCAGGCCGGCGGGAGACACGGTGCCGCCCGAGTTGAACCGACCGATGACGAAATACACGTCGGGGAAGACCGCTTGCGGATAGCGCGCCTTCAGTGCATGGAATGTCGCGCGGATCTGCGACTCCATCTCGGACACGCGCTTCGTGCCGGGGCGCGCCGCCTCGTAGCGGCTGCGGTCTCTGCGGATCCGGGCCGCGAGATCCACCGCGCGCAGGATGCGGTACGCGATGAAGTCCCGGAGCCCCTGTGTGCCACGGTTCAGGTACTGGCACCGCAGCCACACCTCCAGTTGCTCGGGCGGAGCGTTGTCGTACACATCCCAGAAGAGCTCGATGTCGCTCGTGATGAGCCTCGCGGAATCCGGATCCGCATGCACTGACGCGGTGCGCGGCCGCTCCACGAACGGCCCCACGATCAACGCGGCAGCCGGCGTACCCTCCCGGGCGAACTCGAATGCGCCCTGCACGGCATCGCCGACGACCACCCGGCCGAGCAGGAACGCACCATCAGGCGAGAGCGCGCCTCGCAGCACGGCCACCACGCTGTCGACCGGGAGCGTCAGCATGATCGAATCGCCGGCCGTCGCGATCTCGCTGAATGGGATGGGCTCGGGGCGCCAGCTCGGCGCGTGCACGCTCCCGTGCAGGCCCGCCGAATCACGCCGTATGCGCACCGTGGCGACCGTGCCGACGGCCACACCGCTCCAATCTCCGGCGAAGTCCTGCGCGGCAGTCGGACCGGCGGTGAGCATGATTCCCAGGGCCGCCCAGGCCGGACGAGGCGAGGTCGGAATGCGTCGCATGATTCGAGGACTCGGCGCTCGAGACGAGGTGACGAACCGCCGGCGGACTCACGCCACGGCCCCCACGGCTCCGCGATGATTCACCGGCAAACAACTGTGGGCAAGGAAGATGTGCGGCGCCATCATTCTGATGCCCCGCGTAGCCCCGGGCGCCCCAAGCAGCCCCGGCACCCTCGACGCGAGAATAGCATGATCATGCCATGGCCGGCGCCTGCCGGCCATGCGAGTTTTTTGCGCGGGCACGCCCGAGGCGGCGGGGGCCCTCCCTGGACGAGTAGCTCCGGACGAGATGCCGCGTTCGTCAGCCCTTCTGCGTAGCGACGCTCGAGTCAACCCCAGGTGAACCGTAGGGCGATGATGGCTCGGCGCGACGCGTGGGCCGTGTCGGTGCAGGGCGCATCGAGCGCCCACGGCCGTGCGTCACGGAGCTTCCACTGCGAATTGCACCGCACTCGGCGCCGCACCCGGTCCCCGGCGGCTGCACACCCTAAAGCCGTGATTGGGAGCCGGCACGGGGACCACTGTGTCCACGCGAAGGCAACGCCTCGAACAGGAGAGCGGACAATGAAGACGACGCGCTGGTTCGGACGAACGTCGTTGATCGTCGCTGTCCTCGCCACGCTGGTGATCGCTGCATGCGGCGAGAAGGGTGACCAGGGGCCCATGGGGCCTCAGGGGCCGCAAGGGATCCCGGGCAAGGATGGAGCCGTCATCCACAGCGGCGACGGCCCTCCTCCCGAGTCGCTGGGAGCGGTCGGTGATATGTATCTGGACAAGACCAACGCCGTGCTCTATGGCCCCAAGAGCTCCAGCGGCTGGGGCACGCCGTTGGACCTGAGGGGCGAGCCCGGCCCCCCTGGAAGCCGCATTCTGAGTGGGACGACCAATCCCACCAGCGACATCGGGTCCATTGGCGACTATTACCTGAACAGGAGCACCAGCGACCTGTTCGGGCCGAAGACGGCCAGCGGCTGGGGGACGCCGATCAACCTGAAAGGCACGGCGAACGTGGTGGCCTCCACCGTGCTGAATTACGTCTTCAACGAGACGGACACGCCCACGAGGAAGACGATGCGGTATGTGATACCGACTCCCATCCTGAATGCAGTGGGCGCCACCAGTCTCCTCGATTTTCTCAACAGCGGCGGGGCGTTGCTGGTTTACGGTACGAACTATGGTACGAGCACCCAGCGCCTTTTCGATTACGAGTACGGCAATGCACGGTACTCCTACAGTGACAACGCCGCGTCGTCGACGATGTACTTGACGATCCAGAGCACCGATGGTTCGCCCCTGGACGAGTTCGACTACTCTTCGACCCGTGGCAACAGGTTCCGCTACGTGATGATACCGGCCGGCGTTCGGCTCACAGGGAATGTGTCGCCCCAGGACCTGGCGAAGATGGACTACGAAGAGGTGCGGGCGCTCTTCAACCTGCCGGAGTGAGACCCGAAAACCCTCGCGGCCTCCTGGTCCGCTCGGCTGGCCGACCGCGGCGGCGCCACGTGGCCCGAGCCGAATGCGAGGGAGGCGGCCGAGGCCCCGATCCCCTTGCAGGCCCGAGCGTCCGGCCGGCTGAAAGGAGCCCTCGCTGCGCGTCCGTTCGGATCGTCCGCCCCAGGACGGCTCCGACGCGCAGCGAGGGCTCCTCACCACGGACGACGACACCGACCTCATGGACTCGGTCGCCGGCGAGCTCGTCGCGGCGGCATCGCGCACGAGCTGGAGCGAGCTCATCGAGACGCGCCGCGCGGCCGCAGCGTTGCGTCCGCGCGCCGCCCGTGTCATCGTCCCTGGGTCTCCGAATGCCTGGCCCACGGCGGGCCGGACCGATCTGGAGCCACGATCGTGAATCTCCGCATCCACCTGACCGCCGCTGGTCCGGTGATCGACGCCGCGGCCGCGGCGGCCCGTGCGAGGTCACGGCCGCGGTGAGGGACGCGCCGCTGCGGGCCCTGGTGCCGCTCGTCCTGTGCGCCGCCATGGCGGCGGATGCGCGGGCGCAGGAACGCCTGGTCCGGCGCTTCGCGACCGACGAGGGGCTCGGCGCGCCGGCGGTCTCGACGCTCGCGCAGGACGGCTCGAACGCCCTCTGGATCGGCACCAAGGGCGGGCTCTATCGATTCGACGGCGCCGTGTTCCGGCGCTGGGCGCCGGAGCAGGTGACCGGCCCGGTCGCCCGCGTTGCCGCGGCAGCGGACGGGCGGGTCGCCGCGCAGACGGAGGACGGCGCCATCTTCACGGTGACGAGGAACGGCGCGACGCCGGTGCCGCCGCCGCCCGGCGGCTGGTCGCGATCCGTCTACGCGCTGGCGTACGACGGGGGCGGCGGCCTCTGGACCGTGGCGGGGGACACGGCCCTGGCCCGCCACGATGGGAAGGGGTGGACGGTGCTCCCGCGGGGCTGGCACGGCGGCGAACGGCCGCGTGTGATCCGGTCTGCCGCCGATGGCGGCATCCTCGTCCTGACCGATGCGGGTCTCTGGCACATCGATGCCGGGGGCGGCCCGGGCAGGAAGCGGTTCGACGTCCTGCTCATGGACGCCCTGTCGTTCCCGGACGGCCGCCTGGTCGTCCTCACGGCGGACGGCCGCGTCGTCGAGCTCGGCGAGGGCCGGCACCGGGAGCTGGCCTCACGGGCGCGGGGTCACATCCCCAACGGCCGGGCGATCATGCTGGTGGAGCGCGCCGGCACCTACTGGGTCGCCATGGACCGGTACCTGATCGCGGTCCGGCCGGGCCCGGAGGTCGAGTGGATCGGATCGGCGGACGGCCTGGAGTCCGGCGGCCCGCTCCTGGTGGACCACGAAGGGAGCCTGTGGCTCGGCACGTTCGCGGCGCTGCTCCAGTACCCCGAGCCCGGGACGGTGGTCTGGACCGATCGGGCCGGGCTCCCCGGCCGGCACGTCCGGTACGTCGCCCGTTCGGGCGATGTTCTCTGGGTCACCTCGTGGCAGGGGACGGCGTCGGTGCGGCGGGCAGGGACGCGGCTCGACATCGCCACGGTCACGGAACTGTCCAGCCGGTCCCGGCCGTGCGCCGACCAGCTCGGCGTCGTCTGGCTCTCGGTTGACGGCCACGCGGTGCGGGTCCGCGGCGATCGACGGCTCGGCGTGGCGGGCGCCGCCGCGGCGGGGTTCAACTCGTGTGCGACCACGCCCGGTCCGACGATGTGGATCGGGTCGGATCGGGGGCTCCTCCGGGCCGACGTGCGCCGGGCCGAGGTGCGCCGCGTCGAGGGTGTTCCGTTCGGCGACGATGCGCCGGTCCACGCGGTGCTGGAAGACCGTGCCGGGCGCCTCTGGGTCGCGAGCGGGGAGCGGGTCTGCTACGCGCCGGCCGCCGCGGCCCTGGAGGGCGACCCCCGCGGGTGGGCGTGCGAGCTGATCCCCGGCGCCGGGGCGGTCACCTCATTTTTCGAACTCGAGGATGGCGGCCTGTGGGCCTCGACCCGCCAGGCGGGGGTCGTGGCCCGCGGCACCGAAGGATGGTTCCCGCTCCCGAGGAACGCCGAGCTCGCCAGCCGGGACGTCTACGGGCTCATTCCCTCGCCGGCGGGCGGGGTCTGGATCGTGGGGTCCGGCATCCTGCGGCGCGTCCGCCCGGGCGGCCCCGGCGGTTGGGAGGTGTTGGAGACGCCCGGGTCGGCGAACGGACTCCTCTCGGTGGGCGGCGGCGACCTGCTGGAGGACGACGACGGCACCCTCTGGGTCGCGACCGCGCGAGGTCTCCAGCAGGTCCCGCCGGAGGCGAGGTACTTGCCGCCCGGCGCGCCGCCGCGTGTGGAGCTGGTGGAAGCCCTCGTCGACGGCGAGCCGTTCGCGCTCGACGCCGACTTCGAGCTCCCCGCGCACCGCAACCGCCTCGAGCTGCGGTTCGCGGCGCTCTCGTTCCGCGATCCGGCGCGGGTGCGCTACCAGGTCCGGCTCTCGCCCGGCGCACCGTGGATCGATACCCGCGGCCAGCCGTGGTTCCGCTGGGTCGAGCTGCCGGCTGGGCGCTACCGGGCGGAGGTCCGCGCCTCGCTGGATGGGCGGAGCTGGTCGCCCGAGCCGGCCCGCTTCGATTTCCGCGTGCTCCCGCCGTGGTACCGCACGCCGGCGGCGCTCGCCGCTTTCGCGGCCATCGCCGCCGCGGCGGTGTGGGTGGTTTACCGCGCCCGCCTGGCGTACCTGCTCGGCCTGGAACGCGAGCGCACGCGGATCGCCCTGGACCTGCACGACAAGCTCGGCTCCGGCCTCGGCAGCATCGGCATTCTCGCCGGGCTCCTCGCGCCCGGCCGACTCGACGAGAGTCAGCAGAGCCGGATCGCCGAAGAAGTCGCCACCACCGCGGAGGAGCTGGGGAGCGCGCTCGCCGACATCGTCTGGGCGCTGGACCCGCGCGCTGCGACCCTCGAGGAGCTGGCCAGCCGGCTCGTGGAGCACGGTGAACGCCTCTTCGCGGGCGACGATGTCGAGTTCCGGCTCCGCGCCCCGCGCAAGTGGCCCGCAACGGAGCTGCCGCTGGCGCTCCGCCGCAACCTCCTGCTGATCGGGCTGGAAGCGCTCCACAACGCGGCCCGTCACGCGCGCGCCCGGCGCGTCGTCCTCGCCTTCACGCGCCGCGGCGGCCGGCGCTGGGAGCTCACCGTGAGCGACGACGGCGTCGGGATGAGCACCGCCGGGCCGTGCGACGCTCGGCGGGGCCGGGGCCTCGACGGGATGCGGAGGCGAGCCGAGGAAATCGGCGCGACGATCGACTGGCGCACGGAGCCGGGCGGCGGCACGACCGTCATGCTGACCTTCGCGATCCCCGGCGCCGCGGCACGGCGTTTTTCCTGGTGGCGCGGCCTGCGATGGCCGCGGCCGACGGCATGATCATGTCAGGCGGGCGGCCGCCGTGGTCCGGTATCTTGATTCGGCTCGCTCGGATCCGGTCCCCGGAGTGTACGTATGATCCGCGTCGTGGCCGTTGAGGACGACGCCCGCTACCGCGCCAGTCTCGAGATCCTCCTCCGGTATTCGGAGGGCTTCGAGCTGATCCGCGCGTTCGAATCCGCCGCCGCCGCGCTGGCCGAGCTGGACGCGATCCTCGATCGCGGCGAAGACCCCGGCTGGGACCTGGTCCTCATGGACCTCGACCTGCCGCGCCTCAGCGGCAGCGAGTGCACGCGCCGCATCAAGGAACGGCTCCCGAACGTGACCGTCGTGGTCCTGACCGTCTTCGAGGACCGTGCCGCCGTGCTCGAAGCGATCTGTGCCGGCGCGGACGGCTACCTCCTCAAGCAGACGCCCGCCGATCAACTCCTCGCGCAGCTCCGTTCGGTGGTCGACGGCGGTTCGCCGCTCTCCGTAGCGATCGCCCGCACGGTCCTGGACCTGGTCCGACACCTCGATGGCAGCGATCGGGTCCGACCCGCCGCGGCACGGCTCGATCTCTCTTCGCGCGAGCTCGACGTGCTGCGCTGCCTCGTGCAGGGGATGAGCTACAAGCACGTGGCCGCCGAACTGAACATCAGCATTCACACCGTGCGGAACCACATCCGCAACATCTACAGCAAGCTGCGGGTCCACAGCGTCGCGGCCGCCGTGAGCCGGGCGCTGCGCGAGGGCCTGGTCTGAATGGCCCGAGGAGAACGGGGGGACGACGTCGCCCTGACCGAGACCGGGCTCGACAGCGGCACGCGCGCCGGTCCCGTCTCCGCGCTGCTGCTCCGCCCGCGCGACGCGTGGCTGCTCTACGTGCTCGCGCACGGCGCGGGCGCGGGCATGCGGCACGCGTTCATGGAAGACATCGCGTGGCGGCTCGCCGCGCGCGGCGTCGCCACCTTCCGTTACCAGTTCCCGTACATGGAGGCGGGCGCCCGGCGGCCGGACCCGCCGCGGGTCCTCCAGGCAACCGTCCGCGCGGCCGTCGCGGCCGCGCGCGAGGCCGCAGCCGACCTGCCGCTCATTGCGGGCGGCAAGTCGCTGGGCGGGCGGATGACGTCCAGCGCAGCGGCGGAGCGGCCGCTCGAGGGCGTGCGCGGCATCGCCTTCCTCGGCTTCCCGCTGCACCCGCCGAAGGAGCCCGGGGTCCAGAGGGCGGCGCATCTGGATGACGTGGGCCTTCCCATGCTCTTCCTCCAGGGCACCCGCGACGACCTCGCCGATCTCGAGCTGATCCGACAGGTGTGTGCGCGGCTGGGCGAGCGCGCCACGCTGCACGTCGTCGAGGATGCGGACCACTCGTTCCATGTGCTCGAGCGCTCGGGCCGGACCGACGCGGAGGTGCTGGACGAGCTGGCGGATGCGGTGGCAGAGTGGGGGCGCGGCGTGGTGAGGGCGTGAGGCGGTGAGCCGGGTGGAGGGCCGGGGGGATTGGAACGGCGGGCGGTGGGGGCGTGAGCCGGCAACTCAGGCGGAGGGCCGGGGAGGATTGGAGCGGCGCGCGCTGGGGGCGTGAGCCGGTGAGAGGGTCGAGGACCGTCGAGGAGTGGAGCGGGGCGTGGGGGGCGTGAGGCGCGAGGAGCGTCGAGGGCCGTGGCGCGGGCGGCGGCGCGCCGGGCCGCGGTCCACCCCCTGAGGCCGGCCCCGGGAGGCAGCCGGCGCAGGCCTGGGCGGCGTCGTCCCCCCGCGCCCCTGCCGCCTCTCCCCGCGCCCCTGCCGCCCGCGCGCGGCGCCGGAGTGCCGAAAACCGCGGCAAGCGCGTAAATTGGGGCCGTATGGCTACAGAAGCATCGCCCGTCCGCGGGCTCAGGCGCATTGCGCTGCCGGTGGCAGCTCCCCTGTTCGAGGCGCTGGAGCGTCACCTTTCCGGTGACGCGCGCGCCGGCGAGGATGCGGTGGCGGGCGTGGAGTTCAAGGACGGCGTGGCGGCGCTGTCACACGCGAATCTCCAGGACGGCGTCATGGCGGTGCTGGAGCTCGCGCAGGACGGCAAACGCTACCGGGTGGACGTCACGGTGCTCCAGCGCCGGCGCACGGGCTCGATCTTCCTGCTGGCGAAGAGGGCGGGGCTGGAGACGCTGAGGAAGCCGGTGCGCGTGGACACGGCGCTGGGCCCGTTCGAGCTCGTCATCGTCTCGAGTCAGGGGAGCTAGAGGCCAGCTCCTCCGGCACGGCCGGGCCGCCCCGTCGGCCGTCAGATGCGGGGCGGACCGGTCAGCGGGCGGGGGCGACGGGTTCAGCGCGGCGAGGCGCGAAGTTGATGCGGCGGGTCTCCCGCATGCGGCCGCCCTCCAGCGTGCCTTCCACCAGCTCGTAGCCGAGCAGCGCGAAGATGCGGCCGCGCACGAAGAGCGGCCGCGCGTTGCCATACCAGTCTACGCAGGATGCGATGCAGCCGCCCTCGCCGGGCCCCTCGGCGCTGGCGACGAGCGCGCCCAGCTCGTGGAAGCGGCCGTTCGCGTTGCGCAGGAAGAGCACGCCGGCCGATCCCTTGAACAGATGCTCGTAGCCAGAGCCGCCGGAGGGACGGAACGGCAGGCCGAGCACCCCCGAATCCGGCCCGTCCGACCGGTAGAAGAAGTCGTGGCTGCGCAGCTCGCCCTGCGCCGCGCCGCGCTGGACGTAGCGCTGCACGATGGCGGGCAAGGCATCGAGGTCGACGCTCGTGAAGTGGAGGTCGCGCCCATCGGTGCCGATCACCACCGCGTCCGTGCCGAGCGCCTCGATGCGGTCCACGCCGTGCGGCAGCCGCAGCTCGGCCAGCGCGCCATCCGCCCACCGCAGGACGTACAGCGCCGAACCCTTCGCCGCGGCGGTCGGCCCCGACCAGCCGCTCCCCCCGCCGTACAACAGGTGCTCGCCAACGAAACGGTTGTGGAACACCCCGCCGAGCGGCGCGGGCAACGCCAGGTAGGCGGAAGGCGGCGCGGCGCCGCGACCGTCGGAGAACAGGGCGAGCGGGACGCGCAGCAGAGCGGCATCACCCGCGGCGAACTCCGCGAGCCACATCCAGTCGCCCATCGCGCGGCTGCGCACGAGCACGTTGAGGTGGCCGTCGTCGCTCTCGAGGAAGGAAAACTGGTCGACCGGGCTGCCGCGCACGGCAAGCGCGGCGGGCGCGGAGCCGTCCAGCGGGATCCGGTACACCATCGCGTCGTCCGGCCCGGTGGCGCGGCCGCGGCGCCAGTCGCTCAGCCACACGTACACGGCGGTCGGCGACACGTAGAACACGTGGCCGGCGGGTCCGAGTACGGCGGTGGCCTCGCAGGTCAGCTCCTCGGCTGCCAGATCGCAGATCGTGACGGAGTGGAGCGCGAGGTGCCACGGCGCGCGCAGTGCACCGGCGGGCCGATAGACGCGCGTCGCGGAGAGGATGGGCCGGAAATCGTCCTCGTCCGCATCGCGGCTCCAGCGCCGTATGGCGGGGAACGCCGTCGCCACGGCACGCCAGCGCGGCGGCAGGGAGAGCGGCGTGTACAGCACGAGCGTGGTGCCGATCAGCCGGCTCGCGTAGTTGCGTGACGAGTAGTAGTCGTGCGAGCGGAGGTGATAGGTCGCGCGGTAATGCAGGCGGCCATCATCGTCCATGCGGAAGAGCCCGAGCTCCGTGCCTCCGCGCTCGTAGCTGTATCCGACCACGACGACGACATCATCCGAGACGAGCACCTCGTCGTACCGGGTGTTGCGCGGGTCGATGTCCGGGCCGAACGCGTCCACCACGGACACCGGCTCGAGGCGGTCCTCACCGATGTCGATGGTGAACAGCCGGCCGCGCCGCAGCACGACCAGATGGTCGCCGCGCAGCTTGACGATGCCGCCTTCGTCCACGCCTGCATGCTGGACGTTGGTGACTGCTTCGGCAGCGCTGATGTCGAGCTCCTCCAGGGCGAACCCATCGTCGCAGAGTACGAGGTCCACGACGACCTCGTCCCCGGGGCTCACGCGGACTTCTCCGATCCTGTCCTCGAAACCAATGAACGACGCGCGCAGCACGACGTTGCGCCGCTCCGGGATGCGCCATGGCGGGATCGCGAGCCGGTACGTCCCATCCGCGGTGGTGATAGCCCGCAGCCCGAACTCCGGGATCTCGACCATCGCACCCTCGAGCGCGTCGCCGGACGCGTCCAGCGCGCGGCCGCGGAGCACGACGGCGCCGTCGGGTTGCGCAGCGCCTCCCACGCGCGTCCGGACGTCGACCCCGTCCCGGGTGCAGCGCCGCCGTGCCCGCTCCAGCTCGCTCGCGATGTCGTCGAGAAAGCGCGAGAGCTCCGCCTCCGATCGGAACGCGGGCAGCGAGCCATCCACGCCGCCGCGCTGCTGCGCGTCCGAATGCGCCGGACGCAGCAGGGCGAGGGTGAGGACGGCGAGGGTGAAACGCTTCATGGTGACCGGCCCCTGTCAGAGGTCCACCGGCCCACGCGAACGCCTCGATGATGAGGACGCGCGAACCAGCCCGGTCTTGCACAGGCCGCCAATCTGCTCTGGTTCTTCCTCGCGCTGGCTACCGCGTTCCAGGTCATCCGCGGAAGCAAGGCCGAATCCGCAGCGGCGAACGCGTAGGGGCACAGATGATACCGGCCGGCGGCCGGGGTGAGGCACGCACGATGCCGGGGCGGCGGCCGGAGCGGGGCACGCACGATGCCGGGCGGCGGCCGGAGCGCGCGCCGGCCCGCGCACGGCGTGCGGGCCGGCACGCCTAGGCGAACTCCGCTTCCACCTCCGCCGTGTGCTCGCCCAGCAGCGGCGGCGGCCGCCTGATGCTCGCCGGCGTCGCCGAGAACTTGAACGGCATACCGACGAGCCGCAGCTCGCCGATCGTGGGATGCATCACCGTCTCGATCATCCCGCGCGCCTTCACCTGCTCGCTTTCCAGCACCTCCGGCACCGTGCGCACCGGCCCCACCGGCACGTCCGCCGCGGCGATCCGGCGGATCCATTCTGCCGCGGGCGCGGTGCGGAAGTGGTCCGCGAGCAGCGCGACCAGCGCCACCCGGTTCGCGACGCGGTCCGGGTTCGTGCGGAAGCGCGGGTCCCCGGCGAGGTCCGGGCGCTCGATGGCGGCGCAGAGGCGCTGCCACTGCGCGTCGGTGCCGACGCCGAGCGCGAACGGGCCGTCCGCTGCGTCGAACGTCTGGTACGGCACGATGGTCGGATGCGCGTTGCCGTACCGCCCAGGCGCCTCGCCCGTCAGCAGGTACGCGCTCGCGACGTTGGCCAGCCACGCGACCTGCGTCTCGAGCAGCGAGATGTCGATGTGCTGGCCCTTGCCGGTCGCGTGGCGGGCGTGCAGCGCGGCGAGCAGCGCGGTGGCGGCCATCATGCCCGTCGTCAGGTCGACGACGGCGACGCCGACCTTCGTGGGCGGGCCTTCCGGCGGGCCCGTGATCGACATGAGCCCGCCCGCGGCCTGCACGATGAAGTCGTAGCCCGGCAGGCCGCTCTCCGGCCCGGTCGCGCCCATTCCGCTGATGGTGAGCGTGATGAGGCGGGGATTGGTCTCGCGCAGCTCCGCGAGGTCGAGCCCCAGCCGGGCCAGTGCGCCGGGCCGGAAGTTCTCGACCAGGATGTCCGCGCGCGCCGCGATGCGGCGCACCAGCTCCCTGCCCCGCTCGGTTTTCAGGTCGAGGACGACGGAGCGCTTGTTGCGGTTCACGGCGACGAAGTAGGCGCTCTCGCCGTTCACGAAGGGCGGGCCCCAGCGGCGGGTCTCGTCGCCGCCGGGCGGCTCGACCTTGATGACGTCCGCGCCGAGATCGCCGAGGATCATCGTGCAGTACGGCCCGGCGAGCACGCGCGAGAGGTCGAGCACGAGGATGCCGTCGAGCGGCGGGCGGGCGGCGGGAGTCACGCCAGACTCGACCATCAGCTCGCGCTCAGGCGCGCTCCTGCCCCGGCGCGAGGGTCGCCGCGGCGGACGGCACGCGCGGCCTCACGGTGCCGCACCCGGCACCGGCCGCAAGCGAGCTGCAAAGCGAGCAGGCCATGCGCCGCAACCTACCCGCAGCGGCCGGCGCGCGGCAAGACGCCGAGCAGCGTGCTCGGCCCGTCAGGGATCCGACTCCGCGACCCGGCGCAGCTCCGCCGCAAGCGACGTGAGCATGCGGGCACGCCGTTCCGCCGCCTCCGCGAGCCGCTTCAGGTTCGCCGCTGTCGGTGTGCGGCGACCTGCCGCCCAGGCGTACAGGCTCGCGTACGTCACGTGCACCTCACGGGCGAGCTCGCGCACGCTCGGCGTCAACGCCGCCAGCGCGCGAGAAACGACGTCCTGGCGAACGACCCTTCGCATCATCACAGGCGAC
>DATCLK010000044.1:0-22622 GCA_036563975.1 Longimicrobiales bacterium | reverse complement strand
GACGTGCCGCTCGTCGTCCGCGATCAGGAGCTTCGATCCATTCATGCTCAGAATCTTCAGGCTCCCGGCTGGGAGCGTGAGCGCCAAGTTATTCCGGGGCCAGCCGGGGGGTCAAGCGCTGGTCGCGCGCGGCCAGGCCAGCAGGAAGGTGGAGCCCCCGGCATGGTCTTCCGGCGGTTCGAACTCGATGCGTCCGCCCGCCTCTTCGAGCAGGGCCCGGGCAACGGCGAGGCCGAGGCCGGCGCGGTCCGGCCAGGTGGAGAAGCCCGGGGTCCCGAGGCGGAGGACATCGTCGGCAGGGACGCCGGGTCCGGTGTCACGGATGCGGAGCTGGACTTCATCGTGCGCGATGGAGCCCATCAGGACCAGATGCCCGCCCCGAGGCCGGAGCGCGGTGAGCGCGTTCTCGACGACGTTGAGGACCGCGTGGCGGAACGCGAGCCGCCGCATGCTGATGATCGCGCCGGGGCCGGCCGGCACGCCGGTGGCGACGACGCCGCCGAGCCGGCCGACCGTCTCGACCAGGGGGAGCAGCTCCTGGACCGCGGCATCCAGTTCGAAGGTCTCAGGGTCCGGCGGCCCAGGCCGCAAGAGCTGGAACAGGCACTCGAGGAGCTGGTTGAGGCGCGAGACGTCTTCGTCGAGGACGCGGACGCGGTCGAGGGCCACGCCTTGCTGGCCGGCGGAGATGCGGCGCCGCAGGATCTCCAGGTTGATGGTCATGGAGTGCAGCGGGTTCTTGACCTCGTGGGCGAGGTCGTCCGCGAGCCGGCTGATGAGGTCGAGGCGGTTGGCCGCGACCTGGAGCGGAGTGGCGACGAGGGTCTCGGGTCTCACGTGCCTCAGGCCGTGTTTTCGAGTGCCGGGAAGTCGGTGTGCTGACCGACCCAGGTATGCCAGGATGCAGGAATTGTTCCTAGTGGCGCAAGCACTTACCGGAACGGAGGGTGCGCGCGCGGGGGCGTCCGGCCGCCTGGCCCGGGGTCAGTGGGCGCGCCTCAGCGGGCGACCCAACGGGGGTCCGGCTCGGCGGCGGCGGGCGGCGCGTACCCCTCGCGGCCGAGGAGGCCGTACGTGAGGACCTTACCGAGTTCGACGCCGGGCTGGTCCAGCGGATTCACGCGGTAGAGCGCGCCTGCGTAGATGGTGGCGATCTGGAGGGCCATGATGAGCTGGCCGACGGTGTGGGCGTCGATGCGCGGGAGCCGGATGGTCATGTTCATGCGGCCGTGGGAGGCGAGGGTGGCGGCGGTTGCGGCGAGCTCGGCGCGGAGCAGGTCGCCGAGGGAGTGGCCGCCGAGGTAACGGAGCTCCTCGACCTCCGGGTAGGCATGGGGGATGGGGAGGTCGCAGGGGAGCTGGTCGGCCGTGAGGAAGGTGATGGTCTTGTCGAACGGCCCCTCGGTGTAGAGCTGGACCTGGGAGTGCTGGTCCGTGGCGCCGAGCGCCTTGACGGGGGTGGGGCCGCGGTGGACCTCGGCGCCATCGATGTCGAGGCGCTTTCCGAGACTCTCGGCCCAGAGCTGGCGGAACCAATCGGCGAGGGCGTAGAGCCGGTCGCTGTAGGCCATGAGGACGTGGATGCCAGCCCCAGCCTCCGTGTGCGCGAGGTACTGGAGGGTGGCGAACAGGCCTGCGGGGTTGTCCGCGAGGCGGTCCGTGCGGCAGCGCTGGTCCATGTCCCGGGCGCCGGCCAGCAGGGCCTCGATGTCGATGCCGACGAGGGCGGCCGGGAGCAGGCCGACGGCCGAGAGGACACTGAAGCGGCCGCCGACGCCGGGCGGGATCGGCAGGGCGGCGATCCTCTCCTCGCGGGCGATGCGGCGCAGGGCGCCTCGCTCCGGGTCAGTGGTGAAGACGAGGTGCCTGCGGTAGCCGTCCTGGCCGAGCTCACGGATGAGGCGGTCGCGCACGATCAGGAACTGGGCGGCGGTCTCCGCCGTCGTGCCGGACTTGCTGACCACGTTGAAGAGGGTGCGCCGGAGGTCCAGGCGGTCCAGGAGGGGCGCGATGGTGGAGGGGTCCACGTTGTCCAGGACGTACAGGCGGGGGAAGTAGTCGCGGCCCTCATCGTCCAGCTCGTTCCAGAAGGGGCGGGAAAGGGCGTGGTGGAGGGCGGTGGTGCCGAGCGCGGAGCCGCCGATGCCGAGGACGACAATGGTATCGAAGCTCTGGCCGGCGCCATCGGCGAAGGCGCGGATCTGCGGGACGAGCCGGTCCTCGTACGGGAGGTCGAAGAAGGCGAGCTGGCCCGCGGCGCGGCGGCGCTCGACGTCGGCATGGATGGCGCGGAAGGTCTCGGCTGCGCGGTCCAGCGCTTCGGTCGTGAGGCCGCGGCCGCCCAGCCGGGGGGCCAGCATGTTGTTGTAATCGAGTTCGAGACGGTCGGCCATGGGTCACACCTCCACGACGAGCCCATCGTAGGCGGGCTGGATGCCCTCCGGCAACCGTTCGAGCAGCTCCGCGTGCGTCACGCGGTGCGTGAGGTGGGTGAGGTAGGTGCGTTCGGCAGCGACTGCGCGTGCGGCCTCGATGGCCTCCTCGACCGTGAGGTGAGTCGGGTGGGGGCGGCCGAACCAGAGTGCGTTGAGCACGAGGACGCGGACGCCGTGGAGCGCCGCGGTGACCTCGGGGGGCAGTCGCTTGGCATCCGTGATGTACCCGAGGTCTCCGGCGCGGAAGCCCATGGCGACCTCGTCGCCGTGCGGAACGGCGAGCGGGAGGATGCGGAAGCCCGCGATGTCGACCGGCACGCCCGGCTCGACCACTTCGAGGCGGACGTTCGGTTTGGTGGTGCCGGCGATGGGGCGGTGCGCCGGGTCGAAGATGTAGGCGAACCGCTCACGCAGGACGCGGGCGCAATGCTTTCCGGCGTATGCCGGGAGCGGGCGGTCGCCGTGGACGGAGAAGGCGCGCAGGTCATCCACGCCGTGGGTGTGGTCCGCATGGCAGTGGGTGAACCAGACCGCGTTGATGGAGGTGACGCCGGCGGCCAGGAGCTGGAGGCGCAGCTCGGGCGGAGTGTCCACGAGGAGGCGGCGGGTGCCGTCGTCGCTCTCGAGGAGCGCGGCGTGGCGGGTGCGCCGGTCGCGCGGGTCGGATGACGTGCACGCAGCGCAATCGCACCCGACGACGGGAATGCCGAACGAGGTTCCGGTCCCGAGAAAGGTGAGCCTCACAGTTGCTCCACCCGCACGGTGTTCGTGGTGCCACGGACGTGGAAGGGGACCCCGGCGGTGACGACCACGCGATCGCCCGGGCGCGCGAGGCCGTGTGCGAGGAGGTACTGGCGCGCGCAGGCGAGCAGGGATTCGAAGGTGGGCTCGGTGTGGCACAGCACCGGATGCACCCCCCACACGAGCGCGAGCTGGCGGAACGTGGCCAGCTGATCGCTGACGCCCAGGATAGGGATGGGCGGCCGATAGCTCGAGACCAGGCGGCTGGTGAAGCCGCTGCGGGTGAGCGTGACGATGGCAGGCGCGTTCAGCCAGCGCGCGGCCTCGACCGTGGCGGCTGCGATGGCGTGCTCGGTGGGCGTCGCGCCAGTGCGCAGCCTGCGCAAGGTGGCGAGGTCGTCCCTGCGGCGCGCGACGAAGACCTGCTCGCGCTCGATCTCGCTGGCGATGCGGACCATGACTTCGACGGCCTCGATGGGATGGCGGCCGGCGGCGGTCTCGCCAGACAGCATGACGGCATCGGTGCCGTCGAGCAAGGCGTTGGCGACGTCGCTCACCTCGGCGCGCGTGGGCCGGGCCGACTCCATCATCGACTCGAGCATTTGCGTGGCCGTGATGACGGGCCGGGCATAGAGGTTGGCGAGCTGAATGATCCGCTTCTGCGCTGCCGGCACCTTCTCGAACGGGAGCTCGACGCCGAGGTCGCCGCGGGCGACCATGACGGCGTCCGTCTCGGCGAGGATGTCCTCGATGTTCTCCAGCGCGATGTCCTTCTCGATCTTCGCGACGATCTTGGGTCCACTGCCGATGCGGGCGCGGAGCTCCGCGATGTCATCCGGATGGCGGACGAAGGAGAGGCCGATGTAGTCCACGTCCGCTTCCAGCACGAAGGCGAGGTCGGAGAGGTCCTTCGCGGTGAGCGACGGAGCGCTGACGCGGACGCCGGGCAGATTCATCCCCTTGTTCGAGTACAGGACACCGCCGCGGACGACGCGACAGCGCGTCCTGGGCGGCTGCACTTCCTCCACGCGGAGTTCCATCCGGCCATCGTCGAGCAGGACGCGGTCGCCGGGCGTGACGTCGCGCGCCAGATCAGCGTAGGTCGCCGGGATCTCGCCCGGCTGGGCGATCGCCTCGGGCGCGAGGACGACGACGTCGCCCTCATCGAGCTGCACCGGATCGGGCAACGTGCCGGTGCGGATCTTGGGGCCGGCGAGATCGGCGAGGATGGCGAGCGGCTTGCCGAGTGCTTCCGCGGCCTCGCGAGACCAACGGATGATGCGAGCGTGCTCCTCGTGGGTGCCGTGGGCGAAGTTGATGCGGATGACATCCACGCCGGCAGCGATGAGGGCGCGGATCTTCTCCGGATTTGCGGTCGCGGGTCCGACCGTCGCGACGATCTTGGTGCGCATCGGTGCGCGTATCACGCGTGTGCGTGCTCCGAAGTCCGGGTCCAAACAACAGCGCCGCCGACGACGGTGGCCACGCAACGGAGGCCCAGGATGTCGGGGGCGGCGAGCTCGAGGGGGTCCTGCTCCCAGGCGGCGAAATCCGCGTACGCGCCCGGGGCGAGGACACCCTGCGCTCCAGTAGCACCGGCGGCGTGCGCCGGGCCAAGGGTGTAGCCGCGCAGCGCCTCCGGGGCGGCGAGCCGCTCGGCCGGAAACCAACCGTCCGCTGGCTGGCCGTCCAGGTCCTGGCGGGCGAGGGCGGCGAACAAGCCGAGGCGCGGGTCGACCGGCTCGACGGGCGCGTCGGAGCCGAAGGCGAGCACGGCGCCGCCGGCGAGCAGCGAACGGAACGCGTAGGCGCCCCGGCAGCGGTCGTGCCCCCAGTGGCGTTCCGCGGGTCGCCAGTCGGTGATCAGGTGGCACGGCTGCACGGAAGCGGTGATACCGTGGCGGCCGGCATCCGCGAAGCGCTCGGGCGGGCAGAGCTGCACGTGCTCGATGCGGTGCGGCAGCGCCGGGACGCGCACGGCGGGGTCGGCCAGGACGTCCAGCGCGAGGGAGACGGCCGCGTCGCCGATGGCATGGACGGCGGTCGCAATGCCAGCGGCGGCCGCGCGGCGCACGGCGTCCCTGAAGTCGTCGGCAGGCAGCACCTGGATGCCGTGGTCGGTGCTGTCGACGTAGGGCTCGCGCAACCATGCGGTACGCGAGCCGAGCGCGCCGTCCAGGAACATCTTGACGGCGCCGATGCGGATCCACTCGCCACCGAAGCCACTCCGCACGCCGAGACGGATGGCATCGTCCAGCGCGGCCAGGGGAAGGTGCGTGAGCACGCGAAGTCGCAGCAACCCGCGTGCGCGGAGGGTCTCCAGGGTGGGCAACGGGTCCGGCCCCGCGATGTGGATGTTGGGGAGGCAGTGCACGCCCGTGATGCCGAGCCGGTGCAGCTCGGCCTGCGCGTCGAGCAGCGCGGCCTCGACCTCCGCATCCGTTGCTGGCGGGATGCAGCCAACGACCAGCTCGGCGGCGCGCTCGAGGAGGAGACCGGTTGGCTCGCCGTCCGCGTCGCGGACGATCCTGCCGCCATCCGGGTCCGGAGTATGCCTGTCGATGCCCGCGCGCCGGAGCGCCTCGCTGCTCACCCAAAGGGCGTGCATGTCGTGGCTCTGGAGCGCGACCGGCCGGCCGGGAACGGCCCGGTCCAGCAGCTCACGCGTGGGCGCGGCCGCCCAGCGGTGCGGGTTCCAGCCGCGTCCGCGCACCCAGCCGTCGCCCTGGCCGGCGTGCCGACCGACCATGCGCGCGGCGGCCTCCGGGCTGTCTGCAGACGAGAGATCGACCTCGCGCCGTGCGAGCGCCCACTCGACCAGATGGATGTGAGCATCCGTGAGCCCGGGCGTGAGCGTGGCCGGGCGCAGGTCGAGGATCTGCGCATCGCGCGCGGCGCTCCGCAGCTCGGCGGCCGGGCCCACGGCGAGGACGCGGCCGTGCTGCGCGAGTAGCGCGTCGGGCAGAGGCGCGTCAGCCGGGGCGTCGGGGTCCAGCGTATGGATCCGCCGCGCGAGGACGAGGATCGGCGGAGCGCTCACTGGGTCGACGTGCCCGTGAGGCCCTCGTGCACGATGCGCGCGAGGTCGGCGATCAGGACCTGGGCCTCGTTGTCGATCCGCCAGCTCCTGTCGCGGTTCTCCTTGGTCAGCACGCACAGCACGTAATCCCGCTGTGGCTGCCGCGACGAGACGATTCCACAGTCGTGGCGCGCCTCGCTGATGGAGCCGGTCTTGTGCGCGACCGTGGTGCCCGGCGGCAGGTAGCGCGGGATGCCTTCCCCGTAGAACTGCGCGCGGAGCATCCGCAACATCTCCTTCGAGGCCTCCGGAGAGACGGCCTCGCCGCGGTGTATCATGGCGAAGAGCCGGGCCATCTCGTTGGGCGTCGTGACGCCGAGCCCCCAGCGTGCGGAGGAATCCGGCGCGATGCTGCTCGCGCGGTCGAAGACCTTGCTGTGCAGCTTGGTGCGGGGCAGCCCGAGGGCATCCATGCGGGCGCCGACGGCGCGGATCCCGACCTTGTCGATCAGGAGATTGGTCGCGGTGTTGTCGCTGAGCGCGATCATGAGCAACGCCGCGTCCCGCACGGTGAGCTGGAGCGGCGCGGAGAGGTGCTGGAGCAGGCCGGAGCCCGGCCGCTTGTCCACCTCGAGCAGGACGATCGGATCGTCCAGGCGGAGCCGGCCGTTCTCGACCTGGTGGAAAACCTCGACGAGAACGGGTACCTTGATGACGCTGGCTGTGGGAAACGGCTCGTCACCGCGGATCGCGAGGGTATCCCCGGTCGCGAGATCGATCACGGCAAGGCCGACGATGCCCTCGTGGCGGGCGATCCGCTCCTCGAGAGCAGGCCGCAGGGCGGCGAGTGGCCGCTGCTGCGCAGCGGCCGGATCGGGGGCGGCTGCGGGGACGAGCGCCGCAGCGAGGGCCCAGAGGTGCGCAGTGAGGGTGGTGAGCGGGGTACGGTAACGGCGCATCGCGTTCGCGTCCTGTTTTCGGGTCGACGGCGAGAATCCTAAGAGCAAGACGGCGCGGGCGCAAACGTCGCCCGCGGATCGAGACCATGGAGTACGTTCAGAGCAACGAGCGGGTGGCGGAGGTGGCGGAGGCGCTACGGGACGCCGATCTCGTGGCGGCGGACACGGAGGCGGCGGGCTACCATCGGTACCGGGACCGCGTGTGCGTCCTCCAGCTGGCGACGCGCACCGCGACGTACGTGCTGGACACGCTTGCGGTCACGGACCTCTCGCCGCTCGCCGAGCTGTTCGCCGACCCGGCGCGTGAGGTGGTGTTCCACGACGCGGATTACGACCTCCGGCTGCTCAGCCGGGATTTCGGGCTGGAGGTCCGGGGGCTGTTTGACACGAAGATCGCGGCAGAGTTCCTGGGCGAGCGGGCGATCGGCCTCGCCAGCGTGGCGGAGAAGTACCTCGGCGTGCACCTGGAGAAGAAGCACCAGAGGGCGGACTGGGCGCAGCGGCCGTTGCCGGACGACCTGCTCGAGTATGCCGCGGCCGACACGCGGCACCTGCCGATGCTGCGGGACCGGCTGCGGACGGAGCTGGAAGCGCGGGGCCGGCTGGCGTGGGCGGAGGAGGAGTTCCGGATCGCGGAAGCGCAGGTCTGGAGCGCGCCGCCGCAGGACGGGGACGCGTACCTGCGGCTGAAGGGGACGCGTGACCTGAACCCGCGCCAGCTTGCGGCGCTGCGGGAGCTGTTCCAGTGGCGGGAGCGCACGGCGGAGGAGCGGGACGTGGCGCCCTTCCGCGTGTTGACGAACGAAGCGATGATCGAACTCGCCCGCCAGATGCCGGCCAGCAAGGCGGCCTTGGCCAGGCTGCGGGGCGTGCCGCGCTCCGTTTCCGAGCGGTTCGGCGAGGAGTTGCTGGATGCGCTGCAACGCGCGCGCGCCCTGCCGGAGGACGAGCTCCCCGTCCGGCCCCGCGGGCCGCGGCGGCCGCCGCCGGACCCGGAGTTCGAGGCGCTGGTCGAGCGGCTGAGAGCCGCGCGGGATGCGGCGGCAGACGCGCTCGGGCTGGACCGCGGCTTCCTCATGCCGCGTTCGCAGCTCGAGGAGCTGGCCCGCCGGAAGCCGCGGACGGAGCGCGCGCTGCTGGGGATCCCGGGGGTCCGACACTGGCAGGTGGAAGCGGCGGGCAAGCAGTTGCTGGAGGCACTCTCGGGCTGACGCTGCATCCGCCTCCGGGCGCGCCCGGCGTCGACTCCCTCAGGTACCGTCTCCGAGCGCGAAGCCGAAGTGGTGGGTCCCGCCGAGCGGGCCGACGGCGCGGTACGCGTAATCGACGCGGACCCGGCCGAGCGCGATGCCGCCCCCCACGGTGACGGGCGACGCCGCGTCCCGCTCGCGGGCGCGGGCATCGAAACCCGCGCGGGCCAGGAACCCGCGGCCGCGTCCGTCCCGGTAACCCAGCTCAAGGCCCGTCGCGAAGGAGGCGCGGCCCTCGAGGTGCACCGCCTCGGCGGCCAGTGTGGTGCGGATGCCGGGGCCGGCGGCACCGAGCTCGAGGGCGGCGCCGGCGCGGATCGTCCTGGGCAGGGGCGAGGGCAGGCCCGGCCCCATCGCAGGCCCCAGGTTCTGGAGCGCGGCTCCGACGCGCAGGCGGCCGCCGAACAGGCCCGCGGAGGCGCCGACGTCCGCGGCAACGCCAGCATCGGACTGCTCGGCGAGGCCGATGTGCACCACCTTCCCCGCGACGCCGACGGCGAGCGTGGACGTGATCGCCACGGCGGCGCCTGCCGACGCCACCACCTCTCCGCCGCCGACCGTCTCACCGGTCGGGCGCCCGCGCTGGCCGGCGTAGGCCGGATCCGGCTCGAGGACCTGCACCTCCCCGAGATCGAGGTAGTGCACGCCGAGCGCGAGCGAGAGGCGGCCGATCGGCAGGACGCCCGCGAGCGAGCCGGCCGCGACGCCCACCGGGTACGCGTGGTACGCCGCGCCGACCGCGCGTCCTGCGCCGGCGAGCCCGGCGGCGTTGTAGAAGAGCGCGTACGCGTCCGAGCCGAGCGCCGTGTAGGCGCCGCCCAGGGCGAGCGGCCGGGGGGCGGGGGCGAGCTGCAGCAGCACCGCGGCGGACGAGCCCGCCCCGTCCTGGGCGCCCAGCGGTGCGGCACCCAGGAGGAGCAGCGCGAGCACGCAGCCGGCCGTTCGGTACCGCGCGGTCATGGCCGAACCACGAACAGCTTGCGGACCACGCGCTCGCCCGGGAACTCGAGGACGAGGTAGTACGCGCCGGATGCGACGGCGGCGCCCCGGTCGTTGCGGAGGTCCCACTCCACGCTTCCCTCCCCCATCGCGCCCGCGAGGTCCCGGACGCGCTGGCCGGCGATGCTGTAGATGGCCGCTGCGCGCGGGCGGGCGGCGTAGCTGATGACGAGCGGCGCCGCGCGCACCGGGTTCGCCGAGAGGGTGAACCGCTCGCCGGGCTCGAGGAGCGACGTCGTCCGTTCCCCCGATTCCACGACGGCGACCGGGCCCTGGAACCGGTCCCGGACGCCGGAGAGGGTGCCCAGGGTGCGCGTTTCGCCTGGCAGGTAGCGCGCCGAAAAGCGAGCGCCGTTGGGCGCGGCGCCGCTCATCTCGAGGGCGAGCACGAACTGTTCTGATGTGCCGGCGGGCACGACGGGGCCGGGCTCGATGCGGGCCGTGACCGGGCCGCCGACGAGCGGGATGGCCACGGAAGCGCGCACGGGCTCACCGGCGTCGGCCTCCCCATCCGCATCCTCGTCGTGGATCAGGACGAGAGATGCGCCGGGATCGGTGCCGGTCAGCTCGAACGCGAGCCGCTCCAGCGCGATGGCCTCGGCGGAGTCCGTCGTGGCGTTCAGCCGGAAAAGCGGCACGCGGGCGCCGCCAGCGCTGGCGAGGCGCTCGGGCGCCGGCAGCGGCGTGACATCCAGGGTGAGCACGCCGGCAGGGAGCCCCAGCGACCAGACCGCTCGCTCCACGGCCAGCTTGCCATGGCCCCACTGCGCGTTGGGCACGCCGTCCGGCTCGCCGGTATACGGATGCGACGTGAAGGCGTCCTGCCGCGCGTTCACCGTGAGCAACTCGCGCGCGGCCTCAGGGTCGAGGTCGGGGCGGAGCTGCAGCAGGAGGGCAACCGCGCCGGCCACGTGCGGGGCGGCCATGCTCGTGCCGAGCAGCGCGCCGTGGACGCCGTCCGCCTCCACGAAGTCCGGGAAGTCGCGCCAGATCTGGCCGTTTCGCGCACGCGCGGAGATGGTGAACTTGCCGGGCGCGGCGATGTCGGGCTTGAGGACGCCATCCCTCCGCGGGCCGGCAGGGCTGAAGAACGCGATATCGCCCAGCGCCTCGCGGAACGGAAATTCAACCGGCTCGCCCTCCGGGCCGATCCACTCGTGTCGCGTCACGAACGCGGCAGCGGTGATGGCGCGCGTGGCGGTCCCCGGCGAGCCGACGAGGTGCGTGTTGCTCGCCGGATCGAGGCGCGTGGGGCGCGTCGGGTTCTGGAACGACGCGCCGACGAGCCAGAGGTGATGCTGGCCGGAGGCGACGACGGCGTCGCCGCGCACCCGGATGGTCCACAGACCGGTGTCCGGCGGCGCCGCCTCGGTCGAGTCGAAGAGGATGATCAGCGCCTGGCGATCCCCGTTCGCGGGGTTCGGGCCGGCCGCGGCGTTGTTCACGTAGATGGCGCCGCCCGGCGTCGCAACGACCGCGCTGTCCCCGGTCGCGACCGCGACGCTGTCGCCGCGCGGCGAGATGATGGTCACGCCGAGCTCATCGGCGCCATCGTACCAGAGTTCGAGCGCGGCGGCGTCGCTGATGCTGCCGGGGTTCGGCGTGTAGGGCGGGATGCGCAGCCCATGGTCCACGGCCGCGCCCTGCGCGACGATGCCGTGCGAGTGGGTCGCCGGCTGCGGGACCCCGGGTCGTGCGTTGTCGTTATTGCCCCAGTTTCCAGCCGCCGCGACGACGATGCGGCCGGGCCCGCTGAGCGAATCCAGCGCCTGCTCGAGAAGGGTCGTGCCGTCGTGGGGTCCGGCCTGCGTGCTCAGGGAGAGCACGACGACGGCGGGGCGACCCAGCTCCGCGGCCCGAGCGAAGATGTACGCCACGCCGTCCAGCACGCGATCCGCGGTGAAGTTGCCTTCCCCGCCCTTCACCACGATCAGGTCGGCCGCGGGCGCGACCCCCGGGTAGCGACCGGCAGGCAGGCCATTGCCCGTCCCGGCACCCGTGCCGGCCGCCGTTCCGGCCACGTGGGTGCCATGACCGATGTTGTCCACGAGGGGGCAAGCGCCGGCATCGATGTCGGCGGCGCGGCACTCGTGGCCGTAGTCGAAGACGTCGCTCCCGATCCGCCCCGGGGGAGTCCGGGTCGAGCTGCTGTCGGACTGGTCCCAGGCGAACAGCACGCGCGTGCCGCCATCGGCGTTGCGGAAGTCGGGGTGCTCGAGATCGAGGCCCGTGTCGTAGACGCCGATGATCACGCCCTGGCCGGCGAGGCCGAGGAAGCCGTCTCGGGAGCGCTGGCGGAGTCGCTCCACGCCGATCTGCTCGGCACCGATGTCGTTGGCGAGAACGGCGGAGGCCGCAGCGCGGGGCGCGAGCGGCGAGGAGCGCCTGCGCAGTTCCTGTGGGCCTGCGGGCGGCGGGGCCAAAGCGCCCGGCACGACCGGAGCGAGGCGGAACGGGCTGCGGCGCCCGCCGGCCGCCTCCGGTCGGCCGCCGCCAGCGCGCAACAGGCCGGCCGCCTCGCCGGATCGAAGCGCGGCCGCCGCCTCGATGCGGAGGATCGCCGGGTCGGCGACCAGGGCCTCGAGTCCGTCCACCGGCACGCGGGCGGTCAGGATGTTGCCCGCGCGCGCCCCCAGCCGGGCGCCCGCGCGCAGCAGCGCTGCCTCACCTCCTGGCCCGATGCGGACCAGGACCCGAACGGTGGGCCGCCCGTCGGATCCGGCCGGATCCAGTGCGGCGAGCCCCGGCACGACGAGCGCGGCATCCGCGCCAGCGGCCGGGACCCCAGGCGGCGTGGGTGCAGGGAGGGCGCGCGCGGCCACCGGAGCGTCCCGCGCCGCCATGCGGAGCGCGAAGCTCAGCGCGGGATCGATGCGCTGTGTCTCCTGCTGCGCCAGACCGCGTCCGGCGGCGGCGAGCAGGAGTGTGGCCGCGAGCCAGGCTGATCGGAGCGAGCGGGCCGACACGACGCGAGGGCTCAGGACTGCCAGGGGTCGAAGCCGAAGGCGAGGTAGTCGCCGGGGCGGGCTTCGATCGCCTCCGCGGCGCGCTCCAGCTGCGCGATCGTTTCCGGGTCCTGCCCAGCGCCGCGGGCGGCATCGCGGATGGATGCGAGGAGGGCCCGCACGTCGTCCGGCCGCAGGAGCACGTAGGCGCGCGGCTCCGGCTGCTGCCCGCGCGGCTGGATCACGAGGGTGACGAGATCCGTCTCGCGCGAGATCTCCCAGACGTCCGACGTCTTGCGCAGGAGCTTGTCCGCGGTCTTGAGGTCGGCGTGAAGGAGGCGCACCAGGTGCTGCACCTCGCGGTCGGCCGCCTCTGCCTGTTGCCGTCCATACCGCCGGCCCAGCGCCTCGGCCGTCTCCGCGGCGCGCCGCTCGGCGGCCCTGCCCAGCACCTCGCTCACGTGCGCGTAGATCCCCACGACGAGCGGCACGGGATCGAGAGCGATTCGCATGGGTCCTCCTCCGTTCCCGCCGCGGCGTGGCCCCGTGGCCCGGACCGGACGCCGGGCGCCCCTGTCCGCGGGTGGGTGGCGCCACGGGGCGCGAGATGCGATTATCCCGGCGCGAAGGATGGGTCAACACGGCTTGCGCGTCAACGGAGGCGCGGAGATGGAGAAAAGAACGGCGATCGCCGTGCTGATTTTCGCGGCGGCCGGCGCGGCCGGCTGCAACGGGTTCCCCACGCCGATCCCGGTCGAGGAGGCCCGGATCCAGCCACCGAAGCCGCTGGTGGAGCAGACCAGCCGGGTACCGACGGAGCCGCCCGCCGGCTTGCCGGTCCAGATCGCGGGCTTCGCCGATCGCAACTGGGTCATTACGGCCACACAGCACACGGTGCCCTCGTCGGCCCTGCGGCCGGCCGGCTCCGCCGGCGCGCGGCCGGTCTACACGTTCGCGTGGGACGAGCCGCCTTACGACCGGCTCCTCGTGCCGGTGGCGCCCGGCGTGTACGCCGAGTACCGGGAGGTGTGGCAGTAAGCAGGGTCCTGGCCCGGGTCGGGGCGCTGTCCTGGCCCTGGCCCGGCCGGGCGGCCGCGTCCCGGCCTCCCGGCGGGCGGCACGGCGCGTGCGCGGCACCGCCGCTCGCCCGATCCCGGGAGGCAGCATGGACCGGCCGAGCCTGTCCCGCCGTGAGTTCGCATCTGCATCCGCCGCCGCGCTGGGCGGCGCATGGCTCCTCCTGCACCTGCCCGCGATCGAGGCGGCGGCGGCGCGGGCGCGCCGCGCGGCCCGGGAACGCTTGGGCTTCCAGGTCTTGACGCCGGCCGAGGCAGCCGCGTTCGAGGCGCTCGCCGAACACATCTTCCCGACGACGGACACGCCAGGCGCGCGCGCGCTCGGCGTGGTCCATTTCGCGGACCGCGCCCTCGGGTCGTTCGCGGCCTCCATGCTCGAGCCGATGCGCGCCGGCCTCGCGGAGCTCGACGCAAGGGCACGCAGCATCGACCCCGCGGCCGGGAGCTTCGACCGGCTACCGGCGCAGCGCCAGGCAGCCCTCGTCGCGGACATCGAGTTCTCGGATTTCTTCTTCCTCGCCCGCACGCTGACGCTGATGGGCGTCTTCGCGGACCCGTCGTACGGCGGCAATCGCGGCGGGACGGGTTGGGCGCTGATCGGCTTCGAGGCCCGCGGCGCCTACCGGCCACCCTTCGGCCACTACGATCGCGGCGTCGCGGCCGGGCCGGCGGAGGACGGCCAGCCATGAGACGCCGCTCGGCGCGCTACCGGACGCAGGACGAGGTGGACTTCGTCATCGTCGGGTCCGGTGCCGCAGGTGGAGTGCTGGCCATGGTGCTGGCAGAGGCGGGGTTCAGCGTGGTCGTGCTGGAGCAGGGCCCGTACCGGCGCACGGCCGACTTCCGGCACGACGAGCTGGCCAGCTGGTTCGAGCTCGAGCCCACGGGCTCACTGGAGGAGTTCCCGCAGACGTTCCGGCGGACCGAGCGGGACGAGGCAACGGTCCCGAGAGGCGGAGCGCCGCCAGCGCTCTACGCCCGCGGCGTGGGCGGCACCACCGTGTACTTCACCGGCAATTACTGGCGCTTCCACGAGGTCGACTTCGTGGAGCGGTCGCGCCTGGGCCCCATTGCGGGCACCGGCTTCGCGGACTGGCCGATCACGTACCAGGAGCTCGAGCCGTTCTACACGAAGGTGGAGTGGGAGATCGGGGTCTCGGGCGCCCCTGGCCCGTTCGATCCGCCACGCTCTCGGCCTTACCCGCTCCAACCACTGCCGGTGAAATCGTCGGGTGTGTTGCTCGAGGAGGGCGCGCGCAAACTCGGTTGGAACGCGTTCCCCGCACCGATGGCCATCCTCTCGCGGCCGTACGCCGGCCGCGCAGCGTGCATCCATTGCGGCTTCTGCATGATGTACGGCTGCGAGGTGGGCGCGAAGTCCTCCGCGCTGGTGACGACGATCCCGCGCGCCGAAGCGACTGACCGGTGCGAGATCCGGGCGGAGAGCACGGTCTACCGGCTCGAAACGAACGCGGCGGGCCGCGTGACGCGGGCGCTGTATTGGGATGCGGAGGGGCGCGAGCACGCCCAGCGCGCCAGGGCCTTCATCCTCGCCGCCAACGGCGCCGAGACGCCCCGGCTGCTGCTCGCGTCCGCATCAAGCCTGTTCCCGCACGGCCTGGCCAACTCGAGCGGCAAGGTGGGCAAGTACCTCATGTTCAACGGTCAGGCCGTCGCGTACGGGCTGTTCGAGCACCCGCTCAACGAGTACAAGAGCGTCCAGGTGACGCGTATCGTGCACGACTTCTACGACTCCGACCCTGCGCGCGGCTTCTACGGCGGGGGCGGAATCGACGCGCGCTTCACACCCGGCCCCATCCTCTTCGCCCTTGCCGGCCTCCCGCCGGACAGCCCGCACTGGGGCGCCGGGTTCAAGCGGATGCTGGCGGAGTACTACACGCGCACGGTCGAGATCCACGCGCACACGACGTCCCTGCCGCTCGAGTCGAACAACATCACGCTGGACCCGGTGGTGAAGGACCGCTTCGGCCGACCCGCGATCCGCGTGACCTACAAGGATCATCCGGATGACCTCGCGACGATGCGGTTCCTCCAAGACCGCGCGAAGGAGCTGCTGGAGGCGGCCGGCGCGCGGCGCATCTGGACGATACCGGTCACGGAGAGCTCCACGGGTGCGCACCTCCTGGGCACGTGCCGGATGGGGGACGACCCCCGCGAGTCGGTGGTCGACCGCTACCACCGCGCGCACGATGTGCCGAACCTGTTCATTTGCGACGGCAGCAGCTTCGTCACGTCGGGGCGAGGCCAGCCCACGATGACGATCCAGGCGCTGGCGTTCCGGGCCGCGGAGCACATCGCGCGGTTCGCGAGACAGGGCGAGATCTGAGGGGCGGCGCCGGCGGGCTGCCAAGGGTGTGGGACGTCCGTGCGCAATGCGCACGCTTCCGCCCGATCCATCTGGGGCATCGAGGGCGAGCGCTCGGCAGCGAGCGTTCAGCTGGCGGTCAGCCGGACGCAGGCGCCTTCGATCAGATCCGCGGCCTATGGGGGTTGCCAAAGCACGAGGGGATCGTGCACGTCAGGGCACGATCCCCTCGATCCAGGACCCAGGGCCGGGCTCGGTTCAGGTCACCGGTCGCGTTCTCGGGACGCCCGCGCCGGAGAGGCGCAAACCGTCAGCGCCCTGGACGGAGCGCGGCGGAGACGCCTCCCGCTTTTGTGGTCGGTGCCGCGCCTCGGCGCCTGGGGCCGGCACCGATGCAGCCATCCCCGGCCCGGCGCGGCACCGCGCGCGAGCCCCGAGGGCCGCGGTGCACCCCCCTCACCCGCACTCGCTGTATCCGCACGACGGGCACTTCATGCACCCCTCCATGTACAGCAGCTCGGAGGCGCACTCGGGACATGCGCCGGTCAGGGTGTAGCCCGGGTCGTACGGCAGGAAGTCGAAGCGCATCTGCGACTGGGGCTGCGCGGCCGCGGCCACCGGGTTCGGGGCGAGCGACGTCGCGATCGGCAGCTCCTCCTGGACGCCGGCCTTCTCGCGCTCGTGCTGCGCGATCGCCTGCGCGATCGCGTCCGGCACGGAGAGGACCTTGTTGGGGCCGAAGCCGACCGCGCGGTCGCACGAGATGCCGCGGAGCTGCTGGTGGATCTCCGAGATCGGGATGCCGCTGCGCAGCGCGAGCGAGATCAGCCGCCCAATAGCCTCCACGTCCGCCATGGCAGCGCCGCCGGCCTTGCCGAGCGTGGCGAAGACCTCGAACGGCTTGCCCTGGTCGTCCTCGTTGATGGTGACGTACAGGTCGCCCAGCGGACTCGGCATGCGCCGCGTCGTGCCGCGCAGCACCGGCGGCCGGGACCGCTTCTGCCGCCGCCGCTGGTAGCGGGCTTCCGCCTCGTCGCGCGCGCGCAGCGCCTCCTCGAGCTCCTGCCGCAGCCGATGGATCTCCTCCCGCGCGTCCGCAAGCTGCGCCTCGAGGTCGGCCGCCTTCGAGGCCGCACTCGCCACCTCCTTGGCCGTCTTGCCCGTGGACAGGACCTGGGCGGGGCGCGAGCCGTCCCGGTAGACAGTCACGCCCTTGCACCCCAGCTCGTAGGCCATGAGGTAGATCTTGCGCACGTCCTCTTCGGTGGCCTCGTGCGGGAAGTTGCACGTCTTGGAGATCGCGGAGTCCACGAACTCCTGGAACGCCGCCTGCATGCGGATGTGCCACTCGGGCGTGACGTCGTGCGCGGTGACGAAGACGCGCTGCACCTCGGCCGGAACCTCGTCGAAGTGGATGTGGCCCTCCTCCGCGATCCGCCGCATCAGATCCTCGGAGTACCAGCCCTGCTCGCGCGCAATCCGCACGAAGTCCTTGTTCACGTCCGGCATCAGCACGCCCGCCTGGTTGCGCATGAACGCCACGGCGAACAGCGGCTCGATGCCGCCGGAGCAGTCCGCGATGATCGAGATCGTGCCCGTCGGCGCGATCGTGGTGACGTTGCAGTTGCGCAGACGGCGCATCGGCCGGATGCGCGAGCCGTCCGGCGCGCGCGCACAGGTCTCGTCCGGCCCCCAGATGCTGCGCTCCCACTCGGGGAATACGCCGCGCTGCTCAGCCAGCCGCTCCGACTCGCGCTTGGCCTCCTCATCCACGAAGTGCATGAGGCGCCGGGCGAGCGAGATCGCTTCCTCGCTGTTGTATGGCACGCCCACGCGCACGAGCAGGTCCGCCCAGCCCATGATGCCGAGGCCGATGCGCCGGATCCTGTCCGCCAGCTCGCGGATCTCCGGGAGCGGGTAGTTGTTGGCGTCGATGACGTTGTCCAGGAAGTGCGTGGCCAGGTGCACCGTCTGGCGCAACCCATCCCAATCCACCCGGTCCTCGATCGGCGTCCCCGGCGTCCAGTCCGTGCGCGCGAAGGCGCCCACGTTGATGGAGCCGAGATTGCACACGTCGTAGGGCAGCAGCGGCTGCTCGCCGCACGGGTTCGTGGCTTCGTATTGACCGAGATGGGGAACGGGGTTGTACGCGTTCGCCCGGTCGATGAAGAAGACCCCCGGCTCGCCCGTCGCCCACGCGCCGTGAACGATCAGGTCGAAGATCTCCCGCGCGTCCTCGTACCGCACCACCTCGCCCGTGCGCGGGTTGATCAGCGGGTACTTCTCCCCCTTCTTGAGCGCCTCCATGAAGGCGTCCGTGATCGCCACCGAGATGTTGAAGTTCGTCACCTGCGTCACGTCCGCCTTGCAGGTGATGAACTCGCGGATGTCGGGATGATCCACGCGCAGGATGCCCATGTTCGCACCCCGCCGCGTGCCGCCCTGCTTCACCACCTCGGTCGAGGCGTCATAGAGCTTCATGAAGCTGACGGGACCGCTGGCCACACCCATCGTCGAGCGCACCACGTCTCCGGCGGGGCGGAGGCGGCTGAAGGAGAAGCCCGTCCCGCCGCCGGACTGGTGGACCAGCGCCATGGCGCGCAGCGTGTCGTAGATCCCGTTCTTGCCGTTGGACAGCGCGTCCACGATGGGCAGCACGAAGCACGCCGAGAGCTGGCCGAGCGGGCGGCCGGCGTTCATGAGGGTGGGCGAGTTGGGCTCGAACAGCCGGGTCGTCATGAGGCGGTAGAACTCGCGGGCCAGCGCGTCGACGCCGCCCGGACTGGCCCCATAACGTTCGTCCACCGCCGCGATGACGCGCGCGATGCGCCAGAACATCTGTTCCGGGCCCTCGACCGGCTGCCCGGACTCGTCCTTCTTCAGGTACCGGCGCGCAAGAATGATCCGCGCGTTGTCAGAGATCTCCACAGGCGGGAGATCCTCCGGCAGGTCCTCGAGCCCGGCGATGCCGGAAGGATTCGTGATGGCGGCGTCACGGCTCATGGCTCTCCTCGGATTTACGCGATTACGCGAAGACGGGACTCCGTCGGGGACGACCGTTCTCCACAGGTGGCTCTCGCAAGGGGAGCCGCCCACGACCTGCCCGGGATCCACCCAATATGTTGGGGGGCGGCAATGATACCACCGCGAGATCTGGTGGTCAAGCCTCTCGTCTCCCGTGCAATTCTCGTACCCCGCCGCGGCCGCCCCGCTCCCCCGGCCGGGGCCCGCGTCCAGGAGGCCCCATGCCCAAGAAGCCGTTCGACATCGACCAGGTGATGCGCCGGGTGCGCCGGGCGGTGCGGCCGCTGCCGAAGGCGGCGCTGTTCGAGCTCGCGGAAGCAGGGCACGACTCCGCGTTCGAGCAGCTCGCGGCGTGCATCATCTCGGTGCGCACGCGGGACGAGACGACGCTGGAGGCGGCCAGACGGCTGTTCACGGCGGCACGGACGCCCGAGCAGGCGGCCGCGCTGGGTGTGGCCCGGATCGCGGCGCGGATCCGTGGGTGCGCGTTCCGCGAGCGGAAGGCGGCGCAGATCCACGAGATCGCGCGCCGAGCCGTGCAGCGGTATGGCGGATCGGTGCCGTGCGACGACGATGTGCTGCTCTCCTTGCCGGGCGTGGGCCAGAAGTGCGCGAGCCTCGTGCTGGCGATCGCGTGCGGCGAGCCGAGGATCGGCGTGGACGTGCACGTGCACCGCGTGACGAACCGCTGGGGGTACGTGCGCACGAGCCGGCCGGAGGCGACGCGGCGGGCGCTGGAGCAGCGCCTACCGCGCCGCTACTGGGTCGAGATCAACCGCGTGCTCGTTCCGTTCGGCAAGCACATTTGTACGGGGCGCCTCCCGCGTTGCTCGACGTGCCCGGTCCTGGAGTTCTGCCGGCAGGTCGGCGTCAGTGCGCACCGCTGATGCGCGTGGCGCGCTCAGAACGAGTGCCCGACCCGCAGGTAGTAGGCGGGCGTGTCGCGCGGGCCTTTCAGCGGGAAGGCGACGCCCGCGCGCAGGCGGGACGGCGTGCCGAAGAAGAGCGTGATGTCGAGGCCGAGCTCGGCTCCGGCGCTGACCAGCGGCGCGGAGGTCCCCGCGCCGGCCGCGCAGAGGCGGTTGCGCGCCTCTTCCTCGGCGGTGCACCAGGCATCTCCCGCGTCAGCGAAGAGGGACGCGGAGAGCCGGTCCAGGTAGAACGGCCGCAGGCCCGCCCCGCGCCCGATGAGCGCGATCGGCAGCCGGTACTCGATGCTCGCGGACCACGCGCGGGTGCCTGCGCGCACGCCCTCCGGGAAGCCACGCACGGGGAGGAACAGCCCCTCGCTGCCGATGCTGCCGATTCCTGTGCTCACCGTGGAGCCGCTGGCGCCGCCCACGTCGACGAGCGGGGCGGCGGGGCCATCGCGCACGACGCCGCTGGCACGCACGGCGAAAACGTGGTTCGCGAAGCCGAAGACGCGGGCCGCCTTGTACCCGGCGATCCACGCCGTCGCCTCGTCGTAGCTGCGGTCGATGGCGCTGGACGGGTTCGTGTCCCATCGGCGGCGCGCGCCGATCGAGAGGGTGACGCCGTCCTCACGACTGATCGAGAACGGATAGAACCGGGCGTTGTTGAAGGCCACGCCCGCGAACACGCCGAACAGCCGGTCCCGGTCGTCGGTGAGGCGGACGCCCGGCGCGTCCTGGACGAGGAAGCGCTCGTCCACGTGCTCGGCCCCGAGGGTGAGGGAGGATGCGCTGCGCCAGCGCTGGCGCGCGAGCGTCGCGGAAACCGCGATGACATCCTCCCGCGAGTGGACCTCGCGCAGCGAGCTGTCCTGCAGCACCACGTAGCCCGCCAGGTCCCACCGGCGCGAGGCATCGATTCCGAGCACGGGGTTGCCCAGTCCCGCCCAGCGATACGAGGCCGCGCCGGTGAGGCGACGCTCGCTCCCGTCCACGGAAACGGCGGCCTCGAGGGAGTATTCGTGGCGGCCAACGAGGTCCTGGCCGAACGTCGTCACGCCCACGAAGAGCCCCGGCTCGCCCTCATCGATGAGGATGGGCATCCAGGTGCGCGGCAGCAGCGTCGGCCAGGCCGAGTATGGCCGTGCTTCCCCACCCTGCTGCCCGCCGCCCGGGCTGGGCGGCGCCAGCGGCGCTGAGGCGGGGGGCTCCTCATGCATCGGCGCGAGCGGCGCCGGCTCCCGCCAGGCCGAGGGATCGAAGGGGATGCGCTCGATGTGGAAGCCGTCGGCGTGGTAGCCGGTGAAATAGATCCACCGGCCATCCGGCGAGACGTCCGGGTAGAACGCGCCCGTGAGCACGTTCGTCACCTGCCGCAGCCGCGCGGCGCCCTCGCCTTCTGCAGCGACCTGCGCGGCGAGGTCGTACGCGTACAGGTTCGGGATGCCGCTGCGGTCCGACCAGAAGAGCACGTAGCGGCCATCGGGCGACCACGCGGGCGCGCCATCGATCGCGCGGTCGCGGGTGAGCTCCTGCAGCACGCGCCCGAGGGTGTCGAGCACGACGATGTCGTGCTCCCCGCCGGGGCGCCAGCGAGCGGCGGCGATGCGGGTCCCGTCCGGCGCCCAGCGGGGCAGACTCCACTCCTCCGCATCGCCGCCGGCCAGCGGCCGCAGGTTGCCCGTCTCGAGGTCGTATGTGACGAGCCGCGTGCGTCCGCCCCCGCGCTGCACGGCGACGACCCGGCGCCCGTCCGGCGCCACGTCCGGCTCGGCCAGCCGGGCGCCGCGGGTCAGCCGGTGCTCGCGGCCGTCTCCGTCCACGCGGTACAGGTCCTGGAACAGGCGGTACTGCCCCTCCACCTCGAACTGGGCGAGGAGCAGCGAGCCGTCGGGGAGCCATGCGGATGGCCCGGTGCCGTTCCGCCGCGCGAGCGTCCTGATCTCGCCCGTGGCGGGGTCCAGGATCCGCGTCGCGCTCGCGCTGCGGCCATCCACCGCCGAGAAAGCGACGCGCCCATCCGGGCCGGCGCGTGGGTGGAGCAGGTAATAACCGCCGGGCGTGAGCGACTCCACCTGCGTGATGCCGCTCGACCGGATCTCTTCGGCAAGGTGCCCGTACCGCTCCTCGAGCTCGCGCCGCCACGCGTCCCACGCGTCGGTGAAGTTCTCGCCCGTCGCCTTCCGGCCGATGCGGTCGAACGCCAGCGTTGGCGGCACCAGCGCGCGCGCCGTGCGCCCGACGATCGCGCGCAACACCTCGGGCCCGTGCTCGCGGGTCAGGTGGTCCAGGAACAGGGAGCCATAAACGTAGGAGCGGAGACTGCCCGGCCAGACGGGGCCCAGCCCGGTAGCCTGATCAATGGATTCGAATCGCCCCTCGAGCACCGCAGTGCGCAGCACCATCTCGTGCAGCGAGCCCCGGGTGCGGCCTGCGCCGGTCAGGCGCGACTCGAAGTAGGTGGCGAGCCCCTCGATGGACCATTGCGGCGTGGCGATGGCGGGAAAGTAGGGCCAGCCGAAGGGCACGCGCCCGAAGACCGTGCGCAGGATGCTTCCGAGGATGCCGGTGTCGTCCAGGTGAACGATGTGGACGAGCTCGTGGACGATGACGAGCTCGACCCAGTCACGGGTGTAGGCGAGGCCGAGGTCGTCGAGCGGCGGCGTGGCGTAGATCGTGATGCGGTTCGAGGGGAACGGCGTCGCGAAGCCGTTCGCGAAGTCCACGCCATCGGTGAGCAGCACGTCGATGGTGCCGCGCGGCGGGTCGGCCAGCTCCTGCGCCAGCCGCTCGTAAGCCGCCTCGGCGCGTTCGGCCGCGTGGCGCGCGAGTGCCTCGAGGCCCGGCGAGAAGGTGATGCGGAAGTGCTCGGTGCGGAACGTCCGCCAATCTTCGTGTGGCGGCACCTGCGCGGCGGCAGGGCGGCCTGCCGCGAAG
>DATCLK010000043.1:0-14527 GCA_036563975.1 Longimicrobiales bacterium | reverse complement strand
ACGTCCCAGATCTCGGCGAGCGCCCGCCGGAAGTTCCCGCCGAGAATGCCGCGGATGGCGTCGTCGCTGTAGCCCCGGCGGATCAGCCCTTCGGTGAGATCGTAGACCCGCTTGGGATGGTCCACTCCCTCGATGTCGATCTTCTCGCGGAACCCGTACGTGCCCTTGTAGCTCGCGCGCAGCCGTTCGTTGTCTGCCGGGGGCAGGTCATCGTACCCGTCCAGGTCGATGTCGCTGCCGATGCCGAGGTGCTCAACGCCCACGAGCCGGGCCACGTGGTCGTAGTGATCGAGCAGGTGCTCGATCGTCGTGGGCTCGTCCACCTTGACGAACATCCGCACGCCCGTGATCCCCATGACGCCGCCTGTGCGTGCCATGGCGCGGATCGCCTCGTCCGTCTTGGTGCGTGGGTGGCCGGGCACCAGCGCACGGCAGTTCGAGTGCGTGATCAGCACGGGCTTCCGAGAGATCTCGAACGCGTCCATTGTGGTCTGGTCACCGCAGTGGGAGACGTCCACCGCCATGCCGACCTCGTTCATGCGCTGGATGATCGCGACGCCGAAGTCGCTGATCCCCGCGTTGGTGCGCTCGGTCGAGCCGTCGCCGATCAGGTTGCGGCTGTTGTAGGTGAGCTGCGAGACCCGCTGCCCCATGCTGTGGAACATGTCGACGTCGTCGACCGTGCGGAAGTGCTGCGAGTTCTGGACCCCCAGCAGGATGCCCACCTTGTCCGACCCTTGCAGCGCGTCCAGGTCGGAGGCGCGGTCCACGCGGACGAACCGGCCGTGCTGGCCGGCGAGGAACGCGTTCCAGGACGCGATGAATCGCAGCGTTGCCTGATGGGCATCGGGGCCGCCGATCCCCACCGCGACGTGGAACACGTCGATCCCGGATTCCCGGTAGCGGCGGAAGTCCGCATCGCTGAACGACGCCGGGTCATCGAACCAGCGCCGCATCTGGGCGAAGTTCAGGGTGAGCGGGCTCAACATGTCGATGACGAGCGACTCGCGCACGAGGCGGACCGCCCGCGCCGAGTACTCCTGCCCGCCCGGGAAGAGCCGGTAGCGGCCGAGGTTGATCATCGGCGCGAACGCCCAGGCGCCGGCGACCCGCGCCGCCGTGCCGAGCAGCTCGCGGCGAGTCATGCGTGCAGCGTCCATCGCACCTCCGGGAGGCGAGCGGCGCGAGGCCGCGACCCACCGTTCAGAGGTTGGGGTTGTTCTGCCGCTCGATATCGGGCAGCGGGAAGCAGCGCTGGTCGCCGTACAGCCCGCCGAGACGGAAGGGCGTGCCCGGCGGAGGATCGAGCGGGATCCCGTACCGGATCATGTCGCCCAGACGGTGCCCTTCGAGGAACAGCTCGCGCCGCCGCTCCTCGATGATCTGCGCGCGCACTTCCTCCGCCGTGCCGCCGCCGTAGGGCGGCAGGCCGACGCGCTCGTGCAGCCGGTTGATGATGGCCACGGCGCCATCCGTATCGCCGGCGGCGAGCCGCGCCTCCGCCAGGATCAGCTGCGCCTCCTCCCAGGTGGCGAGCGGGATCGGCGAGCTGACCGAGCCGTACTTCGCGGGCTGGAACAACGGCACGTCCGCGTCCATCCCCGAGCGGCCGGCATCGATCACTTCCACGCGCGGATCGGGGACGCCGTCGAAGGTCAGGTTCCTGTACGAGGCCGAGACGGTCGCGATGGGCGTGCGGTACAGCGCCGTGTGAACGCGGTTCTGGCGCCGCGTCGCGGCATCCGAGTACGTGGCGTTCACCACGAAGCCCTCCGGGATCAGGGCGGCATCCGCGCCCGCACCCTCCAGGTCCCCGAGGCCGAGCCGGGCACGCGCCCGGCCGAGCCGCGCGAGGGTGACCGTCGCGGTGTCGCCGGCCGCGGTCCCCGCCTCGATCGCGCGGTCGAACCGCTTGATCGCCTCGCGGAACATGTCGGCCGGACTCAGCTCGGGGCCCATGTCGATCGCACCCGAGCAGAACGACTCCGCCATCATGACGAGGCTGTACCCACCGTATGCCGCGGCCCACGCGATCAGGCCCACCCGGTTCGGCACCTGCTCATCCGTCCAGCCTTCCAGCAGCCTCAGCGCGAAGTCGGCCTGGTAGCGCGCGCGAGAGAGATCCATGTAGTTGGTCGGCACGCCGCTGCCGCACGATCCCGACGCGTATTGCGCGCGCGCGGGGTTGAGGGTGCGGCGGTCGTAATCCCAGAGCGGCTCGGAAACGCTGGCGTCATCCAGCTCATCCCCGAGCAGGCCCGTCCCCAGGACGTGCTGCGCGAGAGCGCACTCGAGCGCGCTGAACGCGCTCCGCACCAGCAGATCCGCGTTGGAGGGGTCCGTCAGGTCGTCGGCTGCGATCAGGTCCGGTGTCTCCTGCTCCAGCAGATTGCACGCCGCGAGACCTGCTGCGAGCCCGATGCCGAGCACGGCGAGCACTCCATGCCGGCGGGCCGCCCCCCCGCGCTTCGCCCTCGAACGATGACTCATCGGGAATCCTCCTGTCCGGCTGCCGGAACCGGGATCCTCATTCGTCAGAACGTCAGATTGATCGTCGTGACGACCTGCGGCAGGATCGGGAATGCCGCCTGGTCGTTCGACAGGAGCGCGTTGCCCACGTTGGCGCGGCCCTCCGGGTCGCTGCCGCTGAACGCCGTCCACGTGTGGAGGTTGCGCGCCGCGAGCGTGATCGTCGCCCGCTCAGCGCCGAACCCCCGGACCCACGACTCAGGGGGCGTGTACGCCAGCGACAGCTCGCGCAGCTTCGCGTACCGTCCCTTCTCGATGAAAGGCGAGACCGCCGAGAAATCCCCGCTGATGTACGTCGCCGCGAGCAGGATCGGGTCAGCCTCTGTCGGATGCGCGTTCTCCCAACAGACCTTGACGAACGTGCACCGCACGAACTCGTTCGCGTTGAAGAGGTGGTGGCCCGTCTTGAAGTCCACGAGCCCGAAGATCTGGAGCCGATTCCACAGCGTCAACGTGGTCGAGATCGCTCCGCTGTACTTGGGCGTGGGCGTGCCGAAATAGAGGAGCGGCGCCGAGGAGCACGCCACCGCTCCACCCTGGCCATCATCGCACAGGATGTTCTGCGGCCTGCCGTTCGCATCGACCTCCGCGCTCACGATCCGCCGGGTCCAGAAGCCGCCGATCGGGTACCCTTCCACGTGCCGCTGCATGGGCAGGCCGAGCGGGATCGCGTCGATCCCGCCCAGGTCCACGATCTCGTCCCGCACGTGACTCAACGAGAGCGTCACGCCCCAGCCGAGGTTGGGCCGCTCCACGATCCGCGCGTTCAACTGCGCCTCGAAGCCGCTGTTCGCGGTCTCGCCGATGTTCACGAACTGGGCGCCGGAGAAGCCTGTGGACGGAGCGATCGCGCGCTGCAGGATCGCGTCCTTCGTCCGCTTGATGAAGTATGTGAAGTCCACGCCGACGCGCTGGAAGAGACTCGCGTCGAAGCCGAACTCGAGCTCCTCGCCCCGCTCCGGTTTGAGGTTGGGATTCCCCAGTGACTGCGGCACCACGATCGGCTGGTCCTGCGTCCCCGTGGCCGGGCTGAAGGTACGCAGCGCCGCGAAGGCCTGCGGCTGCTGGCCCGAGGCCCCGAAGGCCGCGCGCACCCTGAGCTGGTCCACCGCGCCCACGTTCCAGAACGGCTCGTCGCTCACCACCCACGCCCCGCTCACCTTCGGGTACGTCACGAAATCGATGTCCTCACCGAACGCGCTGTTGTTGTCCACGCGGAGCGCCGCCGTCAGGAACAGGCGGTTGCGCCACGCGATCTGCTCCTGCACGTAGAGCCCGAGCGTCGCGTTCGTCGTGGGGGACCCCGAGCCCGTCACCCGCGCCGCGGCCGAGGCGGTGCTCAGCCCGGGGGCCGGGAACTCTTCCGCGGTGAGAGAAGCCACGTCCGTGCGCCGCCGGTAGTACTGCCCTCCGATCGACGTGGTCGACGTGACGTCGGCGCTGATCGGCGCGGTCACGCTTGCGCTGTAATCCGCGGTCAGGAACGCGAGGTGACGCACGTCCTGCAGGAGCTCGCCACGCGCATCCGTGGGCGAGAACATCCCGGCCAGGTCGGGCGGCACGAACTTCGTCAGGCCATGGTTGTCCTCGATCGTCTGGTCCAGGCCGACCGTGAGCCGCTGCTGGAACCACCCCGCGGGACGGTGCTCCAGCCGCAGACTCCCCGTGAAGCGGGTGAGGTCCTGCCAGTTCTCGAAGACCCTCCGGTAGACGTCGGGCGTGTAGGCCAGGTACGGGCCACTGGGCGCACCCAGCCTCTCGAGGAGCGGATTGCCCATCATCGCCGAGAGCAGGATCGAGCCGTTCGTCCCGCCACCGATCCGCGTCCGACCCTTCGCCAGGTTCACACTCGTCTGGATGTCCAGCGCATCAGTGGCCGCCAGACCCAAGTTCACGTGGCTGGTGAAGCGCCAGAAGTCGTTGCCCGGCTCCACTCCCTTCTCGCGGTCGTACGCTGACGAGATGTAGTACTGGAGGGACTGGCCGCCGCCGCGCACCGAGAGCGCGTAGCCCTGGATGTTGCCGCGCTCGAACAGCTCACGACCACGCGCGCGCTCGTACCGCACCGCGTTGAAGCTCAGCACCGTGTCCGTCCCCGGGACCCGCGCGTAGTTGGTGCGGACCTGCTCCTCCGCGTCCGCGAACCAGCTCGTTCCTTGCCGGACCGTGACCGTGAACCGGGGCCGGGAGCCCGCCAGCCCCCGCTTCGTGATGATCTGGATCACGCCGTTGGACGCCTCCGTCCCGTACAGCGTGGCTGCGGCCGGCCCCTTGATGATCTCGATGGATTCGATGTCTGCGGGGTTGATGTCGTTCAACCGCGAGATGGCCCGGTCCGCGATCCCGCGCGGCCCCCGGCCGATCTCGTTGTTGACGCGCACGCCATCGATGTAGAGGAGCGGCTGCTGATCCAGCGAGATGCTCGACAGCCCGCGGATGCTGATGCTCGGGCCCGCGCCTGCCCGCCCGGACCCCGGAGTCAGGACCACGCCCGCCGCCCGGCCCTGCAACAGGCTCGTCATGTCCGGTGCGGCGGAAGCGCTGAGCACCTGCGCCGGGTCGATGCTCACGATCGAGTTGCCGATCGCCCGGCGCTGGGTCTGGGCCGGCGTGCCCGTCACGACCAGCGCGTCCAGCTCCAGCGCGCTCGGCGTGAGCTCGATCCGGACCGCCTGCTCACCCACCGCGACGGAGACCGTCCGGGAGCGGTACCCGAGCATCTCGACCCGCAGCGTCACGCGCGTGCCCGTGAGTCCGTCGATCAGGAATCGCCCGGCCTCGTCGGTGAATACCGCCCGGCCCGTTTCCTCGACGAGGACCTGCGCCCCGGGGAGGGGACGCAGCTCGGAGAGCACGTAGCCGGCCACGCGCCCCTCCTGGCCAGAGGCCCGGGCCGGCGCGGCGAGGAGCACGGCCGCGAGGATGGTGCAACAGGAACGGGGGAAGCGGATCAACCGGAACGCGAGGGTAGACGGCGAAGGGACGGTGATCATGACGCCTCCGGGGATGTGCAGTCCGGTGCGAGGCCCGTGTTGGCGCGAGTGGTCGCCGGCGTTCGCCGCGGTGGTCGTGGCGGCGTCCGGCGTGCGACGGCAGGCGAGTCCTCGTCCGGTGTAGTGGTGCGAGGGGCCTGCGCGTGCGGTTGGCCTCCCTATTGGCGCACCACAAGGTATACAGCTCGGTGCGCCCGCCGCAATGGTCTCCCGCTCGACCCCTCTTCCACGTTCACCGGTTGGCCGTCCGCGCCGGCCGAACTCCCACGCCCCAATGGTCTCCCGCTCGCACCCCTCTACCACGTCCCCCGCTCGCCCAGGCGAGCGATCATCGCCGCCAGCCGCTGCGCCGCGTTGCGCCAGTTCGTCAGCACCGCCTGCTCCGTCGCCACGGGATCGCCCGCGCGAATCGCCTCGATCGTGGCCTCGTGCTCCCGGATCGACTCCCCGATCCGGTCCACGAGGACGCTGACGTAGAGCCGGATGTAGCGCTCCGCCTGCGGCTTGATGGTGTCGTGCAGTGCGAGCATCCGCGGCCCCGCTCCACGCTCCACGTACGTGCGATGGAACGCCGTGTCCAGCGCGAAGACCTCGTCCGGCTGCGGGTTCGGCCGCTGCGTGACGCGCCGCAGCACGTCGTTGATCTCGACCAGCTCGATGACGAGGCGCGCCCGAGCCGCGCCGTCGAGCATGGCCGCCCGCCGGGCGGCTGCGGCCTCGAGCACCGCCACGATCTCGAACAGCTCGGTGGCATCCTCGCTCGTGAGGGGGGCCACGGCCAGCCGGGCGCGCTCGCCGCCGAGCGAGACGACGTAGCGCTCCTGCTGGAGCCGCTGGAGCGCGCTCCGCACGGGTGTCCGGCTCGTGCCGAGCCGGGCGGCGATCTCACGCTCCACGAGCCGGGCGCCCGGGGCGAGCTTGCCCGAGACGATCAGCTCCCGGAGCCGCTGATACGCCGCGGCATTGCGGTCCTCGCGTTCGGGCGAGTCGGCGCGAAGATGGGGCGAGGCCGGCGCTGCGCTGCGAGCGCTCACTTCCGTTCCCCTGGTTGTCGACGTCTGTAGCGGCGCAGGCGACGCGGTCCGGAGCGCGTGCTTGCGGGGCGGCGAGATGGATACAGCGGCGGGTGCTGGGGAGGCAAGGGCGGAATTTTGGTCGACCAATTGGTACACCTTGCCGGATCCGCGACCCGGCGCCTATCTTCCCCTGGCAACCCGACGGGGCCCGCCAGACGGGCCAGTCCCCAGCCCTCGCAAAACGGCTCGGCCCCCAACACCACCACGCAGCACGGCGCCAGAACGATCTATGGATGCGTCCCACGTGGAACTGCGTGTCCTTTCGTCCCCGCGCGAGATCGACGCCTGCATCGCCCTGCAGCGCGAGGTCTGGGGCGCCGAGTTCGCCGAGGTTGTGCCGAGAACGATCCTGATGATCAGCCAGCGCATTGGAGGGGTGCTGGCGGGCGCGTTCGGGCCTGGGGACGAGCTGGTCGGTTTCGTCTTCGGCCTGACGGGCGTGGGACGGGATGGCCGGCTCGTGCACTGGTCCGACATGGCCGCGGTCCGCGAGCCGTACCGGGACCGAGGCATCGGCCGACGGCTGAAGGAGTTCCAGCGCGCCCTCCTCGAGCCGCTGGGCGTCAACCGGGTGCTCTGGACCTTCGACCCGCTCGTCGCGCGGAACGCCCACCTCAACCTCAACCGGCTGGGCGCACGCGTGGTCGAGTACGTGCCGGACATGTACGCGGACACGGGCAGTCCGCTGCATCGCGGGCTGGGGACGGACCGGTTCCTGGTCGAGTGGGAGATCGGGCCCGGGGCCCCGGGGCCGGCGCCCCTGCCCCCGTGGAACGATGCGCCGATCGTCAACCGGCGGCCGGACGCGGCCGGGGACGCTGCACCCGCCGTCGACCTGCCCCCTGATGCGCCGGTGGTCCGGGTCGAGATCCCCGACGACATCCGGGCGGTCCAGCTCTCGTCGCCGGACACGGCGGCGAAGTGGCGAGCGTCGACGCGTCCGGCATTCCTCGCCCTCCTGCAGCGCGGCTACCGCGTGGCGGGCCTCACCCGGGATCCGGATGCGCGGCGCTGCTTCTACGTCCTGGCGAAACAATGAACCGGGCCGGCGCCTCGTGAGGCGCCGCACTGCCGTGAGCCCGGAGGCGCCGCCCGCAGGCGGCCCGGGTCGAGCCGTTCTCGCCGGGTAGCCCGGGCTGACGTCCACCACCCCGCGTGCCCGCAGCCCGTTCGCGGCGCCCGGCCCGCCCCGCGCCCGCCATGGCGGTGCCGCGCCGCCGCCGCAGCGCGCTTGACAGGGTTGCGCGCCCGCAACAGGTTCGGGCCACCGGTTGCGGTGAAGAACGCCGCTCGCGCATGCGGAAGACAGGCCGACCCGCACAACGGGTGCTGGCATCGGACTTGCCCACCCGCGGCCGTCGAACGTGGCGTGGATCTGCCTTCGGTTCGTATCGAGCGATGCTGCCCAATCCCCACCCCGCGGTGCTGCTGCAGCCGGTGCCGGAAGGCGCGATCCTGCTCCACATGGAGCAGGAGGTCTATTTCGGCCTCAACCCCGTCGGCCTCGAGGTGTGGCAGCTCCTGCCACCCAAGTGCCGTGACTTCGACGAGCTTTGCGAGGAGCTCGCCCGGCGCTACCCCGACGTCCCCACGGAGACGCTCCGGAACGACGTGGCGGAGTTGCTCGATGCGCTGGCGAGCGAGGGTCTCGTGATCCCGGCGGCCGCGAAATGACGCGATGATCGGGAGCGCGAGTGTCTGGCTCCGCCGGTTGCGCCGGCTCACGGCGCGGGACATCCGATTGCTCGCGGAAGCCCAGTACTTTCTCCTCCTCTGTCAGTTCGAGCGGTGGCGCCGACCCGTGGGCGAGCTGCTCCAGCGGGCCGGGCCCGAGCCGCCGCGGCGGGGTGCGAGCCGGGCGGACCGGCGCGCTGCAGAGTCGGTGGCCTGGGCGGTGACGCGCGCGGCGGCCTACGGCATCTTCCGGCCACACTGCCTCGTGCGCTCGATGGCGATCCAGCGGATGCTGCGCCGGCGCGGGATCACGTCGAGCCATCTCAACATCGGGGTCCGCACGCGTGAGGGCGAGTTCGAGGCGCATGCCTGGGTGGAGCTCGACGGCATCGTGATCGGCGATTCGCGCGAGCACGTGCAGACGTTCACCCGGGTGATGGATCTCCGAGTAGTCGGGTTCTGATGACGGACGACACCAACGGCACGCATCGCTACCGGCTCTTCGGGGGCGTGCTCGAGAGCGACATCGCGATCCCGGAGCTCGAGCCGGCGGACGCCGCGGAGAGCGCGACCTGGGTCCTCCGGTCACGGACGGGCGAGATCCCGGGGCCGGATGGCGTTGCGCTGGGCACGGAGACGCTCTCGGCCGGCGTCAACATCCGCCTCTATCGTCGCGCGGACGGGTACCGGCTGATCTTCGATGACACGGGCTGCTTCGACATCGCGGGGGATGGCCGCTCGATCCTCTGGACCCATGCGGAGGGCGTCTCTGCGGCGGATGCCCGGGCGGACATCACCAGCCGCGTGATCGCCACCGCGCTGTACGCCTCGGGCACCGTCTGCCTCCACGGAAGCGCCGTGGCGCTGGCGGGGCGGGCCATCGGGTTCGTCGCGCCGAAGCGTCACGGAAAGTCGACCCTGGCGCTCGCACTGGTGCGATCCGGCGCGAAGCTCCTGACGGACGATACCATGCCGGTGGTGCCCGGCTCGCCGCCGCTCGCCGGCCCCGGCCTCCACGCGGCGCGCCTCTGGGCCGACTCGGCCCGCCGCGTCGGCGTCGGCCGCCCGCAGCCGGCGGCGGTCGGGCCGAAGACGGTGTTCAGCGCGCTGCCGGAACGGCACGTCTCGCACGAGACGCATCCGCTCGCCGCGCTGTACGTGCTGTCGCCGGTCCGCGAGGCGCCCGATGGACAGGCGGCCCGTCGGACGCGGCTGTCCGTGATGGAGGCTGCGCTCGTGATGCTCGGCCACGCCAAGCTCGCGCCGCTCCTGACCGGTCCCGAAGCGCCGAAGCTGTTCCGGCACGCGACCGCGCTCGCCTCCTGCGTTCCCGTCTACCGGCTCGAGATCGTGCGCGACTTCGACCGGCTCGACGACGTCGTCGCCACCATCCGCGGGTGGCACGCGCCCGCGGTGGCCGGAGCGGCGTCATGAGTGCCACCGCCCTCACCGCCCCCACCCACGGCGAGGCCGCAGCGGCTCGCCCGGCCGCCGGAGACGCCGTCATCTCCGTCCTCGGGCTGACCAAGGCCTTTCCCGTTCGCCGGAGCTGGCGCGAGATCCTGAGTCGGCCGTGGCGCCGCGCCGCCAGAACGGTCGCCGTCGACCACGTCAGCTTCGATGTCGGGCGGACGGAACTGTTCGGCCTCCTCGGCGCGAACGGCGCGGGCAAGACCACCCTCTTCAGGATGCTCAGCACGCTGCTGCTTCCGGATGACGGCACGGCCTGCATCGCGGGCCACGACGTCGTCCGGAACGCGCGCGCGGTGCGCAACCTCCTCTCGCTCGTCGTCCCCGACGACCGGAGTCTCGACTGGCGGCTCACCGCACGCGAGAACCTCGAGCTGTTCGCCGCCCTGTATCGCGTGCCGCGGCGCCAGGTGGCCGAGCGCGTGGACGAGCTCCTCGAGGTCGTCGGGCTCCAGGACACCGCTACCAAGATGGTGGGCACATTCTCGTCCGGCATGAAGCAGCGGCTGCTCATCGCGCGCGCGCTCATGCCCCGGCCGAGCGTGCTCCTCCTCGATGAGCCGACGCGCAGCCTCGATCCCGTGTCCGCGCGCCAGTTCCGGGAGTTCCTGCGCAACGAGATCGCCGGCCGCCAGCAATGCACCGTCCTCCTCGCCACGCACAACGCCGAGGAGGCGTTCGACCTGTGCGACCGTGTCGCCGTCCTGGACCGTGGCCGTCTGCTCGCCGTGGGCCGCCTCGACGAGCTGATGGGAGAGGTGCGCGATGACATCTACCGGCTCGCCGTTCGCGCCGACCACGTGGGGAGCGCTGTCCGTGCGCTCGTCCGCGCGGGGCACGGCGAGGCGCGGCTCCTCGATGGCCGTGGCACGGCCGACTGGACGGTTCTGGAGCTCGCCATCCCTGGCGGGCCGGATGCCGTGGCCGGCGTCGTGGACTGCCTGGTTCGCGCGAACGTCCGCGTCTCCGCCGTCGAGCACAGGCCCATCACGCTGGCGGACCTGCTCGAGCGCATGGTACGGCTGAAGGCAGGGAGCTGATGCGAGGCGCTGCTGCAATGATCCGCGCTCGCTGGCTGGCGGCGCGTAGCTACCGGGTCCGGATGGTCTTCTCCATCCTCTCGCTGCTGGTGAGCGTCGTGCCGCTGTACTTCGTCTCGGGCGCGCTCCAGCCCGTGATGGTCGACAAGATCGCCACGCAGGGAGACCAGTACTTCGCGTTCCTCATCGTCGGGATGATGACGTTCCTTCTCCTCCCCGTGGCCGTCAATTCCCTCGCCGGCGAGATCGGCTCCGGCATCAAGACCGGCGTCCTCGAGGCGCTGCTCGCCACGCGTGCCCGCTTGCCCGAGGTCCTGGCCGGCATGATCGGCTTCAACTTGCTGTGGGCCGCTCTGCGCGCCGCCATCATGCTGGTCGGCGCCTGGGTGCTCGGCGCGACCATCGTCTGGTCGCAGATCGGGACAGCCGTCCTCATCCTCGCGCTCATCGTCCTGGCTTACGTGCCATTCGGCCTGATCGCCGCCGCCATGGTGATCGCCTTCCGCACGGCGGGCCCGCTACCCCAGGCCGTGTCCACCCTCTCGGCGCTCCTCGGCGGCGTCTACTATCCGACCCACGTCATCCCCTCCTGGATCGAGTCCATCTCCGCGTTCGTGCCGCTCACGTACGGGCTGCGCGCGCTGCGCCAGACCCTGCTGGAAGGGCAGCCACTGCTCTACGCCCTGCCCGATGTCGGGATCCTGGCGGTCTTCGGGGTCGCTCTCATGTCCGTTGGCGCGATCGCCATGCGGGCCGCGCTCGCCTATGCGCGGCGGGCCGGCTCGCTGTCGCACTATTGACGAGAGCTCCCGGCTTGCCCCTCGCCGGGGCGCGGGGGAGACGCCCCGCTCCGGGCCATCCGCCTGACGAGAGCCCCATGACCGCCGGGGCCCGAGGCCGGCCGCGAGGTGTGGTCGGGCGCGCCAGATGATGCGGCCGCGCAACAACGGGGCGGGCCCGATCGGGAGGCGGTCAGGCCAAGTCATTGTGGGAATTGATGATGCCCCGGCGTCCAGTCCGGTACCGACCTTGCAGGTGGTCCGTGGGGCTTACGGATCGTCCTGCGGCGGCGAACTGGCCCGCTCGTGACCGGGCGCGCGGGGCGCCGGCCGACCCGGGGCGGCCACCGGGGTCACAACGATTCGAATCGTTCATCATCACGCTTCGTGAGCGCCATCGTCGGGGCTTTCGGTAGCCCTCGCCCGGTGACGGATGCGGAAGTCCATGCCATGCTCGGCCGCATGGCGGCCCGGGGCGGCGGCCGCGTCCAGATCTGGCGGGAAGCGGACGCGGTGCTCGCGGTGTCCCGGTATGACTGGGAGCTGGACCCGACGTTCAGCGGCCCGGTCCTGGTTGCCGAGGATGGCGACGTGGTGGTCGCGGCGGACGCGTCCCTCTACTACCGCGCGGACCTGCGGCGGGCGCTGCGCGAGCGGGGCGTGATCCCGGCCGGCGACTCGCCTGCGCACCTCATCCTCGCCGCCTACCGGGCCTGGGGCGACGACTGCGTGCTGCACATCGAGGGCGACTTCGCCTTCGTCCTCTGGGACCGGGCGAGGCGGCGGGTCCTCTGCGCGCGTGATCTCGGTGGGAAGCGGCCGCTGCACTACGCGGAGCTCAGCGGCGAGCTGGTCGTGGCCTCCACGATCGGCGGGGTCGCCGCGCACCCGCGCTGCCCCGACGACCTGAACCTGCCGATCCTCGCCGGGACGATCGCCGGCCTGCACTTCTCCGCCGGGCCGGAGACCTGTTTCACGGCCGTGCGGGTGCTCCCCAACGCCCACCGCATGAGCTGGTCAGACGGGCGCCTCCGCGGCCCGGTCCGGTACTGGGAAGTGCCGGTCAACGGGGAGCCCAGCCGGCTCTCGCACGAGGATGCGGCCGTGCACCTGCAGGAGCTGCTGGCGACGGCGGTGCGCGAGCGGCTCCAGCCGGGCGTGATCAACGCCGTATGGATGAGCGGCGGTTGGGACTCGACCGCCGTGTTCGGCGCCGCGTGTCATGCGATCCGCCGTGATGGCCTCGACGCGGCTGTGCGGCCGGTCTCGATCAGCTACCCGGAAGGCGATCCGGGGCGCGAGGACGAGTGGATCCAGGCCATCGCGGACCGCTGGCAGGTTCCTGTCCACTGGATCGACATCGCGGACATCCCGTTCCTGGAGCGTGAGGAGGAGCGGGCGGCGGCGCGGGACGAGCCGTACGCGCACCTCTACGAGCGCTGGAACGCCGCGCTGGCGGCCGGGGCGCGCGCCTGCGGCGCACGCGTCGCCATGGATGGCAACGGCGGCGACCAGCTCTTCCAGAATACGGACATCTTTCTGGCCGACCTGTTCAGGGCCGGGCGGTGGTGGACGCTCGCGCGCGAGTGGCGGGCGCGGCCGCGGGGCGGGTTCCGGCCGTTCTTCAGGACGGTGATCCAGCCCAACCTGCCGGAAGCAGCGCTCCGCCTCGCAACGTGGCTCCGCGGCGGACGGCGGCTCAGGCACTACCTGGAGCGCACGATCCCGTCCTGGCTCGACTCGGAGTTCGTCGCGCGCCACGAGCTCGAGGCGCGCGACCGCGAGTTCCTCACGCGAAAGATCCCCGCCTCGCACGCGGGCAGGGAGATCGACTGGCATTTCACGTCGCTCTTCGCTTCGCGGGCGTTCGCGTTGATCACAGGGTTCGCGTTGCGCCAGGGCGTCGAGGTCCGCTCGCCGCTGTCAGACCGGCGCGTCATCCATTTCGCGGTGTCGCGGCCCTGGTGGGAGCGTTCATCCGGGAAAGAAACCAAGCGGCTGCTCCGGCGGGCGATGCACGGCTTGCTCCCGGACGAGGTGCTCGCCCCGCGGCCGCACCGGACGGGGGTCACCGTAGGGTACTCGCACCGCTGGATGGCGGACGTGTTCCCGGGCCTGCTCGAGCGGACGATGCGCGAGCCGCTCGTGCTGGAAGAGCTGGGAATCGTTCGCGCGGAGGAGTTGCGCCGCGCGTGCGCCGCGTATCCGCGCCGACGAGACGCCGCGACCCGGGTCGCACTCTATTACACGCTCCAGACCGAGCTCTGGCTGCGCGCCCGGCGGAGCGACGCATCTGGCAAGCGGGAGCTGCCGACGGACGCTGCGGCCGTTGCGGCGGCCGCCGTTGCGATCTGAGCCGTCCTGTCGCGGGTGCGACAGGCTGCGCGGGCCGGTCGCCCGCAGACTCATCTCCCAAAGGAGGGCGCATGTACGTCAAGCCCAGGCTGGAGCGGTTCGGGTCCGTCCGCCAGCTGACGCGGATCGGGTGCGATCCCGACGCCGATGGCGGCATTTGGGGCATCGGCAATGGCTCCCTGTTCCACTGCTGGGGCGGCCACGACAAGCACGACCGGTCCTAGCCCCAATGCGTCCCGGGGGGCTGCGGCCCCCCGGGGCCCCTTCCCGGAATGATCCCGACCCTGCCCCTCGACCGCCCCGCCCGCCGCTGTGGCTGACACGCTGAACAGCGTGAACCGCCGGCTCCTCTGCCCTGAGGCGCGCGTCCTGCTCGCCGCCATCCAGCCCGATCTGGACCCGGAAGATGTCACGGCGGCTCTACAGGACCCGTCGCTCGACTGGGATGCGCTGCTCACGCTCGCGCGACGGGAGAAGGCCATCGGCGCGCTCGCGGAGCTCGTGGACCGCGCGCCCGAAGGCAGTGTTCCGCCGGCCGCGCGCGCGCAGCTCACGGCGCTCGTGCGGGCCATGCAGTTCCGCATGCTGCGGCTACAGCAGCTCCTCATCGG
>DATCLK010000042.1:0-4496 GCA_036563975.1 Longimicrobiales bacterium | reverse complement strand
ATCGGGAACAGGGTATCCATGATCTCTCCGAAAACGGGCGCCCTGCGGGACGCCCGAGGTGGGCAACGTCCATTACTACCGCCGCTCGGACCTCGGCGCGACCCGGCCCGAGCTGGCCTCACGGCCCTCGGGGAACCTAGGGCGGCTCAACGAGAGGACGCAAGGTCCCCCGAGCCGACCGATGCCTCGATGTCCGCGGTGAGCTTTTCGGCCAGGCGGGCGACCTCCCGGCGGAGGGCCTCCGTCTCCGCGCGGGCCTGGAAGAGCTGGTCCGTGATCGAGAGCGCCGCCAGGATCGCGGCCTTGTGCCCCTCCACCAGGGAGCCCTGCCGCAGGATCTGGCTGAGCGTCTGGTCCACGAACGAGGCGCACTCGATCATGTAGTCCGGCGACGCCTCGGCCCGGATGGTGTACTCCTCCCCTCCGATCGTCACGGTGACCGAGGACTTGGTGGCGGCTTCGCTCAACGGGGCACCCCTCCTCGTTTCTGGAGCGGCGGCCGCGCCTCGCCGGCGGCCATCACCGATCCCCTTCCAGGAAATCGAGGCGTGCCAGCAGCCGGCCCACGGCGCGGCGAGCTTGCTCGAGACGCTCGCGTAGCGCGCGGTTCTCCGCCTCCAGCGCCTCGATCCGCGCGTTCATTTCGAGCGGGTCCACGGCGCCGCCGGCAACCTCGCGCAGCGCTGCCTCCAGCTCGGCGGCCCGGCGTTCCGCCGCTTCCGCCCGCCGGCGGCAGGCGGCGTGCTCGTCCAGGAGCCGGCGCACGGCCAGCTCCAGCCGGTCCCATTCCGCGGGTGGGGTGACCCGCGGGATCCTAGCTCCGCCGCTCGATACCGAGCTCATCCTTCAGCCGCCGGAGGACGCGTTCGGTTGCACCGTCCGCCTCGTCGTCCCGTAAGGTCCGGTCCGGCGCGCGGAAGCGCAAGCGGAAGGCGATGCTGCGGAAGCCGGCGGGCACGGCGCGGCCACGGAAGACGTCGAACGCGCGCACATCCTCGAGCAGCGGGCCGCCGGCCGCCCGCACGACCGCCTCCACCCGCGCGGCGGGCACGCCGTCCGGCACCAGTAGCGCGACGTCCCGCTCCGTGGCAGGGAACGCAGGCAGCGCGCGGAACCGGGGCATGGTCGGCTGGCTCATGGCCGGATCCAGCCGCACCTCGAACGCCCAGACCGGATCCGCCCACGCCGGCGCATCGATGGCGTGGGGTGCGACGCGGCCGCCTCGACCCACCGGCTGCCCGTCCGGGCCCATGAGGTGGAACGTCAGTCCCGGCACATAGGCGGCTGATGCGGGAGCCCCATCCTCCGCGCCGGCTCCCGGCTGGACGGCTCCATCGCCCAGGCCGAGCGCCGCCGCCAGATCCATCAGCAGCGCCTTGAGATCCCAAACATCGAAGGCCGCACTCTCGCCGCTCCAGTGCGGCGGCGTCCGCGCGCCCGTCAACACGCCGGCCAGGTGCGTGGCCTCCACCGGAAGGTCCTGCGGCGTCGGCCCGGGAGCGAACACCGTCCCGATCTCGAACAACCGGATGTGCTTCACCCCGCGGGAGAAGTTGTGCTCGACCCGGTGCAGCAGGCCCGGAACGAGCGCGCGCCGCAGGCGGCTCTCCGCCGCCGACAGGGGCAGCAGGAGGGCGACGTCGCCCTCGTCCTCCGGCGCGAACGCCGCGGTCCGGGCCTCCAGCAACCCGCGGCCGACCAGCAACGTGCGGAGCCGGTCCTCCAGCAGGGCCAGCGGGTCCTCCGGCACGGTCCCGAGCCGGAACGCCTTGAGCTCTGCCGGGAAGACGTCGTAACCGTGACGGCGGGCGACCTCCTCGATCAGGTCGATCTCGCGCGTGGTGTCGTGCACCCGATGCCCCGGCACCCTGAACCGGATCTCGTCCGCGCTCTCGGAAACCCGCGTGTAGCCCAGTGGCTCCAGGTAGCCGGTGATCGTGGCCGCGTCGAACGGCTGGCCCAGGACCAGCGAAGCCCGTTGCGGCCGGATCCCGACGACGGGCAGCTCCCGCGGCTCCGGGTACACGTCCACCGCCTCCGGCTCCACGGTGCCTCCCGCCACGGCGAGGATCAGCGCCAGCGCCCGCCGCGCGGCGCGCTCCGGCCCTTCGAGATCCACGCCTCGCTCGAATCGATCGCTCGCGTCCGTGTGCATCCCCAGCGCCCGGCGCGTCCGGCGGATGGCCCGCGAGTCGAACAGGGCGCACTCGAGAAAGACGTTCCGCGTCGCCTCCGTGACCTCCGTGTCCTCGCCGCCCATCACGCCCGCGATGGCGACCGGGCGCTCCGCGTCCGCGATGACGACCATGTCCTCGTACAGGGTGCGGCGCTCGCCGTCGAGCGTCACGATCGTCTCGCCCGGCGCGGCGAGGCGCGCAGCGATCCGCGGGCCGGCGAGCCGATCCAGGTCGAACGCGTGCAGCGGCTGCCCGAGCTCGTACAGCACGTAGTTCGTCGCATCGACGACGTTGTTCACCGGCCGGAGCCCGACGGCGCGCAGCCGGCTCGCCAGCCACTCGGGCGAGGGGCCCACCTTCACGCCGCGGATCACCGCGCCGAGGTAGCGCGGGCAGCCCCGCGGGTCCTCGATCGCGACGGCCACGCCTCCGGTCTGCCCCTCCCGCGCCACGCGCCGGAAGCGCACCTCCTCGAGCAACGGCGGGACCGCGGACCCGGGCACGGCTGGCAGCCGCAGCCCCGCCTCGCCGCCCGGCGCGAGCTCGCGCGCGACGCCCCAGTGTGAGAGCAGGTCTGGCCGGTTCGCCGTCACATCGATCTCGAGCCGGACATCATCCAGGCCGACAGCCGAGGCGAAGGGCTCGCCGGGCGTGAAGGCGCCGTGCAGCTCGAGGATGCCGGTGTGGTCGCGGCCAATGCCCAACTCCCTCTCGCTGCAGAGCATGCCCTCGCTGAACTCACCTCGGATCTTGGCCTTCCGGATGCGCACGCCGCCCGGCAGCTCCGCGCCGACGGGAGCGAACGGGTAATACGCCCCCGCGCGCACGTTCGGCGCGCCGCACACCACCTGGAGCCGCTCGCCGCCGGCGTTCACCTCGCACAGCGAGAGGCGGTCCGCACCGGGGTGCGGGCGCACCGCCTCGACCCTGGCGACCACGATGTCGCGCAACGCGGCCCCCAGGGGCACGATGGCATCCACCGGCGCGCCGTACATCGCGAGCCGCTCCGCCGCCCGCTCGGGTGAGTCCGTGATGCCCGGGGCCAGCTCCTTGAGCCACTTGTAGCTGATGTTCATCGCCGCTCACGCGAACTGCTCGAGGAACCGCACGTCCGACTCGTACAGGAGCCGGATGTCCGGGATGCCGTACCGGAGCATCGCGATGCGCGCCGGGCCCATCCCGAACGCCCAGCCGGTGTAACGCTCCGGGTCGTAGCCCACGCTCTCGAAGACCGCAGGGTCGACCATTCCTGCGCCCATGATCTCCAGCCAGCCCGTCCCCTTGCAGGTCGGGCAGCCCTGCCCGCCGCAGATCGTGCAGCTCACGTCCACTTCGGCGCTCGGCTCGGTGAAGGGGAAGAAGGACGGCCGGAACCGCACCGCCGTGCGCGGGCCGAACAGCCGGCGGGCGAACTCGGTCAGCGTCGCCTTGAGGTCCACGAAGCTGATGCCCTCATCGACGACCAGCCCTTCGATCTGCTCGAAGGCCGGCGCGTGTGACGGGTCGAAGGGGTCGCGCCGGTAGCACATCCCGGGCGCGATGATGCGGATCGGCGGCCGATACGCCTGCATCGTCCGGACCTGCACGGGCGAGGTGTGGCTCCGCAGCAGGATTCCGTCCGCGAGATAGAAGGTGTCGTGCATGTCCGCCGCGGGATGGTCCAGCGGCGTGTTCAGCGCCGTGAAGTTGTACCAATCGGTCTCGGCCTCGGGGCCGCGGACCCGCACGAACCCCATCGAGCGGAAGATGCTGCAGATCTCGTCGATGATGAGCGTGACGGGGTGGCGCGCGCCGACCCAGGTGGACCTCGCGGGCAACGTGAGGTCCTCCGTCACAACCTCCTGTGTGGAAGAGAGTTCGGCCGCCCTCGCCTCGAGTAGTTCCGAGATCGCCGTCTTGACGCGGTTCGCCGCGGCGCCGACGCGCGGCCGCTCCTCCGGCGACAGCTCGCCCAGCCGGCGCAGGATCGCGGTCAGGCGCCCTTCCCTGCGCCCGAGCCAGGCGATGCGGGCCTCCTCGAGAGCAGCGAGGCTGGAGGCGTTCCGGATGGCCTCGAGGGCCTCGGCTTCCATCCGCTCGAGATCACGAACCAGGTCGATCTCCGACATGGGCTTCAGACGAGAGCATCGAATTCGATTCAGGCGCCGCTGTGCGCGAGGCGCTCCAGGTCACTGTCGTTGCCGGCCACGATCACGCGGTCGCCTGCGTGGATCACCATGTCGGCCGGCGGAGACACCACGATCTCCCCGGGCTCGCCGGGCTCGCGGCCGGCGCGGCGGACCGCGACGACCGTGACGCCGAAGCGGCTGCGAGGCCGCG
>DATCLK010000041.1:0-10154 GCA_036563975.1 Longimicrobiales bacterium | reverse complement strand
GCCCCGCTAGCTCAGCCCTTCGCCCAGCACGCGGATCGTCTCGCCCGAGATGCCCGAGGAGGCATCGCCCGCGAGGAACAGGACGACGCGGGCGACCTCCTCGCGCGTCACCCACTTCACCTTCGTGGGGTCTTCGACGCTCCGCCGGTTCTCCTCCGTGTCGATCATCCCGGGCGCGACCGCGTTCACGCGCACGCCGTGCCGCCTCTCCTCCAGCGCCATCGCGCGCGTCAGCGCGATGACGCTCGCCTTCCCCGCGCTGTACGCGCCCAGCCGCGCCACGGCCCGCTCGCCCGCGGGCGATGCGAAGTTGATGATCGCGCCGCGGGACTCGCGCAGCAGCGGCAGCGCCGCACGGCTCACGAGGAACGCGGTGCGCGCGTTGCGGTCCACCTCGTCGTCCCACTCCTCGGGGGTGGTCTCCGCGAGCGGCTTCATCACCCTGAGTCCACCCGCGGCATTGACGACGACGTCGAGCCGCCCGTACCTCGCGCGCACCGCCTCCAGCACCGTGTCCACCTGCTCCGGCCGCGTCAGGTCCGCGGCGACGCCGAGCACCTCGCCTCGCGCAGACAGCTCGCGCGCCGCCGCTTCCACACCGTCCCCGCGGCCCGTCACCACCACCCGCGCGCCCTCGGCGAGGAACGCCTCGGCCAGGGCCCAGCCCATCTGGCCTTTGTTCCCGACGCCCGTGATCAGCACGACCTTGCCCTGCATCTCCGTCCCCTCCCGTGCCGGCCCGCGCGGCGCGTGCCAGGCATGCAACGCCGCGCCCGCGGAAGCCGCCACGCCGCAGCCGAGCAACACCGTGCCCGGGCTGAAGTGGGGGATCAGTGTCGACGCGGCGAGCACCACGCCCACCGCGCCGCCCGCCAGCACGCCGATGGCCAGCTCGGCGCCGACCCGGCCGCGGCCCGCCCGGCCGAGCGCCGCGAGCAGCGACCCGGAGGCGTAGGCCGGGTGTGCGAGCAGCAGCAGCACCGCCGCCCCGCGCCCCGCCGCCGCCGCGCGCAGCCCGGGCGATCCGGTCCAGATGGTCGCGAAGACTGCCGCCAGCGCGAATGCCAGCACGCAGAGCGCCCAGCGCAGGCCCGCTCGCCCCGACGCGGGGCGGCCAGCCCACAGCCCCGCCGCAACACCCGCCAGCACCACGCCCACCAGGAGTCCGGCCGAGCTCAGCAGGCCGGCCGTGGTGTAGAGCAGGAGCGCCGCCCCGGTCTGCGCGGCCGCGCCGAGCGCCAGCCCCAGGAGCCCGGCGCTCGCAGCGGTCGCGATCCGTCCGGCCCTCACCCCGCGGCTCAGGGCTGGTAGCGGCCGTAGCCGCCGCGATAGAAGATCAGCGGCGCCCCATCCCGCGCATCGCCCGCCACCACCTCACCCACGAAGATGGTGTGGTCGCCGCCGGGGTACTCCGCCCACAGCCGGCAGTCCACCCAGGCCAGCACATCCTCGAGGATCGGCGCCCCCGTCACCTCCCGGCGGTAACCCACACCGCTGAATTTCTCAGCGACCTCCTGCGCGGCGAAGCGGCGCGCCAGGGACTCCTGCTCCGCCGCGAGGACGCTGATCGCGAACGCGCCCGCCTCGCGGATGTGCGGGAGCGTGTCCGACCCCGCCTCCACGCACGCCAGCACCAGCGGCGGCTCCAGCGAGACCGAAGCCACCGCGTTCGCCGTCAGGCCGTACGGCCGGCCCGTCCCCACCTCCGCCGCAGCGACGACCGTCACCCCCGTCGCGAAGTGGCCCATCACGCGCCGCAGCTCGATCGGATCCAGGCCCATGCTTCAGCTCCAGCGCGGCGCCCGCGCGCGTAGGTACTCCTCGCAGTCCCGGATCGGGTAGAGCAGCCGATCCCAGCGCGGGTCCGGCAGCGCGAGCGGCGCCGTCTCCGCCAGCAGCCAGCGGCTCACCTCGTCCGCGAGCTCCAGGGTCTCCGCACGCGCCGCCATCTCGACGCGCACGAGACCCCAGAGCGCATCCCGACCCTCGTGCGGCCGCAGCCGCAGGTACCAGGAGTAGACCGGCGTGAAGCTCCGCGTCCCGGGCCGGAACACGCTCGTCCGCTCGCCCACGCCCAGCGCCAGCAGCGTGCGCGCATCCTCGCCATCGAAGAACCGCGTTCGGTGGCTCTTCACCACGCCCACCGCGCGCGTGCACCTCGCCAGCTCCCCGCTCAACGTGAGACTCCCGTCCACCAGCAACCAGCCGTCTTCCTCCCGCGCGCTGGCGCACCAGCGCTTGGCCAATGTGGCCTCCAGCTCCTCCCGCCAGCGGTTCACCCGCTGCGCCGCCCGTGCGTACAGCAGCGGCGGGAACAGCGGGAGCGGCTCCGCATCGTTCTCGGGGCCCGTGTCCACCATCTCGCCCGCGCCGTCGACCGCGGCACGGACCACGGACGGGTCCACGTACCGGAAGGGGAAGAACACCGCCTCACGTTCTTCCTGGTAGCGCGTCACGTAGCCGGACGCGCCGGGCACCTCGAGCGTGCCCATGCGCCGGTTCCGCCGCGCGCGCACCACGGCCGCCGCGTACGCGTACACGACCGGCACCGGTCCATGGTACAGCGCCACCTCCGCCCGCTGGATCCCATCGAGGAAGCAGGTAAAGCGGCTCTCCACCGGCTGGCCCACGCGAATGGCGCGCAGCCGGCCGCCTGGCCCCTCAACCACCTCCGCTTCCGCCTCAGCCAGCCCCTCCTCCGGCTCCAGCCACGTCCCGCCGCCCGCGCCGTCCGCAGCCGCGAAGCCGCTGCCCGGCACCCGCGCGAGCCGCCTCAAGCGCGTCAGGAGCATGCTGCCGTTCCCGGGCGCGGCCGGCGGCCGCGCCGCGACCCATCCGCCGTCGAACCGATCACCGCGGTTGCGTGTAGGGTGCTACACGTCTAGGTTGCCCGACCTGATACCGATGCGCACCGCCCGAACGCTGGCGGGTCGGGCATGGTCCTGGAGTCGAGATGCGAGCGAGTGCGTCGTTCCGGTTGGCTGCCTGCCTGATTGTAATCGCCGCCTCCGGCTGCGACAACGTGCAGTGGGGCGGGGCCGAGCTGGCCATCGTGCCGCCGCCGCCCAAGACCCAGGAACGTTCGGGCGACGAGGGCGCGCCCGACGCGGACCGCCTGCCCGAGGGCCCCGTCCTCTACCTCGTGCGCGCCGGCGCCGGCGGCACCGCCACGCTCCTCCCCATCGCCGAGATCAGCGGCGACACGCTGCGCCGCCTCGACGCCAACGATTGGGAACGCTACGGCACCCGCTTCATCGCCGAGCATCTCCGCCCCGGCACCGAGCTAGCGCTCTACCGCGCCGGCACCCGCGTCGGCACCTTCATCGCCCAGACGGCGGAAGTGCCGCCCGCGACTGTCTGCCCCCGCATCCCTCGCGCGACGGGCACCCTCGAGCTCAGTCCCGCGGCGGCGAATGCGACCGAGTTCCTCGCGCTCGCGAAGGCCGATGCGCCTCCGCCCAGCGGGCCGGCGGCGAGCGCGCCCCAGACCACTCGCGCCATGCAGGTCCTGGCGCCCAACCTCGCCGAGCGCTTGCTGCGTGCTCGCTCCGCGCCTCTGCCGAACAACTGGCAGCGCGCCATGGCGCAGCTCGTGCCCTTCCCCCTCGCCGGAGCGATGGATGCGGCCTTCGCCGCCACCTTCCTGATCGGCGACACGCTCGGTCCGGGCCTCGATGACGACGGCTCCTCCCTCTTCTTCATCGCCGTGCCCCAGGCGCAGACCGGCTACGTCCCCGCCCACGCCGAGTACAACGAGTACGCGAGCACCGGCAAGGTCGCGCCCCGCGTCATCGATTACCTGGACTGGGACCGCGACGGCCAGCCCGAACTCCTGCTCGAGGTCTACGGCACCTCCGACGCGTGGTTCGCTGCCGTCGGGCAGGTGAACGGCCAGTGGCGCGCCATCTTCCACAACCGCTGCGCGCGGCCTGCCGCGCCTTCCACGCCGGCCGCCGACAGCGCTGCCGCGCGGGCCGCGACCCGTCGCGCCAGCAGCGAGCCCCCACCGGCGGCGGCGCCGCCGCGCCAGGCCCGGCCCGCGGCCCGGCCCGAGGCCACGCAGACGCCGCCACGTCAGGAGACGCCACGACAGGAGACGCCGCGGCAGGACACATCGCCACGGCAAGAGGCACCGCGGCAGGATACGGCGCCACGGCAGGACACGGCGCGACGGCAGGAGGCGCCGCGGCCGGACACAGCCCCGCGGCAGGATACGACCCGCCGGCCCGAGCCCCAGCGGCCGGACACGACGCGCCCGAGCGCGCCCCCGCGCGATACCCTGCTGCGCCGGGACACGCTCCGCTAGCGCCAGCTCCGGCGCCGCACGGCGTGCGATGACGCGGCTCCCCCGCGACACCCTCTCGCTCCGCGCGAGCGCGGCGCTCGCGCCGCGCGACCGCGCCGCGGCTTGACGCTCCCGGAGCGGCGCGTCAGATTCCGACGTTCCGGATCACGGCCAAGACTCGATCGGTCCATCGGTGCACGGGCGCGATGCCGCGCTCCTGCGTGTGTCATCACCTCCCACTCGCACGGAGGCCGCGCCATGCCCGTCTACCAGTACCACTGCTCGAGCTGCGGTCACGATTTCGAACGCGTCGAGACCATGCGCGCGCACGAGTCCGGAGCGGCGCCGCCCTGCCCGAAGTGCGGCAGTGAGCAGGTCGAGCAGCGCCCGAGCGCCTTCTTCGCGAAGACCGCGCGCAAGGCCTGACGCGCACCCCCCCACGACCGGCCGATGCCGGCCAGGAGGCGCGGACGCGGCCGCGCGCGGCGGCGAGTGGCACCTTGTGAACCACGTGCGCATCACCCTGCTGCTCTGCACGGCCACCCTGGCGGCCGCATGTGGCACAGACCGGTCTTCCACTCAGCCGGCCGCCATCACCCTCCGGGACGGGGCCGGCCGCGAGGTCCGGCTCGCTGCGCCCGCCACGCGCGTCGTCTCGCTGCTGCCCGCCGCCACGGACGTGATCCTCGCGCTGGGTGCAGGAGACCGCCTCGTCGCCCGCACCGACTACGACACGCACGCCTCCCTCGCCGCGCTGCCCTCCGTGGGCGGCGGCCTCACGCCGAGTCTCGAGTGGCTCGCCGCGCTCCAGCCCGACCTCGTGATCGCCTGGCGTGACGCGCAATCCAGGACGCTCGTCCGCCGGCTCGACGAGATCGGCATCCCGACCTACGCGGCGGGGCCCGAGAGCATCGCGGATGCGAAGCGCCTCGCCAGGGATGTCGGCAAGATGCTCGGACTCGAGCCGCGAGCGGACAGCCTGCTCTCCGCCTTCGAGGCGAGCTTCGAGGCCGTGCGCCGGCGCATCCCGGCTGGTGCCCACATGCCTGGCGTGCTCTACCTCGTCGCCCTGGATCCGCCGCGCGCCGCGGGGCCGGGCACCTTCGTTGACGAGCTCATCACGGCTGCGGGCGGCCGCAACGTCTTCGCGGACGCGCCCGCGCTCTGGCCAGAAGTCAGTCTCGAGGAATTGGTCCGCAGGCAGCCGGACGTGGTGATCGTCGCGGCCGGAGGGTTGGACGCGCCCGCGCTCGATCGCCTCCGCGCGGCCCCAGGCTGGCGCGAGCTCCACGCGCTGCGCGCGGGCCGCATCGCCACCGTGGACACCGACCTCTTCAACCGCCCGGGCCCGGGCCTTGCCCGCGCCGTCGAGCGCCTCGCCGCCATCCTGCACCCGGAGCTGTTCCAGCAGGAGGCGACGCCGTGAACGCCGCGATGCCTGCGCGCGCAGCGGCGCCGGCGGCGGAACGCACGCGCGCGCACCGCCCCCGCTCCACCTTGGCCGCACTCGCGCTGCTCGGGCTGTTGCTGGCGATCGCGCTGGTCGCGTCGGTCGGCATCGGCGCGGCGGATCTCTCGCTGCGCGAGGTCGCTGCCGCGCTCGTCGGCCGCGGGGACGACACCGCGCGCGCCATCGTGCGCGACCTGCGCCTGCCGCGCGCGACGCTCGCCGCCATGACCGGCGCATCGCTCGCGCTCGCAGGTGCGGTCTTCCAGGCGCTGCTGCGCAACCCGCTCGCGGACCCCTACGTCCTCGGCGTGTCGGGCGGCGCCGCGGTCGGCGCCGTCGCCGCGATCGTGCTGGGCCTGTCGGCCCGCGCGCCCGGGTCCGTGCCCGCCGCCGCACTCACCGGCGCGCTCGCGGCGATCCTCATCGTCTTCCGCATCGCGTCCGCCGTCGGCCGCGCCCTCGACACGCGTGTCCTCCTGCTGGCCGGTGTCGTCGTCGGCGCGTTCTTCAACGCCGTCATCCTGCTGCTGCTCACGCTCGCCGAGGCCGAGAGCTTCCGCTCCGCGGTGTTCTGGATGATGGGCAGTCTTTCCAGCGCGAGCTGGCCCAACGTCGCGTTGCTCGCCGTGTACCTCGCGCCTGCGACCCTGGTGCTGCTCGGGCTTGCCCGCCCGCTCGACCTCCTCGCCGTGGGCGAGGAAACCGCGCTGCACCTCGGTGTGCGCGCCGAGCGCGTCAAGCTCGCGGCCTACTTCGTCGCATCGCTGCTGGTCGCGGCGAGCGTCGCGGCGTGCGGCGTCATCGGCTTCATCGGCCTGATCGTGCCGCATGCGCTCCGGCTCGCGTGCGGCAGCGGCCACCGGCTCCTCCTTCCCGCCTCGGTCCTCGCCGGCGCCGCGTTCTTGCTGGTGGCGGACACCGCCGCGCGGACCATCGCCGCGCCTGCCGAGCTGCCCGTCGGCGTGATCACCGCGCTGATCGGCGTGCCCGTGTTCATCCTGTTGCTCGCGCGGAGGAAGGCGTGAGGACGGGGGATCCAGTCTTCGCCGCGCGCGCGCTTCGCTTCACGTACCCGCACGCTCCGCGGCCGGCGCTGGACGGCGTGGACCTCGACGTGCCGGCCGGCGGCGTGTACGCGATCCTGGGGCCGAACGGCTCCGGCAAGTCCACGCTGCTGAAGGTGCTGCTCGGCGTGCTCGCGCCGCAGGTAGGAGAGGCGTGGTATGCGGGTCGCCGGCTGACGGAGTGGAGTCGCCGCGAGCTGGCGCGGCGCGTGGGCGTCGTCCCCCAGAGCGAGGAGCTCGCGTTTCCCATCACCGTCCGCGAGCTCGTCGCGATGGGGCGCTACCCCCATCTCGGCTCGTGGCGCCGCGAGACCGCAGTGGACCGTCGCGCCATCGAGGAAGCGATGGCCCGCTGCGATGTGCTCGAGCTCGCGGACCGGCCGCTCGCCACGCTCTCCGGTGGCGAGCGTCAGCTCGTGCGCATCGCGCGCGCCCTGGCGCAGCAGCCGGACACGCTCGTGCTCGACGAGCCCACCGCCGCGCTCGACATCCGCCACGAGATGGAGATCTTCGAGCGCGTTTCGTCGCTCGCCGCTGCGGGCCGCGTCACCGTCGTCCTCGTCACGCACAACCTCAACCTGGCTGCCCGTTACGCCGCGCGCATGCTGCTGCTGGATCGCGGCCGTGTCGCTGCCGAAGGCGAGCCCGCGGCCGTGCTCACGCGCGAGACCATCGAACGCGTCTACCGCTGGCCGGTCGCGGTGGGGCGGCACCCCGGGCCCGGCCCGGACGAAGGCGCGCCGCAGGTGGTGCCGCTGACGCGGCACCGTGAAACGGACGTGGAAAGGGGTCGCTGAATGAGGCAGCCCCGTCCGCGTCGAGCGTGTGGCGCTCCAGACGAATGACGACCGCCACCAGCGAGAGCTGCGGGATGTTCGCTACTGGCCTGCAACTGGACGCGGGGAGGCAGTGCTGTGGCTTCGCTTTGAGCGGCCAGCTTGAAGGTGGTTGCAGTGCCGCCGCCTGGGGCGAGGACCGGCGGGCCCCCTTACGGCAGGGCGAGCCACGTCGCCCACATTGCATTCTCGCTTGCCCGCGTCGCAGACGAGACACGCCACGCGCAGGCCTACGCCGAGCCGCGTCGCCTGCCTCGCAGTCCCGCTTGCCCGGCTGCGCCGGTTCCGCGCTCCGCTCGCGGCGCTCGCTCCGGGACAGGCTCCTCGCGGGAGGGATCGAATCGCTGAGCAGCAGACGGCATGGACCCCAGCGGCAACCTGCCGCGAACGGTCGAGCTCTGTACGCGAGCCATGCCGGAGAGTCTAGATGGACGAAGAGCAGCACGAGAGCTACGAGATGGAAGGGGGCGTGGGGGATTGCGCGGCTGGCTCCGATCGATCATTGACCTGCTCAACGCCCTCGAGATCGCATTCGTTGGAGTCGTCATCATACTCGCGCTGATCGCGGCTACGATCGGTCTGCTCCTGAAGATCCTGCGGGCAGTATGACGGAAGCGAGGGCGCGCCGCGCACATTGCTTATCGGATGTCCCCCTCGCCCTCGCCCTTGCCCTCGCCCTCGCCCAAGGGGGATGATGCATCCCGGCGCAAAAACCGAGGGCCGGTGAGGCTTGCACCCCACCGGCCCCGGCGTCTCGACGTCCTTCACCGATGCGCGGTCAGTCCTTCGCCACGTGCATGACCGGCGTCATCAGGATGCCCGAGCCCGTCACCAGCACGTTGCCCACGGAGAGCGCCGCGTCGAACACGAGCTCGACCTCGGCGGCGCCGCCCTCCGGCACTTCGATGCCGCCGAGCTCCAGTTTGATGCCCGTCTGCGCGCCGCTCGGGATCGTCAGGGGGTACGGCGTTCCCGCGGTGTACGTGTTCGCGCCCAGGGTCACGTCCTGGTTGAACGTGATGGTCGCGTCGCTGAACAGGAGACGCAGGTGGCCGTACGCGCCGGCCTCGACCTCGTCGGTCGCGACGAGCAGGCCCGTGCCGCTCCCGGTCGGGAGCGCCAGCAGGTTCACGCTCGTCGGCGCGGTGAGATCCAGGGTGACCCACGGCCCACCGTCGTCGTCCGCCCCTGCGGGCTGGACCTGGATCGCGGAGATCGTCACGTCGATGGACTGAATGGCCTCCAGCGCCACCGGGCCGAGGCTGGCCTCCACCAGGTCCGCCGCGACGAGCGCCGCCGCCGGAGCCGCATCGTCGCGGCTCATCCGGATCGACAGGCTGCCCTTGCCCGGGCCGGTGACGTCCTCGCACGCCGTCAGAGGAACGGCGAGGCCGAGGGCGAGCACGGCGTACCTCGCTGCATCACGAACCATGCGTTGCTTCCTCCGGCTGGGTGAAAAAGCCCCGGAGGCAGCGGAGCGCCCGGGCCGGCATGGTCGGGCCGCCTCCGCTCACTCCGGGGCGGGATCACGTCCTCGTCCGGAAAGACGAGCAACCCCAGCCGCAGGTCACATCCCCGCTTCTTCCTCCTCCTCGCGCAGCAGCCGGTAGCTCTCGTACCGCGCCGCCGAGATCTCGCCCGCCTCGACGGCCGCCCGCACCGCGCACCCCGGCTCGTGCGTGTGCGTGCACGAGCCGCCGAACCGGCACTCTTCCCGATACGGCCGGAACTCCGGGAAACACAGGTCCAGGTCCTCCAGCGGCACGCCCCACAGCCCCACCTCGCGGAGCCCCGGCGTGTCCGCCACGTACCCGCCGCACCGGAGGGGGATCAACTGGGCCGTCACCGTCGTGTGCCGGCCCTTCCCCACCGCCGCGCTGATCGCCGCCGTCCTGAGCCCGAGGCCGGGCTCGAGCGCGTTCAGCAGGCTTGACTTGCCGACGCCGGACGGCCCGGTCAGCGCGCTGATGCGGCCGCACAGGACGTCGCGCAGCGCGTCCAGCCCCCGCCCCTCCAGCGCGCTCACGAGCAGGACAGGGTAGCCCGCCGCCTCGTAATCCGCGAACATCGCGCGCGCCTGATCCTCGCCGACCAGGTCCACCTTGTTCACGACGACGACGGCCGGCAGCCCGTTCGCCTCCGCCAGCACCAGGAACCGGTCCAGCATCCGCAGCCGCGGCTCCGGCTGCGCGGCCGCGAACACCGCCACGAGCTGGTCCAGGTTGGCCACGATGACTTTCGCCCGCCGGCCCCCGTGTCCGGGGGCGCGACGGGCGAGTTCGCTGGCCCGCTGCTGGACCGATTCGATCGTGATGCTGCCGTCCGCGTGCCGCTCGACCTCCACCCGGTCGCCCACCACCACGCGGTCGCCGGTGCGGTGCTCGAGCTTCAGCCGCCCGCGCAGCACGGCCTCCACCACCTCACCACCCTCGAGCTCAACCTCGTACACCCCGCCCGCCGCGCGGCGGACGATCCCCGGGTGCCGCGCCACGGGACGATCAGGCCGCGAAGCTCTCCAG
>DATCLK010000040.1:0-24483 GCA_036563975.1 Longimicrobiales bacterium | reverse complement strand
ACCGTCGCCACCCAGGAGCTCACGATGCGGCGCACCGTGGCCATGTTGAGCGCCGCAATGCCGTGGCCGAGCCCCACGCCGATGACGCCGCCGACCAGTGTGTGGGTCGTGGAGATCGGCAGCCCCAGCGTGCTGGCGATGAGCACTGTGGTGGCGGCGCCGAACTCCGCGCTGAAGCCGCGCGTCGGCGTGATCTCCGTGATCTGGCGGCCGATGGTCGCGATGACCTTGTGGCCGAGCGTGGCCAGGCCGACCACGATGCCGCCGCCCCCCAGCACGAGCGTCCAGAACGGCACTTCCACGCGCGCCGCCACCGCCGAGAAGCCTGCGTTGTAGAGGGAGACGACGGCCGAGACCGGCCCGATCGCATTGGCCACGTCGTTCGCACCGTGGGCGAAGGCGACGTAGCAGGCAGTCGCGATCTGCAGCAGGGCGAAGATCCGCTCGACGTAGGCGTACGGGCCCGCGTCGCGCGCGGGCCGCGTCGCCCGCACGAGCGCCATCGCCAGCACGCCCACCACCGCCCCCAGCGCGACGGCGGCGGCCAGGCCGACCAGCACGGGCGGCGCACCGATGCGGCGGCTGAGGACCTTATACATGAACGACAGCGTCATCACCGCGACGACGATGCCGATGAGGTAAGGCGCGTAGCGCCGCGTCGCGGCGACCGGGTCCGGATTGCGCAGGATGAGCTGGCGGATGCCGAGGAAGCTGAGGTACGCCAGCAGCCCGCCCAGCAGCGGCGAGACCACCCAGCTCGCCACGATCCGGCCCATCGTGCCCCAGTCCACCCCGCGGATGCCGAAGCGGACGATCCCGATACCCATCACCGCGCCCACGATCGAGTGCGTCGTCGAGACCGGCATCCCGATGTGCGTCGCGGTATGGAGCCAGACGGCGGAGGCCAGCAGGGCGCAGATCATGCCCACCGCCAACAGGAGCGGGCCATCCTCGCCCAGCGGTCCAGCGGGGTCGAACATCTCGACGTCGATGATCCCGCTGCTGATCGTCTCCGTCACGCTGTCACCCACCAGGATCGCGCCACTGAATTCGAAGATGGCGGCGAGCAGGAGCGCGCCGGTCAGCGTGAGGGCGCCCGAGCCGACCGACGTGCCCATCGCGTTCGCTACATCGTTGGCCCCAATCGTCCATGCCATGTAGAAGCCCGCCACCAACGCGATGGCGAGGATGACGAGCGCGAGCGTCATCGACGGGCAATCATGAGGCGCACCAGGTCTGCCGCGTTCTCGGCGTGGTTCGCGACCAGCCCCAGCACCCGGAAGATGTTCATCCACAGCATGACGGACACGGCGCCGATCTCCTGCTCGTGCTCGAACAGCGCCTTGGACGCCGTCGCCTGGCGCTGGTCCGCCTCCCACTCGAGATCCGAAACGCGTTTGATTCGCTCCATCATCTTGTCCACTTCAGGGCCCGTGAACGACGCCTCCTGCAGCATCGGCAGGGCGGTCGCGGCCTCGTACCACGCCTCGATGGTGCGGACGACGCTGTCCACGAAGTCCAGGATTGCGCGCTTCATTTGCGGCGGCGTCGGCGTGCGCCGCATCGTCAGCAGCACCCCCAGGTCCTCGGCCGAGTCGGCCACGCGGTCCTGCTCCCGGAGGAACAGCAGCACGTCGCCGCGGTCCACGGGCAGGAAGAGCGACTTCGGCAGATGATCCCGGATGTCGTTCTTCATCACGTCCGCGTCGTGCTCGAGGCGGGAGATGCGCTCGTAGAGCTCCTGGGTCCGGCTCCAGTCCCCCTCGATGAACGCTTCCATGAGCGGACGGATCAGGACCACGGTCTCGTGCACGCGGTGCGCGTGCTCGGCCAGCGGGCCGAACGGCGATTTCGCGAACAGCCCGAGGATGGAACGCACGGGGTCCTCCCTCATCAGGGCATTCGGAGTTGTTTGGGCGGGCGCGAAATTAGCAGGCGACGCGCGGCCTGGCTATAGGCGGAGGGCTGCTCGACGCGGCACAAGGCGGACGGGGGCGGCCGCCGCGGCCCCGCTGGTCCTTCCGCGGGCGCGGGTCGGGGCGGCGCTTCCGCACCCTCGCCCGGGTGGGCGCTAGCCCAGCTCCGTCCGGCGTCGGGGAACTGCGCCGGCAGCACTGGCTCGACGGAGTCCCTTCAGGCCCGGTTCCGCTCGCGGGTGGCGGAGCTGCCAGGGCCCGAGCCCTGCGACGCGGACGACCGCAGCTCCAGCTCCGTGCAGGTGGCGCAGCTGACACGCCGCCAGCCCGACTACGCCGATGGCCGCAGCGGCACCGCCTTCCGGCTGGGGGCAGCGGAGCGGTGGAGCCGCTGCCGCGCCGTAACCCCCACCCGCGGCCCGTGCGCCGCTCCTGGCTGGCGCCGCCGCCGGCCCGGCACGATGATTCCCGCCGCGGCCGCGCGCCGATGGCGCGGCACGCGATGCGGTCGCCCCCAACCAAGGAGCCGAGCCCGTGCACGCTTGTAACCCTGTCCGCCGCCGCCTCACCGCCCTCACCGCGGCCCTCCTCCTCGCCGCGTGCGGCTCGCCCGGCACGGAGACGCCGAATGGACAGCCGGCGCCGGACACGGCCGCCGGGGACTGGACCAGGGGCGTCGTCCACCGGGCCTCGGCCGGCGGGGGCATCGCCACGCTCACGCGCGTGCGGGCCGCGATGCAGAACGGCCACGACCGAATCGTCTTCGAGTTTCTGGGGAACGGCCTGCCGGGCTACCGCATCGAGTACATCGACCGGCCCGCGCGGCAGTGCGGCTCGGGCGAGGCGGTGCAGATCGCGGGCGATGGCTGGCTCCAGATCCGCATGGAGCCGGCGCAGGCGCACGACGAGGAGGGGAGGCCCACCATCACGGAGCGCGCGCTCTCCCCGGGCCTCCCCGCCATCCGCGAGGCCAGACTGACCTGCGACTTCGAGGGGCAGGTCACGTGGGTGCTCGGCGTGGCCAGCCCCAACCCGTACCGCGTGCTGGAGCTGGCCGAGCCCCCACGGCTGGTCATCGACGTGCGGCACTGACGCGGCGGCCGGACTGTGCCGCCACGTCAGCGTCGCTCAGCGGACCGCGGCCGCCAGCTCCCGCACGACCTCCGCCACCAGCTCCGTCTTCCGCCGGTCGGCGGCCTCCGCAGCGGCCGCGTCCAGCTCGGAGGCGAGCCGCTCGAGCGCGCTGCGGCGGGCTGCTCCGCTCGCGCGTTCGGCCCGATCGAGCGCGACGCGAGCGGCGCGGATGCGGTCGGCGGCCAGGCCGTTCGACCGCTCGAGCTGGTCCAGGTAAGCGCGCGCGAGCACGAAGCTGGCCGGCCACTCGAAGCGCGGCTGCCCCTGCGGGTTGAAGTCAACGAACCGCACCGTCTTCGCGGCCTCGATTTCGTTCGCCGAGAGGTGAGCGCTCGGCGCCAGCTCGAGGATGTCGAGCCCGCGCGCGATCTCGGAGCTGATGATCAGCCCGTTGTGCCAGTACGCCGACCAGCTCCCCGCCGTCACCAGGGCCGTGGAGTCGACGGGGCCACGATCGAAGAACGCGATCTCGACGGGGTTCTTCGGGTCCGTCCAGTCGAAGACGGAGACGCCGCCCTGGTACCAGCCCTGCACCATGACGTCGCGGCCAGGGATCGGGATCAGTGAGCCGTTGTGCGCGACGCAGTTCTCCTGCGGGCTCTGCGCAGCGGGCATCTTGTAGTAGCTCTGGAAGCGCAGGCGATCGTTCTCGATCGTGAAGATCGCGTTCGCCCCCCACTCCGGCGGATCGTCCGCGCGGCACTTGGGCGCGGTGCCGCCGCCCCACTCGTCGGTGAACAGGACTTTCGTCCCGTCGTTGCTGAACGTCGCGGAGTGCCAGGCGATGAAGTTCGAGTCGGCCGCTGCGTCGAGGCGGACGGGCCGGACGGGGTCGCTGATGTCCAGGAGCAGGCCGTACCCGAGGCAGGCGCCGGCTGCCCGCCGGATCGCTGGATAAACCGTGATGTCGTGACAGATCGAGGTGAGGATGTCGTCGCCCATCGAGCTCCTGATCATCGCGGGCAACATCTCGCGCAGCGTGGCGCTGTCGGCAGCCGTCGGCGCGCCGGAGCCGCCGCGCTGCGCCACGATCTGCGCGAGAAGCTGGTCCGTCACCTCACGGGGCAGGACCACCTCCTCGCCGAGGAGCTCGACGTTGACGACGAACATGCCGCTCGCCTTCGCCTCCGCGACCGCCGCAGCGTCGGCCGGCGCCATGGACGCGCGCCGCGGCGGCGAGACCAGGCCGGCGAGGATGCGCGGGGTGCTCACGACCGCCGCGCGCTCCGGGTTCGCGAGCGGGACCTGGATGACCTCGATCCGGGACCGGATGGAGGTGCTGTCCTCCTCCGGGCCGGCGCTCGAACAGCCGGCCAGCTCGGCGGCCGGGCGCGCGGGCGCGGTGCCGGAGACGTAGACGTAGACGTTCTCCGTGTCGCCCGGGTGCTCCAGCACCGTGTTCGTGTGCGAGCCGCGGCACGTCTGCACGTTCGCGACGAGCTTCGGGTTCCGGATGTCGCTGATGTCGAAGATGCGGACGCCGCGCACCCGGTCCGGGCTGACGACCTCCGGGATCGGCGCGGTGCCACAATCGAGCCGGCCGGTGCCGGGGCTCTCGACCGAGACGAAGAGCAGATCGCCGTACACGGACACGTCGTTCTGGTTGCCCGGGCAGACGTGGGCGGTCACGAGCTGCGGCCGACTCGGCTCCGTGATGTCCCAGATCAGGATGCCGTGGAAGTTGCCCTGGATGACGTAGTTGTCCTTGAACGCGAGGTCCGAGTTCCAAGAGCCGATGAATTCGCGGGGCGGCGGCGTGCTCGAGACCAGCCGCAGGTTCCAGCTCGCGTGCTCCGCGTCCAGCAGCCCGCCGCCGAGGCCGACACGCGGGTCGGGATCGGGTGGCCCGGCCTCGCGGACGGGCATCGCGGGCTCAGCGGCCGGGGGTGGCGGTGATGACGACGCGCACGCGGCGGCGCCGACCAGCGCGGCGCACGCGAGCGGGAGGAGGCGGCGAGGGGCGACCGGCCCGACGCCCGGGAGCGATTGCAGACGCAATCCGTTCATCGGCAGTTCCTTGCAGGTGTGTGGTTCCGCGTAAACGGCAATGCGATTGCGGTAACAACGTTCGAGGCCCGCGTATTGTTTCGCGGCCGGCCCGGTGGGGATCACACAGCGGCGGACCGGGACGACGGGAGCCCCTGACCGACGCGTCTCTGAGCGAAGCGCTGTCGCCCGGAGAAGGGGACGGTCACATGCCCCTGTCAGGAGCAAGCTAACAGCCGCGCGAACCACAGCGTGCCGTGCGTCCCGAACCCGGACCCGAGCGCCAGCCGCAGGCGCATCGGCCGCGCGCCGAAGCACCTGACCGCGCCGGCCGGGACGCTCGCCTTCTGCGCGGACGGTCCCGGACGCGATCGGTGTCAGGGCCGCGCCGCCGTCGTGCAGCTCGCCCTCCCTGTCAACGCCGCCAGGAACGCGCGCGTGGCGAGGCACAGGTGGCGGTCGGCGCGGCGGATCGCCGCGACCGTGCGCACCGGCGCGGGCGGCGCGATCCGCGCCGTCGCGAGCCCCGCACCCCCGCGCCGCTCCATGTACGAGCGCGGCAGCAGCGTCACGCCCAGCAACGCGCGCACCGCCTCGCAGATGCTCTCCGGCGCGGACATCTCCGCCACGATCCGCGGCGGCACGCCCACCTCGCTCAGCGCCAGATCGATCCCCGCCCGCAGACAGAACCCGTCCGGCGGCACGATCAGCGGCAGGCCCGCCAGCTCCGCGAGCTGCACCGTCCGGCCGGCCAGCGCGTGCCCCTCGGGAAGCACCAGCACCAGCTCTTCCTCGTACAGCGGCGTCGCCTGCAACGCATCGTGCGCCACCGGCAGGTACGTGATCCCCAGGTTCACCCTGCCGCTCAGCACCGACTCCACCACCTCCGCCGACCGCTCCTCGTGGATCCGCACCGCCACCGCTGGATGCTCCTCCCGGAACCGGGCCAGCACGTCGACCACCAGGGCGAGGTTTGCCGTGTGCACCGTCGAGACGGACAGCTCCCCGCGCACCGTCCCCACCACCTCTTCCACCGCGACCTTCGCGTTCTCCAGCTCCCGCAGGATCCGCTCGGCGTAGCCGCGCAGCACCTGCCCCGCCGTCGTCAGCTCGACTCCGCCCGTCAGCCGGTCGAACAGCGGGGCGCCCAGCTCCCGCTCCAGCGCGCGGATCTGCTGCGAGAGCGCCGGCTGCGAGACGAAGCTCGCCTGCGCCGCCCGCGTGAAGTGCCGGTGCTCGGCCACCGCGAGGAAGTACCGGAGCTGCCGAACGTCCATAATGCCACCTTATCAAAATGATCGACAATCAGTATTGGATCGAATCGCGTCGGCACGATACCTTCTGCGAGTGGGCCGGGCAAGGCCCGCGCGGTGCCGGGCTCCCGGCAACGCAGAGCGGACTCGAGAAGGGAGACGACGATGGGCAGACAGCGACACGGGACGTTCCGCGCGTACGCGGCGCCGGCCGCGTTCCTGGTGATGGCATCACAGGCGGGCTGCGAGCGCGCGCCGGGGACCGACCAGGCGGCGCTGCAGGAGACAGGGGCGCAAGAGGCAGCGGAGCGGGCGACGAACGGCGGGATCACGTCGGCGGCGGGCAACGCGCAGCCGGAGTTCGACCTGGTGCTGACGGAAGTGCGCCGCGAGGGCGACAACCTGGTGTTCGTGGAGCGCGTCTCGGGCCGCGCGGGCGAGGCAGTGCCGACGCCCGTGGGTCAGATGGCGGGCGCGCAGGTGTTCAGCTACGTGTGGCCGGTGAGCGTGGATCCTTCGGCGGTGGGCTTCGAGGGCGGCACGGGGACGCTTGCGCTGGCGGCGACGGCGCACCCGGACTTCGACGACACGCCGCGTGAGGACGAAGACGGCGACGGCAACACCCGCAACGATGGGCGGCTCTGGCACAGCCACTGGGTCGTCCTGGTGCCGGATGAGGACTGCGGCCCCGGGAGTCTGAAAGTGCGGGACATTCCTGAGGGGACAAACCCGCGCCTCCCGCCCACGTGGCCTGGCCTGCCGTTGTTCATCGACAGCCCGGGCTACAAGCCGCAGTTGACGGAGTCGGAGATCCGGGTGGAGGTGCCGCTTCGTTCGGTCGGCTTCCCCGAGAACTTCAAGTACGACGGCGTCACGGCTGCGCTGCGCGTCAACGCGAGCGTGCACGACCCGCTGCTGTGCGTGACGGACGTGTTCGACGTCGCGTCGGGCGACCTGTCGCTGCCGGGCGAGGTGCGGTGAGAGGGGCCGGGGCGAGGGCAAGGGCAAGGGTGGCTCAAACCGGTTGCCGGTGGTGAGCCCGTTCCCCGGGCCGGGTGCGGTCCACCGGCACCTCGCCCCGGTCGTCTTCGGCCTCCTCCTCCTCGCGCGCTGGTGATCCGGAAGCCGCGGATCGTCTCTGCTTGCTCGCCGGTCGCGAGGTCAGTCAGGGTGATGCGCACCACGTACTCGCCCGGCGCTGCCCCGGTGAGCTGGATGCTCAGGTAGTCAATCGCCAGGTCGCCGTGGAGCGGCGTCGTGCGCTCCCATCGCACCCGCGGCTCCGGCGTCTCGCCGCCGAGCAGGCCGCGCAGGCCGCGAATGACCCCGGCGAACACGCCGTGGCGCGCCGTGTCCTCGACCGCGAGCTCCGCGCGGTACCGGCCGAACCCGTCCTCGTCCGCGGTGAGGCCGTAGACCTCGAAGTACAGGACGAGCGGCTCGCCTGCTGCGAGCGTGGTTCCGCGCCGCGCGACGATCGCGAGATCGCCGCGCCTCGCCGGCGGATCGCGCAGCGGCACGATCTCATGGGCAAGGAGCAGGTCGGAGATGGCGAGGCGGCCAGCGAACGGCTCGGCGGCGAAGTGCTCGCGCGCGCGGGCGAACTGCTGCGGCACGGAGTCCGGGCCGGGCTGCCTCGCCTCGATTCCGTAGGTGAAGCGGCCGGCCGGCACCTCGAAGCGGTAGACCAGGCGCAGCGGCTCGTCGGTACTGTGAACCTGGTGCGGCCGGCGCCATGCCGGCTCCATGAGCGCATCGAACACGAAGATGCCCGCGTCCAGCTCATCGCCCGGGCGTGCGCCGAGCGAGTCGAGCGGCAGATCCGGATAGATCTCGACGCGCACCAGGTCCGGCCGAGTGCCGCGGAAGCGCGCAAGCTGGTGCGGCACGTCGTGCAGGCTGGTGACGGTGCGAGGGCTTGTCGATCTCCGGGACACTCTGGATGAGGAGGCTCGCAAGCGCTCGGGAGCCGGGGGTAAAGCGGGCACGCCGATAGGTCAACGGCTTCGTGAAGATGAAGTTCGGGCCCTTCTCGCCGTACGACCAGTAGATCACGCGCCCCCTATTCCCGAAGCAGCACATGCGTACCACCTCGGGCCTGCCGTGACGGACCCAGATCTCGCCCCGGTCCGTATCCCAACCCCGCAGCGCTGAGGGCGGGGCGCCGAATTTCAGCTCGGCCATGGCGAGGCGCGCATAGTGCTCGGCTCGCCGCTCGTTGGCGCGCGTGAGGTAGATCGGATCCAGCGCGGCGAAGAACGCGCCGCGCCTCGGCACGCCCGGCGCTGTCCATGTCGGCGTACTTCGGCCGCACGGAGCGACGGAGCAGAGCGCTAATGTCCTGGAAGATGCGCCGCTCGTCGGGACGCATCGGAGCGAGCGCGCGGGAGAACGCCTGATCCACCGCCTCGCCATGGCCGCGCTCGTGCAGTCCGAGCCCGACGAACAGGTGCGTGCGCGGGTCGTCGGGCGCGACCAGCTCGAGGCGCCGCGCAACGGCGACGAACTCTTCCCACGCCTCGATGTCCGCCAGCCGACCGAGCAGCGCCACCGCGGCGTCCACGTTGCCTGGATCGAACCGGTGCGCCGCCCGGAAGTGGGCGAGCATGGCCTGGTACTCCTCGTCCTTGAGGTCGGCCATCGTTGGCCACTCGAGCAGCCCCCCCACCACTCGGCCGGGCACACGAGCGCTAAGGCTTCCAGTGAATGCGCCGCGTCGATCATCCGGTCGAGCTCCGGGCAGGACGCTTGGGACACCGGTGCCCGCGGGTTGGCGACCATCCCCTCCCGGTCCTCCCACCAGGCCCCGTAGATCTTGCCGAGCGCGTAATGCATTCGCCCGCGATCGATTGCGGACAGTTCGACCCCGCGCTTCTCGGCCGCCGGCATGACCCTCTGGAGCACCCCGGCTGCATCCACGCGCATGCCCTGCTTGAGCAGGAGTAGCCCGTACTCGACCATGACGAACGGGTCGCCCGGCATCAGGTGGTACGCCCGCTCGAGCGCCTTGCGCGCCTCCATCCGCGTCGCGAACTCCAGCTCCACCTCACTCGCGGTCGCGGCGAGCAGCTTCCCGAAGAGTAACCAGCCCGGACCGTAGTTCGCGTGGCGGTCCGTCAGCTCGCGCAGCTTCGCGAGCGCTCCGACCGTGTCCGCCGCGGCGAGGAGCTCCAGGGCTTCACGATGGAGCGGCGGGCGAGTGTCCGCATCCTGGCGCGGCTGTGCCGGGAGGGGCGAGGACAGAAACGAAAGGACCAGCACAGCGACGGCGAGGCGACGCATCGTCCCCTCGAGCTGAGGTCCCGGCGAAACACCTGCTTCCGGAGGGGATCCGGACTCCCGTTCGGCGGTCGTGGGAAATGCGGACGAATGGCAACCCTGTTGTGGCTACTCCGGCGAGCGGACGGGAGGTTCCCACCGAGTCGCGATGCCACACGCGCTGCGGGCGGGCGCGCGGCGGACGCTTTGCGGCAAGACCCGGAGCTCCCGCCGCGAGCGACCCGAAGGCACTCGATTCACGGAACGTTGATCGCCTCAGCCCTCGTGCAACGTGCGGGCCGGGTCGAGCAGTAGAGCATCCGAACCTCGTACAGCCGCTCGGCGTCGCGGAACGGTAGCGACTTCACCAGCACCCCGTTCACCACGCTGAAGATCGCGCTGTTCGCGCCGATGCCGAGCGCGAGCGCGCGGACGCTTGTCGATGGGAGCCGGCGTGCGGGGATGGCCGGGGACAGGGCTGGCAGGCGCGGGCCTCGTCGGCACGGGTCTGGCAGGCGCTGCCGGGTGACTCGGAAGCCGCGCTACGGAGCGCCGCGGACCTCCTCGCCGACCTCGCCGGGCAGGCGCTGGCGTGGCGGGAACGGGGCTGGCGGGCGCGCAGCGGTGTGCACGCCGGCGGCACACCCGATCGGGTCGGAGCAGCAAAGCAAAGGAGGGGTGCGTGCGCGTCATCGTGCTGGTCGTCCTTGCCCTGGCGGCTGCCTGCTCGAACGGCTCGTCGCAGCCGCCGCAAATCTGCACGCAGATCGGTTGCGAGAGCGGTCTGCAGGTGGTCCTGAGCGGCGCGCCGGCCGGGCCGTTCCGCGTCGAAGCGCAGGAGCCCGGAGACGGCGCGCCGCGCGTGTTCGAGTGTCCGGCCGGCGAGCGCTGCGAGAGCGCGTTCTTCGCGGACTTCACACCAGAGGAAGCGACGATCCGCGTGATCGCGGACGGGCGGACCACCGCGCGCACCGTCCGGCCGACGTACGAGAGGGTGCAGCCCAACGGGCCGGATTGCCCGCCGATCTGCTGGCAGGGCCGCGTGCGCGTGGAGGTCGGAAGTCCCTGATCGCGTGCGGGCACCGTGGCAGCGGTCTGCGCGACGCCGATCGCTTGCGAGTGCGGTGCCGATGGAGGCGCGGAGGCGATCGCCGGCGGGCGCGGCGCCGGCGGCGCGGAGCCGATCGCTTCCGAGCGCGGTGGCAACGGTCGGCGTGACCCCGGCGTCACCTGCTCTGGTTCTCGAGCTTCGCCCGCCTGTATGCGGCGCCGCCAGCACTCCGGGCGCCGCCGCCGGGTCCAGCAGCCGGCCGCTCTGCGGCGCGCCTACCACCTGCTGCACCACCACTGCGGGGGGTTCCTGGGATCGGTTCGCGCGTAGCCGACGCGTTCGAGCACCGGATGTCCGACGAGGATGAGCCCGCAGAGGATGAGGGCGAGGGCGATGGTATGGGCAACTGCGTTGCGGGCGCGCCAGGTCCAGGCCGTGACCCACACGCCGCCCGCGACGACCATGGCACCGGCGGCCAGGTAGCTGATCAAGCCGAAGCCGCAGGTGCGGTCGTAGGGCCAGAGCGGGAGCGCGCCGGCGAGAGCCGCGACGAGGAGGAGCCGGGCCTACACGGCGATGGCCATCGCCTGTTGCTCCCGGCGCTCCTCCGCCGCGCGCAGTGCGGCGATGTGCGCGGCGCGCTCTTCCGGTGTCGGCTCGGGCGGCAGACCGTCGAACTCCCGCTCGAGCTTGCGCAACTCGGTGTTCCAGTCGATCCCGCTCATGCGCGCTCCCCGTCCACGGCTCGTCTCCGGGGAGCCAGACGCACGCCGTTCGGGAAAAAGGATGACGAGGGCGGGCGCGGGACGCAACGGGTGGGGCGGGCGAGCCGGGGAACGGCGCCCGGCGCCTTGCCACTCCCCGCCCGCGGTGCGCCCTTCGCGCCGGCCGCGCCCCCGGCCCGCTCGCGCGGCGGAGCGGGACGGGTTACGTTTGGCCGTCCCGAACCACATGAACCCTCGACGACGAGGTCCCGGGCCACGATGCTCTCGACGAGAAGCCGACACCGCGCACTCATCGCCCCAGCCGCGCCCGCTCTCGCACTGGCGCTCGCTTTCACACTGGCGCTCCTCGCAGCGCCTGCCGCCGCGCTCCAGGCCGGCGACGGGCTGACGGTGGTCAGCTACAACATCCACGCGGGAAAGGACGCGGAGCAGCGGCCCAACCTCGAACGCGTGGCCGCGGTGCTGGACACGCTGGGCGCGGACATCGTGCTGCTCCAGGAAGTGGACCGCCTGACGGCGCGCTCGGGCGGCGAAGACCAGGTGGCGGAGCTGGAGCGGCTGACGGGCATGCACGCCGCGTTCGCGAAGAGTCTGGACTACCAGGGCGGCGAGTACGGCATCGCCGTGCTCTCGCGCTGGCCGATCGAGAGCGCGCGCGTGCTTCCCCTCCCCACCGACCCGCCGCTGAAGCGCTCCAACGGTTCCGAGGATCCGCTGGTCGCGCTGTACATCGTCGTGGCCACGCCCGCCGGCCGTGTGCACGTCGTCAACACGCACCTGACGGCGGAAGGGCCGGGCACGTACCGCAAGCAGCAGCTGGTGGCGCTTCTCGCGCACGTGCGACGGCTGATCCCGCCGGACGAGCCGCTGGTCGTCGGCGGCGACTTCAACGCGCGGCCGGCCAGCGATGAGATCGCGGCGACGACGCTCGCGCTCGAGGACGCATGGGCCGCATGCGGCGCGGACGCGGACGCTGGCAACACGTACCCGGCGCACGCGCCCGACCGCCGCATCGACTACCTCTTCCTGCGCGGCGTGCAATGCGATGCCGCCCGCGTGCACGCGACGACGGCATCGGACCATCGGCCGCTGGTGGTGCGGCTGCGCGCGCGTTAGATGTCGGATTCGCGCGGCGTGAGCTTCGCGCGAATCCTCGTATAGTACAGCGCGGTCTTCGCCTCGAACCCGGACTCGGAGCCGACGAACAGCCACAACCGGCCGTTCGCGTCCGTCTTCGCCGTCAGCTCCTGGTCCGCCGAATCGAGCGTCTTCAGCTCGTACGGCGCGTTGCCGCAGTCGGTGCTCGAGTTGGCGATGTTGCCGAGCACGATCGCGTCCGCCCCCGGCTCGAGCTGGTTGCCCTTGTCCAGGTTGAACCGGACCATGGTTGCTACGCCTTCCGATTTCACGACCGTGTCCGGCTCCACGGCGGAGGCGCCCGCCTTGATCACGACCGACTCGCCCTCCGACCCCCCGACGCCGAAGCAGCCTTGCGCGGCGTTCGTCGCGAACTCGACGCTGATCGCAACGTCGTACTCCGTCTCGGGCTGGAGGCCTGTGAGCTGCCGCTTCAGGAACATGAACAGGTCGTCGCTGTGGTTGTTCCCGGAAAGCAGGATCCCGCGGCGGCTCTGGTCCAGCGGTGCCGGCAGCTCCTCGTGCCCGGCGACGAGCTGGTAGCTCTGCTCCTCGCCGACCGGGTAGTCCGCGAAGCCGGGGGTCCAGCCATGCGTGCCGGTCGTGAACCGGAAGTCGAACACGCCGTTCTCGCCCTCGGGGCTCGTGGAGTCATCACAGGCGGAGATCGGCGCCAGGACAAGCAGGATCGTGGCAAGCCTACGTCGCATCGTGTCGTCCTCCGTCGCGTTCGCATGCGCAGGGCCGCGCACAGCGTGGCGACCCTCATCTGGCTTAATGCGTAAACGGGGGATGCGGTCACTCAGCGGGCGGCCGCCTCGCACAGGCGGCACGCTACGGGGCTCACGGCGAACGGCGCGGCGCGATCACCGCGCCGCCGGATCAGGGGGTAGCCGGTGGCGCCAGCGGCGTGCCGTCGCCCCAGCGCCAGTGCTCGAGGATCAGGTCGGCGCGCGGACCGAAGCCATCGGCATACTCGCCAGGGTAACGGGCGAGGATGTGGAACCAGCGGTCGGCGTGGCGGCCGAGCCCGGCGAACCCGAGGATCCAGCCGCCGCGCGGGTCGCGCGTCGTGAGGCGCCACTGCCGTACAGCCCACCTCATGCTCGCTTCCTCGGGGGCGACGACGTTCCCGCCTGCGCCGACGGCGCGCTCGGCGCGCGCGACGGCCTCCGCCTCCGCCGAGCCGGCCGGGTAAGCCGCGATCTCGAGGAACGCGTCCGCGTTGCGCACGCCGCCGAACGCCGCGATGAAGCGCACGGCCGCGTCGCCGTCTCCCGACTCGGCGGCCTCGACGATGAAGTCGCCGGTCGCGTACGTGCTGAAGGGCAGCGGGAAGCCGTCTGGCGCGGGGACGAGCGGCAGCTCGACCGGCTCGGCCATCCCTTCGAGCAGGAGAGTATCCATGCGCGTTCGCGGGCGTGCGACGGCTGCACCCGCCGTGTCGCCGATCGCGCCCGGTTGCACAACGGCGGCCGCGCCCGTCGTGTCCCCGTCCGTGGGATCGGCGCCCGGCTGCGCCGCGGAGGGTGGGCGCCACGGTGGTGGAGCACCCGCGTCGTCGCGCTCGTGCGACTCGACGGTGCACGCGGCGAGAAGGGCGAGGACGAGAAGCGCGGTTGTGGAATGCCGTCGTCGCATTATCGCCTCCCGGTTCCCGTGGCCAGCTCGGCCACGTACGCGCGGGCATCTTCATCGAACCACGGCGGGTCGCCCGCTGCGGCGTTCTCTTCCGCGTGTCGCACGCTGCTCGTCGCGGGGATCGCGCAGTGCACCCGCGCATCGCTGACCACCCACTTGAGCAGCGCCTGCGCCCAGGTGCGGACGCCGTAGCGCTCGAGCGGCTCCAGCGCGCTCGGCGGAGGCGCGTGGCGTACCAGCTCGCCGCTGCCCAGCGGCTGCATGACCAGCACACCCATACCGAGCTCCTGCGCGAGCGGCAGGACCTCGCGCTCGGCCACCCGGTCCGCCGCATTGTACGGGACCTGGATCATCTGGATCCGCCCCGTGCGCATCGCCGTCATCAGCTCCGGGAACGCGGCGTGACGGTAGTGTGTGACACCGATCACGCGGGCGAGGCCTCGGTCGCGCAGGTCCTCGAGCAGGGAGAGGTGGTCTCGCCACGCGACGAGGTTGTGGACCTGGTAGATGTCGATGGTGCCGTACCACCCCAGGGAGCGCCGGACCTGCTCTCTCGCCTCCGCTCGCGATTCCGTCCACACCTTGTCCGCGACCAGGGCCTGCTCGCGCCGCCCGTCGAGTGCCGCTGCGAGCACGCGCGGCGACTCGCCGTACATCGGAGATGTGTCGAACAAATTCATGCCGGCCCGGAGCGCGGCGTCGACGACCTCGCGCCGCGCACGCGCCGCGCGCTTGCCGCGCACGTCGAACGTCTGCCACGTTCCCATGCCGATCGCAGGGACGGTGAGCCCCGTCGCACCGAAGGGACGCCGATCCATCGCCGCTCCGATCTCCCGTGTCGCGAGCGCGCTGTTCCTCACGCCCGCTGGTATGGGATTCCGCACCGCCGCGGCGCCCGGCACGAATCGGGCCCGCCGGGCGGAGCCGAGGCGTCGCGCTCTGCGAGATCCGCAGTCCGGTCTGCCGAATCCGCACGGATCCGCGGCGCGCAAATCACGTAAAAGCATAGCAAATCCGCGGTTTTTTCGCTGGTATGGCGCGTGCCCTCGGTTCGTTGGCGCAAACGCAGTGTGTCCCGGAGATGCGGCGAACACGAACCCTCCCGGGGCACCGAACCGTCGTAGAAGGAGGCAATGATGGCACGATTCAGGACCATGGCCGCGACGATGCTCCTGGCTGCCACCGCCATCGCCGGCGGTGGGTGGGTGGGCGTCCTCGGGCCGACCGAGGCGGCCGCTCAGACGCCGCGTGCCCGACAGGAGCGGCCGGTGCATCCGGATGGCCGCTTTGGCCCCGGCCTGCTGAACCTGGCCGAGCAGCTCGAGCTCACGGAGGAGCAGAAGGCGCAGATCGAGAAGATCCGCGCTGAGCTGCAGGAGAAGAACCGGCCGCTCATGGAGCAGGTCCGGGCCATCGTCGGCGAGCCCGACTCCGCCGCGCAGCGTGGCGAGCGCGCGCGCCGCGGCCCCAGGATGCAGCGGCTCACCCCGGAGCAGCGCGAGCAGGTCCGCCCGCTCTTCGAGCAGATGCGTGAGAACCAGCGCGCGGCCCATGAGCAGGTGATGGCGCTGCTCACGCCCGAGCAGAAGGAGAAGCTCGAGAAGCTGCGCGCCGAGCAGGCCGAGCGCTGGCGCGAGCGCGGGCTTCGCGGCGAGCGTGGTCCCGGTCGTCGCGACGGCGGGGCCAAGCAGCAGCGGAGCTGACCCCTTTGGCTCCGCCCCCGCCCTGCCACCGGGCCAGGGCGGGGGCGGCCCGCTCCCGTCCCGCACCCGATCCGGGCGAGGGCGAGGGCTGAGGCCGGATTTCAGGCCCTCGGTGAGTACCGGACCGCGTGTTTCCCCTGGCATCGTCTTGATCGTTACTCATGGCGGCGCGCACGGGTGCGGGCGCTCTCTCGCTGCCGGTTCCTCCGCGCCCCGCCGGTCGCTCCGCTGTCGCCGTCGGTCGCTGCCCCTCACCACCTCGCCGCCGTCGCAGCGTGCGCGACTGCACGCGACCACCTCGAGCCCGCGCAATCCCTGCCCCACCCCATCTGCAGAATCCGCAGACTCCTGCGGATTCCACAGTCACCGCCGTGTCCCGGCGCCGAGGAAATCCTTGTAACTCCGCGGTTTTTCTGCGGTACGCCTCGTGCCCACCCCCACGCGGCGCAGCTGACCGTCTCCAACCAGCGAATCCGAGCGTCGGGAGAACGACGATGAAGAAGAAGGTCCTGTGGGGCTCCGCGGCCGCCGTGGCCGTGCTGCTCCTCGCGCGTGTGGTGTTCGGCACCGGCCGCGAGGCGGCGGCCGGGTACCGGTTCGTCGAGATCACGCGCGGCGACATCGAGTCCGTGGTCTCGACAACCGGCACCCTCCAGGCGACCGAAACCGTCGAGGTGGGGACGCAGGTCTCCGGTCAGATCGCGGAGATCCACGTCGACTTCAACGACCGCGTCGAGAAGGGCCAGCTCATCGCGCGGATCGACCCGACGCTGCTGCGCCAGGAGGTGCGGGCCGCGGAGGTCAGCGTCGAGCGCAGCCGGGCGGAGCTCGAGCAGGCGAAGCGACAGTTCGAGCGCATCGCCAGGCTCTACGAGCAGAAGGTCGTGACGGACAGCGAGTACGACGCCGCGCTCTACAATTACGACGTCGCGCGCGCGGCGTACGCGTCTGCACAGCTCAACCTGGAGCGCGCGCGGCAGAACCTGGCCTACACGGAGATCCGCGCGCCGATCTCGGGCGTCGTGGTGGAGCGGAGCGTGGAGGTGGGGCAGACGGTGGCCGCGAGCATGTCCGCGCCCAAGCTGTTCCTCATCGCGAAGGATTTCTCCGAGATGGAGATCCTCGCCACCGTGGATGAGAGCGACATCGGCCTGATCCACCCGGGTCAGCCGGTGCGGTTCACCGTGCAAGCGTACCCTGACACCCAGTTCACCGGCACGGTCCGCCAGGTCCGGCTCCAGTCCACGGTGCAGGAGAACGTGGTCAGCTACACCGTCGTCATCACGGTCGACAACCCGGACGGCCGGCTGCTGCCGGGCATGACCGCCACGGTCGAGTTCATCGTCGACCGGGCCGAGGACGTGCTGCTGGTCCCGAACAGCGCGCTGCGCTTCCGGCCCACGGAGGAGATGCGACGCGCCCTCGCAGCGCGGCGGGAGCAGGAAAGGGCCGCGGGCGCACGCGCGCAGGCGGGGCAGGTCGCGGATCCACCCGCGGCGAACGGTGCGGTGGACGCCGCGGCGCGGCCCGCGGGTGGGCCGGGGGCTCGCAGCGCAGCGGACGCGGCCGCGCGGCCAGCGGGCGAGCCGACGACGCGCAGCGCACGCGCAGGCGTTCCGGCTGACGGCGCGCGCGGCGCCGCGCCCACGCTGCTCTGGTTCCTGGACGAAGACGGCAAGGTGAACGCGGTGCCCGTGCGCACCGGCATCACGGATGGCCAGCGCACGGCCATCACCGGGCCGCCCATCCTGCGGGAAGGCATGAAGGTGATCGCGGCGGTCACGACGGGCAGTGCCCCGACCACCGCCACCAACCCGTTCCAGTCGCAGCAGCGTAGCGGCCCGCCTCGCCCGCCGGGGCTGTTCTGATGACCGCCGCGGAGAGTGCGACGATGAGTTCCGTGATCGAGGCGCGGGGCCTGACCAAGGTCTACCGCATGGGGAAGAACGAGGTGCACGCGCTGCGCGGCGTGGACCTGTTCGTCGAGCGGGGCGAGATGGTCGCGATCATGGGCGCGTCCGGGTCCGGCAAGTCCACGCTGATGAACATCCTCGGCTGCCTGGACCGCCCGACCTCCGGCACCTACGTGCTGGACGGCAAGCGCGTCGATGGCCTGAGCAAGGACGAGCTCGCCGACATCCGCAACCGCAAGCTCGGCTTCGTCTTCCAGGGCTTCCACCTGCTGCCGCGCACCAGCGCGCTGGAGAACGTCGAGCTGCCGCTGCTCTACGACCGCAGCGGGCGGAAGCTGGACACCCGGGCGCTGGCCGCCGCAGCGCTCGAGCGCGTGGGGCTCGGCCAGCGCATGGACCACGACCCGAGCGAGCTCTCGGGCGGCCAGCAGCAGCGCGTCGCCATCGCGCGCGCGCTCGTCACGCAGCCGTCGGTCCTGCTCGCCGACGAGCCGACGGGCAACCTGGACTCGCGCACGTCCGTCGAGATCATGGCGCTGTTCCAGGAGCTGAACGACGACGGCGTGACGATCCTGCTGGTCACCCACGAGCCGGACATCGCGGCCTACGCGAAGCGCATCGTGGAGCTGCGCGACGGCCGCATCATCCGCGACGAGCCGGTGCACGACCGGCAAGACGCCGCGGCCGACTTGCGCGCGTTCCAGGGAGCGGAAACGGCAGGTGTCGCATGAAGGCGAAGACACTGCTCAAGGTCGCCGGGCAGAGCATCGTCAAGAACAAGATGCGGACGCTGCTCACCATGCTCGGCATCATCATCGGCGTGGCCGCGGTGAACGTGATGGTCGCCATCGGCTCCGGCGCGCAGCGCCAGATCGAGCGGCAGATCCAGGCGCTGGGGACCAACATGCTGGTGATCACGCCGGGCTCGGCGATGCAGGGCGGCGTGAGCCAGGGCGCGCAGACGTTCAACCGGCTGACCATCGAGGACGCCGAGATGCTGCGCAGCCAGAGCTTCCTGCTCTCGGCGGTCTCGCCGGTGGTCATGACGCGCGCACAGGTCATCGGCGGCGCGGGCAACTGGCGGACGAGCATCATGGGCGTCGACGTGGACTACCAGCAGATCCGCGACTGGCCGGTGCAGGACGGCGTCTTCTTCGAGGAGAACGACGTCCGCGCGATGCGGAAGGTCGTCGTGCTGGGCGCGACGGTCGCGGAGAACCTGTTCCCGAACGGCGACGCGGTCGGCCAGCAGATCCGCATCCGCGACGTGCCGGTCCAGGTGATCGGCGTGCTCGCGCCCAAGGGCCAGACGGCCAATGGCGGCGACCAGGACGACGTGATCCTGGCGCCGTACACCACGGTCCAGACCCGCCTGTCGGGCCGCGTCTTCATCCCGCAGATCCTGGCCAACACGTCCTCGCCGGAAGACATTCCGGCCGCACAGGAGGAGATCCGCTCGATCCTGCGCACCTCGCACCGGCTCGCGCCGAACGAGCCGGACGACTTCACCCTGCGCAACCAGAACGAGATCGCTCAGGCCGCGCAGGGCACCACGCAGGTGATGACGATGCTGCTCGCCGCGATCGCGAGCATCTCGCTGGTGGTCGGCGGGATCGGGATCATGAACATCATGCTCGTTTCGGTGACCGAGCGGACGCGCGAGATCGGGCTGCGCCTCGCACTGGGCGCGCGCGGCCGGGACGTGCTCACGCAGTTCCTCGTCGAGAGCGTCGTGATGAGCGTGGTCGGCGGCCTACTCGGCCTCGCGCTGGGCGTGGTCGCGAGCGGCGCGATCGCTCACGTGACGGGCTGGAGCGCCGCGCTCTCGCCGGCCATGGTCGCGATCGCGCTCGGCTTCTCCGGCGCGGTCGGCGTGTTCTTCGGCTACGACCCGGCGCGGCGCGCGGCCGCGCTCGACCCGATCCAGGCGCTGCGCTACGAATGACGACCGGCCGGCCCCACAGGGCCGAGCCGTGGAGGTTAGAATGATGAAGACTCGAACAAAGCTGATCCGAAGCGGCGCGGCAGTCGCGCTCGTGCTCGCACCCGCGATCGCGCCGGCATTCGCGCCGGCGCCGGCCCTCGCCCAGACGCCGGCTTCCGGCCAGGCACCGATTGCCGAGCAGGGGCCGGTTTCTGACCAGGCACCGGCCGCCGCGCCGGCGAGCGCAATGGAGGGCAGCGTCGCGCATCCAAGCGCTACGCGAGCAAGTGCCGCCCAGGCGAGTCCCACGCAGGCTAACGCCCGGCAGACGACCGCCGGTCAGGTGGGCACGCCCGTCGCAAGCGCCGGGCGAAGCACGGAGGCAGCGGCGCGCCAGCCGCGTCGCATCACGCTGGACGAGGCGATCGCGATCGCGCTGCGCCAGAGCACGGACGTCGAGCGTGCGGAGAACCAGGTCGACCTGAGCCGCCTCGCCGTCACCGATGCGAAGATGCAGTTCCTTCCGGACCTGCGCATTTCGGGAGGGGTAAGTCAGAATTACGGGCGGACGTTCGACCAGGATGCGGGGCGCCTTCTCACGGAAGGCAACCAGAGCCTGAACGGGCGGATCTCCTCGAGCGTCACGCTGTTCGACGGCTTCGCCAACGTCGCGCGATTGCGCGCCGCGGAGCTGGGCGAGGCAGCGGACGAGCTGGAGGCGGAACGCGCCCGCCAGACGGTCGTCTTCTCCGTCATCTCGGGCTTCCTCTCGGCGGTCGCCGCGGAGGAGCAGGTCCGTGTCCAGGAGGAGAACCTGGCCGCGCAGCTCGCGCAGGAGCAGCAGATCCGCGCGCTGGTGGACGCGGGCGCGCGCCCGATCTCGGACCTGTACCAGCAGGAAGCCAACACCGCCGCCGCGCGTTCCGCGGTGGTCGAGGCCCAGCGGGCGCTCGAGCTGGCGCGCCTCGAGCTAGTGCGCACGCTTCGGCTGGATCCCACGGGCAGCTACGAGTTCGTGGCGCCGCCGATCGACGACGCGCCCGCGACCGGTGGCGAGCCGGACCTCGATGCGCTGCTCGCAGCCGCGTTCGAGCGACGGCCGGACCTCGAGGCGCTCGAGCGGCGTGTGCGCGCCGCGGAGCAGGAAGTGCGCGCGGCGGGTGCAGGCCGCTGGCCGACCGTGAGCCTCTCCGCGAGCTACGGAAGCGGCTACTCGAGCGCGCGGAGTCTCAGCTTCGGCGACCAGCTCGACCAGGGCCGCAGCGGCTCGATCGGGCTGTCCATCTCGATGCCGCTGTTCGACCGGCTGAGCACGAGCCGGCAGGTCGAGCGCGCGGAGATCCAGGTGGAGAACGCACGGCTCGCCGTGGAGGACCTGCGCCAGCAGATCGCGACCGAGGTGCGGCGCGCGGTGCTGGACCGCGAGGTCGCGGCGCAGCGGCTGGCGGCCGCGGAGGCGCGGGTCGCAGCCGCCGAGCGTGCATTGGAGGCCACACGCGATCGCTACGCCGCCGGCGTCGCGACGGTCTTCGAGGTGAGCCAGTCGCAGGCGGAGGTGGTCGCCGCGCGCAGCGAGCTGCTCAACGCGCGCTACACGCTGGTCTTCCAGGACGAGCTCCTGGGGTATTACGTGGGGGACCTGGACCCGGAGACGGCGGCGCAGTGAGCCGGCCGTCGGCGCACGCGGCGTCGCGCACGGCACGGACCCGAACGGCGCACGGGAGGGCGTAGACGGGCATGTCGACGACACGCGAGCGACGCACGGGCCTCATCGTCCGCTGGGGCTGGCTCGCCATGACCATCGCGCTCGTCGCCGCCCTGCTCGCGAACGCCGTCGGTAACCACCGCGCCGCGCGCAACGCCGTGGCGACGCTGAACCGCGGCCAGGCCGACATCCTGCGCGGCGCGATCCGGATCGCCATGTTCCGCGACCGGGCTGTGACCGCCGCGGACCTGGACAGCCTGGTCGCGCAGCATCGAGACGCCGGCCTGCGCTACGTCGCGGTGATCGGCGAGCGCGGGCATGTGCTGGTGAGCGGCGGCACGCCTGCAGGCGTTGTGGTCGTGCCCCCACCACGCCCCTTCGGCCCCGACGTCGTCGACATCGGCGATGGGATGCAGGCGTTCTTCATGCCGTTCGGCCGGCCCGGCGCGCGGGATGGGCGGCTGATCGTCGCGCACTTCGAGCCGGTCGTGGCATCACAGCTCGTTGCGCGCGCCAACCGCTCGGTCGTGCTCGCGCTCATCGGCGCGGCCGGTCTCCTCGCGGCCGCAGCCGTGTTGTGGCGCATGTCCCGGCGCTATGAGGAGGCGGAGCGCCGCATCGAGGAGAACCGGCGGCTGAGCCTGCTCGGCGAGATGTCCGCCGTGCTCGCGCACGAGATCCGCAACCCGCTCGCGTCGCTCAAGGGCAACGCGCAGCTCCTCGCCGAGCGCCTCGAGCCCGGCACGGCGGAACGGCGGCGCGCGGACCGCGTCGTTGCCGAGGCGGCGCGCCTCGAGGCGCTGACCACCGACCTGCTCGACTTCGCGCGGTCCGGCCCGCTCGACGTGAAGCCGGTGGACCCTGCCGAGCTGGTGCGCGCCGCCGCGGAAGAGGTCGGAGCGGGCCCCATCGCGGTCGACGCGCGCGACGCGCCAGAGCGCTGGCCACTCGACCCGGCGCGGTTCCGCCAGGTGCTGACCAACTTGCTGCGCAACGCGTGGCAGGCGTCGCCGCCGGACCGGGCGCCCGTGGCGCGCGTGGCGCGCGAACGCGATGAGCTGGTGATCGCGATCCGCGACTTCGGCCCTGGTCTGCGGCCGGAGGACCGCGACCGGATCTTCGACCCGTTCTTCACCACGCGGACGAACGGGACGGGGCTCGGCCTGCCCGTCGCGCGGCGCATCGTCGAGCAGCACGGCGGGCGCATCACGGCGGAGGACGCGCCGGGCGGCGGCGCGGTGTTCAGCATCCGCGTGCCAGGGAGAACGGAGTAGGACCCAGGGCCGGGGCGAGGGCGGGGGCGAGGGACCCCGGCCCGGCCCCACCCGAGGCGGGGGCGCCGGCGCTCGGGCGGCTGAGCTGAGCTCGGCCCTGCGGTGGCGGGGAGGCCTCGCCCCCGACGGCCTGGCCCGCCGCACGGCAAGGGCCTCGCGCGCCTGGGCGGAGCCCACGGGCGGGAGTGAATCACGAAGTACACGGAGCGCACGGGTTCTGATGGCGCACATCCTGATCGTGGACGACGAGGCGGGGATCCGCGAGTTCCTCGCGGATGCGCTCGAGGCGGACGGCCACGAGACGGCGACGGCCGAGGACGCCTACACCGCGCTCAAGCTCCTGCACGAGCGCGGATTCGACCTCATGATCACCGACCTGCGCATGCCTGGCGCGCTGGACGGCATGGACCTCGTGCGCAAGGCGCGGAGCGAGCAGCCGGAGATGGAGGTCATCGTGCTCACCGCGCACGGCACCGTGGACACGGCGGTCGAGGCGATGAAGCTCGGCGCGTTCGACTACCTCCAGAAGCCCATCGCCAGCCCTGCCGAGCTGCGCATGATCGTGGCGCGGGCGCTGGAGCGGCGCCGCCTGCTCGCGCTCGAGGATCGCTCCCGCCGCGACGACGCGGCGCTGCCGCCGCTCACCTATGGCGACCCCGTCATGGCGCCGATCGTCCGCGCGATCGACAAGGTCGCCCCGACCAATGCCACCGTGCTGCTGCTCGGCGAGAGCGGCACGGGCAAGGAGCTGGCCGCACGCACCATCCACCTGAAGAGCCAGCGCGCCGCCGGGCCGTTCGTGCCGGTCAACTGCGCCGCCATCGCGGACACGCTCATGGAGAGCGAGATCTTCGGCCACGAGAAGGGCGCGTTCACCGGCGCGACGCAGTCGCGCCGCGGCCGCATCGAGCTCGCCGACGGCGGCACGCTGTTCCTGGATGAGATCGCCGAGCTGAAGCCCGCGCTCCAGGCCAAGCTGCTGCGCGTGCTCCAGGACGGGCGCTTCGAGCGCGTGGGCGGCACGCGTACGATCGAGGCGGATGTCCGCTGGAGCGCCGCGACCAACCGCGACATCGAGGACATGGTCCGCCGCGGCGAGTTCCGCGAGGACCTCTACCACCGGCTCGCCGTCTTCCCGATCCGCCTGCCGCCGCTGCGGGAGCGCCGCCAGGACATTCTGCCGCTGGCGGAAACGCTGCTCGCGCGCATCGCCGCCGAGCTGGGCCGCCCGCCGCTGCGGCTGGACGAGAGCGCGCGGCGCAAGATCCTCGAGGCGCCGTGGTACGGCAACGTGCGTGAGCTCTCCAACGCGCTCGAGCGCGCCGCCATCCTCGCCGACGGCGACGTGATCCGCGGCGACCAGATCATCGTGACTCACGCCTCTCCTGCGGCAGCGCTGCCCATGAGCGGCACGATCGCGGACCTCGAGGCGGCCGCGATCCGCCGCGCGCTCGAGGAGGCGGGCGGCAACCGCCGCCGCGCCGCGGAAAAGCTCGGGATCGGCGAGCGCACGCTGTACGACAAGTTGAAGCGCTACGGGATCGCCTGAGGAGAAACAGGTGTCCACAGGCCGTGACCGGCGGTCGTGACCGGGCGCCGCCCACCTCGCCGGTATGGCTCCCGTTCCGCTCGCCATCGCTCCTCGCCGGCGCGTACGTTGTCCTGCCACTGTTCGACGCGCGGCCGGACGCCATACGACCGGGTTACGGGCTCGGTCGTGAACGTGGCGTGGCCGGCCGGGGCGTATTCCTCTCGCTGCACGACCGCATCTTTGCGAAGGACGGCGATCGTTGCTGGCTTGTCGAAGCCGGCGACCGTGATCACACTGTCGCTGCGGCGCGGCAGTGCGTTCCAGGATCGGCC
>DATCLK010000039.1:0-5953 GCA_036563975.1 Longimicrobiales bacterium | reverse complement strand
CACATCGCGATGCGAAAGGGGGGACTCGAACCCCCACGGGCGCGGCCCACGAGATCCTAAGTCTCGCGCGTCTACCAGTTCCGCCACTTTCGCGTATCGCCCTCGAAAATCTAACAGCGGCTTTGCGATGGATCAACCGAGTCCAGCCGCCCGCCGGCCGGATGCAAGACGGGCGCCGCTCGTCGCGGAGCGGCGCCCGTCGGCCCGGTCCGGCGCTCGGGGCTTAGCTCTTGTCCTCCTCCACGATCTCGTAATCCGCTTCCACCACATCCTCCTTCGCCGCCCCCGAGGGCTGCGGCTCGGCCTCCGCCGCACCCGTCCCCGCGGCCGCCTCCTGCGCCTGCGCAGCCGCCTGCGCCTGGTAGATCTGCTGACCGGCCGCGCTGAACGCCTGCATCAGCTCGTCCCGCGCCGCCTTCAGCTCGTTGATGTCGTCCTGCTTCAGCGCCTTGCGCGCACGCTCCAGCGCGCTGTCCAGCCGCTGCCTCGCGCTGGAATCCAGGCGGTCGCCCCACTCCTTCACATCCTTCTCCACCTGGTAGACCAGCGAGTCGAGGTTGTTGCGCGTCTCCACCTTCTCCCGGTTGCGGCGGTCCTCCTCCGCGTGCGCCTCCGCGTCCTTGACCATCCGCTCGATTTCCTGCTCGCTCAGGCCGCTCGACGCTTCGATCCGGATCTTCTGCTCCTTGCCCGTCGCGCGGTCCTTCGCCGTCACGTGCAGGATCCCGTTCGCGTCGATGTCGAACGTCACCTCGATCTGCGGAACGCCGCGCGGCGCCGGCGGGATCCCCGTGAGCTGGAACTTGCCGATGGTCTTGTTGTCGATCGCCATCGGCCGCTCGCCCTGCAGCACGTGGATCTCCACCGAGGTCTGGTTGTCCGCCGCGGTCGAGAAGATCTCCGTCTTCTTCGTCGGGATCGTCGTGTTCCGCGGGATCAGCACCGACATGACGCCGCCCAGCGTCTCGATCCCCAGCGACAGCGGCGTCACATCCAGCAGCAGCACGTCCCTCACGTCACCCGCGAGCACGCCGCCCTGGATCGCCGCGCCGACCGCCACGACCTCGTCCGGGTTCACACCCTTGTGCGGCTCCTTCCCGAAGAAGTTCCGCACCATCTCCTGCACCTTCGGGATCCGCGTGGAGCCGCCGACCAGGATCACCTCGTCCACGTCGCTCGGCTTCAGCCCCGCATCCTTGAGCGCCTGCTCCATCGGACCCCGCGTGCGCTCGATCAGGTCGTCGACGAGCTGCTCGAACTTCGCACGCGTCAGCGTCACGTTCAGGTGCTTCGGCCCCTCCTGTGTCGCGGTGATGAAGGGGAGATTGATGTCCGTCGACATGGTCGAGGACAGCTCCATCTTCGCCTTCTCCGCCGCCTCCTTCAGGCGCTGCAGCGCCATCGGGTCCTTGGAGAGATCGATGCCCTGATCGCGCTTGAATTCTTCCACCAGCCAGTCGATGATGCGCTGGTCGAAGTCATCGCCGCCCAGGTGCGTGTCCCCGTTCGTCGCCTTCACCTCGAAGACGCCGTCCCCGAGCTCCAGGATCGAGATGTCGAACGTGCCACCACCCAGGTCGTAGACCGCGATGATCTCGTCCTTCTTCTTGTCCAGCCCGTACGCCAGCGCCGCCGCCGTCGGCTCGTTGATGATCCGCAGCACCTCGAGCCCCGCGATCCGCCCCGCGTCCTTCGTCGCCTGCCGCTGCGCATCGTTGAAGTACGCCGGCACCGTGATCACGGCCTGCTTGACCTCGTGCCCCAGGTAATCCTCCGCCGTCTGCTTCATCTTCTGGAGGATCATCGCCGAGATCTCCGGCGGCGTGTACGTCTTCCCCGCATTCGGCAGGTGGACCTGGACCCGCCCCTCCGCGTCGCTCCTCACCTCGTACGGCACGCGGTTCCGCTCGTCCGCCACCTCATCGAACTTCCGCCCCATGAACCGCTTGATCGAGAACACCGTGTTCTTGGGGTTCGTGATCGCTTGCCGCCGCGCGACCTGGCCCACGAGCCGCTCGCCGTCCTTCGTGAACGCGACGACTGAAGGCGTCGTCCTGCCTCCTTCCGCGTTCGGGATGACCACCGGATCGCCGCCCTCCATGACGGCGACCACCGAGTTGGTCGTCCCCAGGTCGATGCCGATCACCTTGTTCGCCATGTTCTCTCCTTCGAACACTTGTCGAAAAACGTCGCGCGGATGCGGCCCTCCGGCGTGCAACGCACATGCCAGCCCCAGGGCCTGGAATCGCGCCATTTCGGCGCATTTCCGGGCTTTTTCTGCCATGGCGGCAGGGGTCGGGGGCCGGGCCCGAGCCGCCTCGCCCCGCAGCCGCGGACAGGCAGGCGGCCCGGAAAGGCCGAGGTCCCCGACACGGGTTCGGGCCCACACCCCCGCGCGCAGATGGCCCGAAGGCCGACGTCCCATCCCGAACGCCCTCGGCGCCGGACCCGCGTGCGGGGTCATGTGGCCCGGACACGTGCTCGGGCCCGCACCCGCCGGCGCGCAGACGGCCCTCGTCCCAAACGGCCGGGCCCGAGAGGCGTACCCGCGCCCCCGATCGGCGCGCGACGAGCTGCTCAGAGCGCTCTCCGACCATGCGGCCGTGTCGGAGCCGGCTCGGCCGCTCGGCTGTCGTCAGCGCGGGCAGGCGACCCTCGATCCGCGGCCGCTATCCGTGGCCGTGCGGAGGTCTCGGCCTCGTACGCCGACGAGGCCCGGGTGCGGTCGCGACCCCGTGTTGCCGGGCCCGCCGGCCCCGGGCCGCGCTCCGTTCGTTGACACCGCCGTCCGGGCCCCGCTATTCTGCCGCCGCCTCAACCGGAGAGCGCCTTGTTCCCGCTCCGCGACGAGAACCCGACCGAGCTCACCCCCTACATCACGGTGGCGTTGATCATCATCAACGTCGCCGTCTGGTTCTATCTCCAGGGGGCCGGGCTGCGGGAGGACCTCCTCGTCGCATCCGTCTGCCGCTACGGGCTGATACCCGCGGAGCTGCGAGGCGCTTCGGGTGCGGTCGAGCTCGCGCCGGGCATCTTCTGCCGCCTAGGCGGAATCACGTGGCAGGGGATCTTCACCAGCATGTTCCTGCACGGGAGCTGGCTGCACCTCATCAGCAACATGTGGTTCCTGTGGCTCTTCGGGAACAACGTCGAGGACTCGATGGGGCACCTCCGCTTCCTGGCCTTCTACCTGCTGGTCGGGCTGGCGGCGGCCGCGACGCACCTCTGGTGGGCGCCCGATTCCCCCGTGCCGACGGTGGGCGCATCGGGAGCCATCAGCGGGGCCATGGGCGCGTATCTCGTGCTGTACCCGAGGGTCCGGATCCACACCCTCTTTATTTTCGTCTTTTTCATTCGCATCATCCCCGTCTCGGCCTGGTTCGTCCTGGCCTACTGGTTCCTGATCCAGCTCCTGTCCGGCGTCTCGATGCCCGAGGTCGGGGGTGGCGTGGCGTTCTGGGCGCACGTGGGCGGCTTCGTCGCAGGTGTCGTGCTGATCAAGCCCTTCGAGAACCGCAAGCTCGTGGAGGCGAAAAAGCGGCACGTCCGCCTGAGCCCGAAAGAGATCAAGCGCCGCGGATGGTGGTGAGGAGCGGAACGCCGTGAACCTTGCCCGCATCATCGGCCGCGTCGTCGCCACGGTCCGGGTGCCTGGCCTGGACGACGTCACGCTGCAATGGATCGAGCCGGTCGACCGTCACGGCCGCGCCCGAGGCCGGCCGCTCGTCGCGGTGGACACGATCGGCTCGGGGCCGGGCGAGCTGGTGTACTACGTGACGGCGCGGGAGGCTACGCTGCCTCTGCGCGAGAGGATGGTCGCCGTGGACGCATCCATCATCGGATTCGTGGATCACGTCCGGCCGCTGGACGGGGCGCCGTGATCATTTGCAAGGTGGTGGGCGAGGTGGTGTCGACCCACAAGAACCCGCACCTGGCCGGGCACAAGCTGCTCGTGGTGCAGCCCCTGCGCCTCGACGGCGAACCCGACGGCGCTGACCTGGTGGCGGTCGATGCCGTGGACGCCGGGGCCGGGGAGACGGTCCTGGTCATGCGCGAGGGCGGCTCGGCGCGCCTCGCGCTGGGAGACGAGGACATCCCGGTCCAGGCGGTCATCGTCGGCGTCGTGGACCGGATCGACCTGCTCCCGGAGGAAGCGTGATCAGCCGGCACGCAGCCGAGGCCCTCGCCCGCCGCGTGGCCCGGGCGTACGTGGAGGGGCGGTCAGGCCCGGACGCAGAGCCCGCGGATGGCGCGCCGCGGGAGGCCCGCTCCTCGGCCGGGGACCGCGGTGGGCCGCAGGAGGCCCGCCGCTCCGCCGCGGACCGCGGTGGGCCGGGCGGGGCAGGGCAGGGGGGCCCCGGCGCCTCGCTCGCCCGCTACGTGGACCATACGCTGCTCCGGGCGAACGCGACCTCGGCCGAGATCGTGAAGCTCTGCCGTGAAGCCCGCGAGCACTCGTTCGCGGCGGTCTGCGTCAATCCCGTGTGGGTCGAGCTCGCGGCCGCCGAGCTCGCGGGGTCGGGGGTCGCGGTCGCCACGGTGATCGGCTTCCCCCTCGGAGCCAGCACCACGAAGGTCAAGGTCTTCGAGGCCCGGGACGCGATCGCGCGCGGCGCCACGGAGCTGGACATGGTCGCCCAGATCGGCCGCATCAAGGAGGGCGCCTGGGCGGCGGTGGAGGACGACATCCGGGCCGTGGTCGAAGCGGCTGCCGGCCGCGCGCTCGTCAAGGTGATCCTCGAGACCGCGGCCCTCGAGCCGATGGAGATCATCAAGGCCGCAGCCCTGTGCCGCGAGGCGGGCGCCCACTTCGTGAAGACGTCGACCGGCTTCCACCCGGCGGGCGGCGCGACCCCCGAAGCGGTCGCGCTGCTGCGCATGGCCGTCGGGCCCGACCTCGGCGTGAAAGCGTCGGGCGGAGTGCGCACGTGCGAGGACGCGTTGCGGATGATCGCCGCCGGCGCGACGCGGATCGGGACCTCCAGCGGCATAGAGCTCGTGAACTGCTACGGCCACCTCCCGCCGCCCATCGACGAGGCGGTGCGGCGCCTCGGCTTCCGTGCACCCGCTCCGACCATCCCGTACTAGCGGTGCCCCGGGCGGTGTAGCGCGGCCGGCCGTGGCCGCGGCGCCGCGGCTCGACGTGCGTGCGGACGCGCGCGTTCCGACGTCTCCACCACACTCCTTCCGGAGCAGGATGATGCGGTCCATGCTTCCGCGCGGCGTCCTCCTGCTGTGGGCTGCCGCGTTGCTCCTCGGTGCCGGCGCGTCTTCCGCACGCGCGCAGGAAGCCACCCCGCCTCAGGAGAAGTCCTCCGCCGAGGCGCCAGGAAAAGCCAGCGCGGACGCGGCGGCGGGGCCATCCGCGAGGCCGGGCGCGGACACGACCGCGGGCGCGTCCGCCGGCTCGGGCGCAGACACTGCTGCCGTGCCGGCCGCCGCAGCGGCGGTGGCCCGTGCCAGGGCATCGGTCGAGTCACCCTGGCACGCCCGCGCCCTTTCCGCCTTCGGCCTCGTCGCGCTCGTCGGCATGGCCTGGCTGCTCAGCGTGGACCGGCGCACGATCCCGTGGCGCGTGATCCTGTGGGGCACGGGACTCCAGTTCGTCTTTGCGCTGTTCATCCTGCGCACGCCCGCGGGCGAGGCCATCTTCGCCGCCATCAACGACCTCATCGTCTCACTGCTTGGCTTCACCACAGAAGGCGCGCGCTTCCTGTTCGGTAACCTGGTCTCCAACAACGTCCCCGTCGGGTCGGTGGACGTGACGGGGAACACGTTCACCGAGACGCCCGGCCTGGTGGCGCAGACTGGTGCGTTCTTCGCCTTCAACGTCCTGCCCACGATCATCTTCTTCTCATCCCTCATGACCGTGCTCTACCACCTCGGCATCATGCAGAAGGTGGTGCAGGGCATCGCGTGGGTCATGATGCGGACGATGCGCACGTCGGGCGCG
>DATCLK010000038.1:0-1507 GCA_036563975.1 Longimicrobiales bacterium | reverse complement strand
CTGCGGCCGCTTCCCGACCCGCGCGTGCAGCGCCTCGAGCCGGTCGAAGAGCTGCTCGGCGGGCACCAGTGAGGTCGCGTCCTTGAGGAACACGTCGAGCGCGCGCGCGGCCACCCGGAGGTCGGGATCGGCGAGCATGTCCACGAGCGGCGGGATCGCGGTGGTCCACAGCGCCTGCGCGAGGAAGTGCGTCGCGACGAAGTGGAGCTCGGCGGTGTCCGCGCGCAGCAGCTCGATCGCCCCCGGGATCGCGGCATCGATGTCCTCGAACGCGATCGTCCACAGCGCGAGGTAGGCGGGCTCGGGTTCGGTGCCGGCGAGCGCGGCGTCGCGCGCGTCTGCGTCCTCGAAGAACCGTTCGACCGTGCCCAGGACCTCGTCGACCTTGATGCCGCTCGAGCCGTCCCACATGAAGCCGAACCACGTGTCGAACGCGCGCACGACGGACGAGAAGCGCGCGAGGTTCTGCTCGCGGATCAGCCGGATCATGCGCCGGAACGCGCCGGGGTGCGACTCGTCCACGGCTTCGAGGATCGCCTGCCGCAGGCCCTCCTGCCGCTGCGCGGCGAGCAGCAGCCGCTCGACGAACTCCCACGCGTCTTGCCGGCTGCAGCTCATGAGCGCCTGCGTGACGTGGCGGCCCATCTGGCCGACCTCGTGCTCGCCGGTCGCGGACTGCTTCAGGATCTCGAACACGCGCTCGCCTGTGGCGCCGCCCGCGTCGATCACGCCGGCGAGCAGCCAGCCCAGATCCGTGGCGCCCGCCCAGCCCGCGAGGTAGGCGGCCCACGCCGCCACCCACTCGATGTCCTCGTCGATGTCGCCCAGCATCGCTGTGATGCTGAGCAGCCACGCGCCGCGGGAGTCGGCGAGCGTCTGGGCGGAGCGCGGGCAGCGGAACGGCTTGCGGGTGAGGCCGTGCTGATACGGCCGCAGGGCGAGCAGCTCCCACCCGGCCTCGACCGCCTCCTCGATGTGCGGGAGGAGCGTGTGGATGAGGCGCTTGCGGCCGCGCTCGTTCAGGCCGGCGAACAGCGGCCCGATCGCGCCGCGCCTGGACGCGATGAGCTGGTCACGCCTGTACGCGTTCTGCTCCTCGAGCACCTCGCGTGCGAACTCGCGGACCTCCCCTGGGATTCGGAACGCGCGGTTCAGCCGCGTCAGCGCGGCCCCCGGCTTGCGCCGCTGCGCGAGAAGCTCCTGTGCGGCCTCGTAGTCCACAGCATCACGCTCCGGCGAGGAAGGTGAGGCGAAGGAAAACGAGCCGGCTGTCCTCCTTCGGGTAGACGGGCTGGTCCAGGTCCTTCTGCTCCTGGCCGTCCAGGATGACGAGGTAGAGTCCGTCCTCGAAGGCGGCGAGTGCGGCGGCGACCGCGGCCTCCTCGTCCACCTCGCCCCCGGCCGCGCGCCCGCCGGGGTCCACCTTGCCGCGGGCAGCGCCCGCCTCGATCTCGCGCTCAGTGAGCACGCGGACGAGCGTGCGGGCGCGCTCGCGCTCCCGGAACGC
>DATCLK010000037.1:0-11506 GCA_036563975.1 Longimicrobiales bacterium | reverse complement strand
CTGAAGGAGGTCGCGCCGGGCGAGTATCGCGCGACAGTCAAGCTACCCGAGCCGGGCTTCTACCAGGTCGTGTTCCTGCTCGGCGAGCCGCGTGTCGTCCACTGCTTTGAGCCGATGCAGGTTCTGGCGGACCCGGCGCTGCGCAAGGGCGAGGTCGCGCTGCGCGCAGAGCCGCAGGTCGAGGAGCGTACGTTCCGGCCAGGCAAGAACGTCGTGCGTTTCGCGCTGCGCGACGACTTCACGGGCAAGCCGCTGCGCGGACTGGACGACGTGGCGATCGTGGTCACATCGCCGACGGCGGGACAGGTTCTGGTCGAAGGCAAGGGCGTGCGCGGGCAGCCGGGCATCTACGAGTTCGAGGTGAACGTGCGGCCCTCGTCCGTCTACTACGTCTCGTTCCAGATCCCGTCGATCGGGGTCTATCCGCGGACCCATTCGCCCGTGATCTTCCGCGGGCACGCCGCGCAGGCCGAGTAGGGAGCGCCGTGCGCGTGGACCTCGACTCCGCTCCCACCGGCCGACAGGCCGGCGAGCCGCGTACGGGGGCACCGGCCCTGCTCGAGCGGCTGGGCGCGCGGCCGCTGCCGCGGCTCGGCGAGCTGCTCGCGCTGGAGTATCTCGAGCAGCACCGCGTGCTGCCGCTCGCGGCCGATGACGGGCGCGTGGTGGTCGCTTACGCGGGCGAGCCGGACGCACAGGCGCTGGCTGAGCTCGCGGTGCTGCTCGATGAGCCGTTCGAGACCGCGCCAATGGAGGAGGACGAGCTGGTCGCGGCGGCGCGGCGGCTGTATGCGCCGGAGGAGGCCACGGCCGCGGAGCTGATCGCGGGACTCGAGGGCGAGGCGACGATGTCGCCCTCCACCGAGGAGGACGAGGAGCTCGCGCACGACCTCGAGGCGCTCGCGAACCAGGCGCCGGTGGTGCGGCTGGTGAACCTGCTGCTCGCGGAGGCGGTCGCCGCGAAGGCGAGCGACGTCCACCTCGAGGCGGAGGGGCGCGGGCTGCGCGTGCGCTACCGGATCGATGGCGTGCTGCAGGATGCGCCCGCGCCGCCGGCGCACCTGCGCGCCGCAATCATCAGCCGCCTCAAGATCATGGCCGAGCTGGACATCGCGGAACGGCGCGTCCCGCAGGACGGCCGCATCCGGCTGCGCGTCTCCGGCCGGGAGCTGGACGTGCGCGTCAGCACCTTGCCGACCCTGCACGGCGAGAGCGTGGTGCTGCGTCTGCTGGACAGCGCGGGGGCGCGCATCGAGCTGACGGGGCTCGGCATGGCGGACGACACGCTGGCCGCGCTCCTCGTCGCAGCGAAGCGACCGCAAGGCGTGCTGCTCTCGACGGGGCCGACGGGCAGCGGCAAGACCACCACTCTCTATGCGTTGGTCGAACGCGTGCGCACGGGCCGAGAGAAGATCGTGTCGGTCGAAGACCCGGTCGAGTACGAGCTCCCCGGCGTGGCGCAGGTGCCGGTCCGGCCGCAGGCGGGGCTGGGCTTCGCGCGCGCGCTGCGCGCGATCCTGCGTCAGGATCCGGACGTGCTGCTGGTCGGCGAGATGCGCGACCCGGAGACGGCCGAGATCTGCATCCAGGCGGCGCTCACGGGTCACCTCGTCCTGTCCACGCTGCACACCAACGACGCGCCATCCGCGCTGACACGGCTGCTCGACCTGGGCGTGCCGGACTACCTGGTCGCGAGCACGGTCGAAGCCGTGCTGGCACAGCGGCTCGTGCGGCGCGTGTGCGGCTCGTGCGCGGAGGAGGTGGAGCCGGACGAGCTGGCTCAGCGCGAGATGGCGGCGGATGGCGTGTCGCTGGCGCGGGTACGGCGCGGCCGCGGCTGCGCCGAGTGTCGGGGAACCGGATACCGCGGCCGCACGGGGATCTTCGAGCTGCTCAGGGTGGACGACGAGCTGCGCGCCGAGCTGCTGCGCCGCCGCGATGCCGGCGCACTCCGCCGCCTCGCGCTCGAGCGCGGCATGCGGCCGCTTCGGCGCGACGGCTGGCGGCAGGTGGCCGCCGGGGTGACGACTCCGGAGGAAGTGCTGCGGGTCGCGGTGTGAGGCATGGGCCGGGGCGAGGGCCCCCTCCGCCCGCGCCCCGCCGCCCGGGCGAGGGCGGGGGCGCCTTCTCCCTGGCGCAGGCAAACGCACCGGTGGGCCCGACGAGAGCGCTGGAGGAAGCCAATGCCACGAACTCAATCGAATGCCGGCCTCACCCTGATCGAGCTGCTCGTGGTGATCGTCGTGCTGGGCGTGCTCGCGACGCTGGTCGCGCCGAACGTCTTCCGGCACGTGGGCACGGCGAAAGCGGCGACGGCGCGCTCGCAGATCGAGCTGCTGGCCGCGGCGCTGGATGCGTATCGCCTGGACAACGACACGTACCCGACGACGGAGCAGGGACTCGAGGCGCTCAGGCGCGAGCCGCTGATCGAGCCGCGGCCGCGCAATTGGCGCGGGCCATACCTGCGCAAGGAGGTGCCGCTGGATCCGTGGGGTCGGCCGTACATCTACCGCCGCACAGGGCACGCCGGGAACGGCGATGGCTTCGAGTACGAGCTGCTGAGCTACGGCCGGGACGGCGCGCCGGGCGGCGAGGGCGAGGACGCCGACATCAGCGCGTGGGAGTGATGTGATGCCTGCGTTCGCGTACCGGGCTGCCACGGCGGATGGCGCTGCGCTGCACGGCGTCGAGCAGGCGGCGACGGCTGCCGCCCTCGAGCGTGCGCTCGCGGCGCGCGGGCTGTTCCCGCTGGAGGTCCGGCCGGCGGAGGAGCGGGCTGCGCCGCGGCGGAGCGTGCTGGTCTCGCGGCGTCAGGACGTGACCGGCGCGCTGCGCTACCTCGCCACGCTGCTCGGCGCAGGGTTCCCGCTGGACCGCGCGCTTGCGGCAGTGACGCGCGTCGCAGCGAGGCGGGACGTCGCGGGTGCGCTCGTCGCCGTTCGTGAGCGCGTGCGCGCCGGCGCGCCCCTCGCGGACGCCCTCGCCGAGCACCCGCGCATCTTCCCGCGCCTCGCCGTGGGGATGACACGCGCGGGCGAGCGCGGGGGGCACCTGGCGCAGGCGCTCGAGCGGCTGGCCACGCAGCTCGAACGCGAGCAGGCGCTGCGCTCGCGGATCGCGACGGCGCTGACGTATCCCGCGGTGCTGGCGGTGGCGGGCGCTCTGGTGCTCGCCGTCCTGTGCGGATACGTGCTGCCGCGCTTCGTCGAGCTGCTCGCGGACGCGGGGGCAGCGTTGCCGCGCTCGACCGCGCTGCTGCTCGCGACCGCGGACACGGTGCGGCGAGGGTGGGCGGTCGGGGTCGGCGCGGGGCTCGCGCTCGCGGCGGCGGTGGTGTCCACGTTGCGCACGGATGCGGGCCGGCGCCGCGTGCACGAACTGGCTCTTCGCGCGCCGGTGCTCGGTCCGCTGCGCGCGTGCGCGGCGGCGGTGCGATTCGCGCGTGCGCTCGGCACGCTGCTCGGCACGGGCATGCCGGTGCTGGGCGCGCTCGAGATCGCCGCGACCGGGCTCGCCGACGAAGCCGTCGCCGCCGAGGTGATGCGCGCTCGGGAGGAGGTGCGCGCGGGCGGCCGGCTGGCCGAAGCGCTGGGCCGCGGGCGCGCCTTCCCCCCGCTGCTGCTCCAGATGATGGAGGTGGGCGAGGAGGGCGGGCGGCTGCCCGAGATGCTGGAGCGCGCGGCGGCCGCGCTCGAGCACGAGCTGGAGCGGCGGCTCGACCGGTTGGTCCGGCTCGCCGAGCCGGTGATGATCCTGGTGCTCGGCGGCGCGATCGGGTTCGTCGCGCTGTCGCTGCTGCAGGCCGTTTACGGCGTTCGAATGGATGCGCTGCAATGAGAAAGGGTGCGCTGTGCAGGCGCCGGCTCGCGCTGGTCATCGCTCCGGGCGCGGTCACGGCGGTCGAGCTGCGGGCGACGTGGCGCGGATTGCGCGCCGGGCGTGTGGCCGAGTGCGAGGTCGAGCCACCCGCCACGGATGGCTCGTGGCCGGAGCTCGAAGCCGCGCTTCGTGCGCTGGTGGCGGAGCTGCGGCTCACCGGCTGCACCGCGGACCTGCTGCTCGCGCGGCCGTTCGCGCACGCGAAGATCGCGGTACTGCCGCCCGTGCGTCCCCGTGACCGGCGTCCGCTGCTCCAGCGCAGTGCGCGGCGCTGGTTCCCGCTGCGGGAAGGGGCGGCCGCCGCGGAGGTGCTTCCGCTGTCAGCCGGCTGGCGGCCACACCGGCGGCTCTCGCGCCGCACGGGCGATTGCGCCGGCGTCCCGGCCGTCGCGCTCGTCGCGCCGGAGGCGGTGGTCGAGGCGGCCGCGAACGCGGCGAGGCGCGCGGGGCTGCGGGTCGGGGTGATCGCGCCGGTTTCGGTTGCTCTGGCCGCGCTCGCGCTCTCCCGCGCGGGGCGGCGCGAGCGAAGGCGGGGCTTCACGCTCGTCGCGCGCGGCGCGCGCTGGGCGGAGCGCATCGTCGTGCAAGGCGGCGCGCCGCGGGCGTTGCAGCCGCTTCGGGTGGCGAGCGGGGAGGCGGGCGGCATCACCATCGAGGTGTTCGCGCACGCGACCGACGCCGCCGTGCACGACTCCGCGCAGGCTACCGCGGATGGAGCCGCGCCGCGTGCAGAAGGTCTTCCCGCAGCGAACGGCGACGTTTCGCAGGGCTCGAGGGCTGCGGCGGCCCAGGCGCCGTCCGCGCGCGAGCATCGCGCTCGTGGGCTCCGCTCGCTCGAGGCGCTGCCGGCGGCGGTTGCCGCTGCACTGGGCGCGGCGAGCTGCCTGCGGGACCAGCCGCTGCTGCTGCCTGCAACGCTGCGCGAGGCGTGGATGCATCGCCTCCGCCGCCGCGTGCTCGCGCGCACTGCCGCCGCCGCTGCGATGCTGGCGCTCGCCGCGACCGTCCATCTGCGCGGGATGGAGATGGAGCTTGCCGCGGTGGAGGCCGCCCGACGCGCGGTCGCGCCCGCGGCGGCGGAGGCGCGCAGGGGCCGGGAAGCCGCCGCGGCCGTGCGCGCGATGCTCGCGGAGGTGCAGGACGCGGAAGTCGCTGCGCCGCGCTGGACGGAGCTGTTCGCGCACATCGCGGGCGCGCTGCCGGACTCTGCGTACCTGGTTTCGTTCCGCGCGCAGGATGGCGGGCTGCGGCTCACCGGTCTCGCCGCGTCCGCTCCGGCGACCGCGGCAGCCCTCGCTGCCGGCGGCGGCCTGGAGGGCGTCGCGCTCGCCGGGCCCGTACGGCCCGATGGCGCGAGCGGGCGTGAACGCTTCGAGTTGACCGCCCGCTCGATCGCGCAGGATTCCACAAGCCGAGGGAGCTCGTCATGATGCGCGCGCGGCTCTCCAGGCGTGATCGCCGCGCACTGGCGCTCGGCGGAGGCATCGTCGCGCTCGCGCTGCTGTGGACGTACGCCGTCGCGCCGTACCTGCGTGCGCTGGAGGATGTGCGCGCGCGGCTGGAGGTGGCGCGTGGGCTGCTCGAGCGCGAGCTGGAGCTGGCCGCGAGCGCGCCCGCGATCGCCGCGGAGGTCGAGCGCGCGGCGGAGCGACTGCGAGACGTCGCCCCACGGCTCCTGCCCGGTACCGGCGATGGCGTCGCTGACGCGGCGCTGGCGGACTACGTGCGCCGCCATGCCCGCGAGGCGCGCGTCCACCTCGCCTCGGTCGCGCCGGCCGGCGCCGGGGGCGGAGACGCGGAGCGCGACACGGGAGCGGGCATCCGCCTGGAGGAGACGACGCTGCTCGTCACAGGCGAGGGCGACCTCGAAGGGCTGCTCACGCTGCTCGCGCGGCTGGAGGCAGGCGTGAAGCTGGTGCGGGTGGAAGGGCTCTCGATCGATGCCGGCCAGGCCGCGCCGCAGCCGGGCGGCGCATTGCCGCTTTCGTTCCGGTTCACCGTCACCGGCTGGGCGCTGCCGAATGCAGGCGCGTCGGACTCAGGCGCGGAGGGGGACGCATGAGGGCCTCCCGGATGCCGGCGGACCGGATCGCCGCGTTGCTGCTCGCCGCCGCGTTCGCGGTGCTGTGCGCGAGCGTCGCGGATGCGCTGCGCATCGCGCCGTTGCGCAGCGAGCCCCCGGCTGGCGCGCCGGTCGGGACGCACGCGGTAGGGCCGGCGGATGTGGGCGCCGCCGCGGGCAGCGATGCCGCGGCGGGCCCGACCGCGCCGAGCGTCCGCGGCGTCGAGCGGGCCACCCGCGCGGTGCTCGCGGCCGTGGCGCGTGACCCCTTCCGGCCGGATCGTCGCCGCGCGCCGGATCGCTACCGGCTGCCGGGGGAAGCCCCGGCGGTGGAGCGCGTGGCGCGGCGCGTGACGCTCCCGCCGCTGTGGCTCATGGGCACCGCGTCGTTCGCCGATGGCGGCGGCTTCGCGGCGCTCGCGGTGCAGGGCCGTGCGCCGCTGCTCGTGCCGGTAGGCGACACGCTGGCAGGCCTGCGGCTGGTGAGGGTGGACACCGGATCCGCGATGCTGGAGGGAGCGGACACGGTGCTGCTCCTCGAGGTCGCTCGTCGGCCCACGCGCGGGGGGCGGAGATGATGCGTCTGCTACCCCGACCTCGGGCGGGCGCCGCGCCGAACGCGTGGCCCATGCGCCTGCGCTCCCTCTTCCTCGCCTTCGTCCTCAGCACGGCTGCGGTCTGTGCGGGCGTGGCGCCGATCTACGCGCAGGAGCAACAGGGCCGGGGCGTGGAGCGCAGCGCCGAAGGCGTCTCGCTCGACTTCCAGGACGCGGACCTGCGCGTGGTGATCGCGACGCTCGCGCAGGTCGCCGGGTTGAACGTCGTGTTCTCGGACCTGCCGGAGCGCACGGTGACGCTGCGCACGAGCCGGCCGGTGCCGCCCTCCGAGGTGCGCGGTTACCTCGAGAGCCTGGTCCGCGCGCAGGGCCTCGAGATGACGGAGGAGAACGGGCTCGTGCGCATCGCGGGCAGCCCCACCACCGCCGTTGCCGACGCAGAGGCGAGGCGAGGAACGACGCCGCAGCGGGTGGCGCGGCAGGCGCAGGTGCAGCTCTTCGTGCATCCGCTGCGTCACGCGCGTGCGGAGCAGCTCGCGCAGACGATCAGCGCGCTGTTCGGCGTGAGCTCGGTCGCGGCCGCGGAACGAGAGGAGGGGCCACGGTCGCTGACCGAGGAGCTGCGCATGCAGCGCGAGGCACCGTTCGCCCCGCCTCAGCCGGAGCAGCCGCGCGCGCCCGGCCAGGCCGGCGGGGGCGAGCAAGGCGCCGGGCTGGCCGCAGGGCTGGTCGGGCCCGTGACGATCGTGCCGGATCCGCGCACCAACGCGCTGCTGATCCGCGCCTTGCCGGAAGACTACGAGACGCTGCGCCAGGCGATCCAGGCGCTGGACGCGCGGCCGCTCCAGGTGCTGATCGAGGTGCTGATCGCCGAGGTACGGCGCAACTCGCAGCGCGGGCTGGGCGTGAGCTTGCTTGTCCCGGACAACCACGACTCGGAGACGGGCGTGACGATCGGCGGTGAGCTGGTCGGCAGCGGCGCGGGCGACCTCACCATCTCGGCGCTGGGAGTCGGGGCGGTCCGCGCGGAGGTGCTGCTGAGTGCGCTCGCGTCCGACGCCGATGTCACGATCCTCTCGCGCCCGGTCATCCTCGCCCAGAACAACCAGGAGGCGCGGATCCTGGTCGGGTCGCAGCGCCCGTTCGTGCAGCTCTTCCGCGCGCTGCCGACCGATGAGGCCGTGCGCGACCAGCTCGTGGCGTACCGCGACGTCGGCACGCAACTCACCATCCGGCCCACGATCAACCCGGACGGCTACGTCAACCTCCGGGTGCTCCAGGAGGTGAGCGTCGCGACATCCGAGACGCAGTTCAACGCTCCGGTCATCAGCACGCGCGAGGCGGAGACGGAGCTGCTGGTGAAGGATGGGCACACCGCGGTGATCGGCGGGCTGATGGACCGGCAGCGGGACGACACGCGCGGCGGCGTTCCGATCCTCAAGGACATCCCGGTGCTGGGCGCGTTGTTCCGTTCGACCCTCGAGCGGCGGGACGTGACCGAGCTGTTCCTGTTCATCACGCCACACGTGATCGCCACGGACGAGGACCTCGAGCGGGCGACGCGCGGGGTGAGGGACGCCACCGACCGCCTGCGCCGCCGGCTGCCGGATCCCCTGCCCCTCTTGCCGGACACGCTGTTCCCACCCGATCACTTGGCGCCGGACACCACCGTGCGCGTGCAGGACGTGCAGCGCGCGGATACGGCGCAGGCGGACGAGGAGCGCAGGAGGCCGCGGATCATCCGGCAGCGAGTCGTGCCGCCGGGGCGGGATCCGCCAGATTCGGGTGAGGAGGGGCCGTGAGCGTGGGCACGGTGGCAGGCATGGGGCGCGCGGCGCGAATCGCCTCGTCGCACTCCCGCACGCCGCCACGATTCGCCCCACGCGCGGCGCGCGGGACCGGGGCGCGTGCATCGCTCGTGGCGCGCTGTGCGCGTGCCGCACGTGCATCGCTCGCGGAGCATCGGGCACTTGCCGTACGCGCCGCGCGCTGCGGGCGTGGAGCCGGGCGGCGCGGGCGCTCCGCCTCCGCCGCCCGCACCCGGCGGCGTGCAGCGCGGCGCGGACGGGCGGCGGGGCGGATCCGGAGCGCGGGCCTCACGCTCGCGGAGCTGCTCGTCGTGCTGGTGATCCTGGGCATCCTCGCCGCGGCGGTGACGCCGGCGGTGCGCCGTCCCGGGCTGTCGGCGGGCCGCGCAGCGGAAGAGATCGCCGCGGTGTACGCCGCGGCGCGCGCCACGGCGGCGGCGCGAGGGGACGTGGTGCGCGTGAGCATCGAGCTCGCGACCGGCGCGTTCCTGGTCACCGCGGATGCCGAGGGCGCCGCGTCGCCTGAGATCCTGCGCGCGGGCCGCATCGCGTTGCCAGCGGGCGCGCGGCTCGCTGGCGGGAGCGGGGGGGCGGCCCGCGCGGCGTTCGACCCGCGTGGCCGCGCGCGCGCGGACGCACTGGTCGTGCAGCAGGAGGACCGCGCCTATGCGGTGCGCGTCGATGCATGGACGGGCGCGATCCGGGTGCAGATGCTCGAGGCGGAAGATGTTCTCCCCGCCCGCGCGCTCGGGGTCCAGGGGCGCTGAGCGGCGGCCGCGCTGGTGTGCGAGGGGCGTGGCGAGGCCGCGTCCGAACGAGTGGTTTCTCCCTGCATGCGAATGGCGTGCGGCCCGGGCCGCACGCTCGCACTCCAGAGCCCAGACGGGCTTCACCCTGCTCGAGGCCCTCGTTGCGCTGCTGCTGGTCGGTTTCGTCGCGCTGACGTGCCTGCGCGCCCTCCAGGTCATGCTCCGGGGCCAGGCGATGACGCGCGAGCACCTCGAGGCGGTGGCGCTCGCGGAGCGGCGGATGGCCGAGCTGGCGTTGCTGCCGCCGGACTCGATCGCCGCGTATGGCGAGCCGCGCGGCGATGTGTTTCCCGCCCCGTTCCAGCAGTACCGCTGGCGCGCGCTCATGCGTGGCGTCGAGGGCTCGCCCGCGCTGGTCCGGGCCGCCGTGCTCGTCGAGTGGCCGCGCGGCGAGTACTCCCTCGAGACGACGTTCTACCGGCCGGCGCGCGGGTCGGCCGTGCAGGAGGCGGCACGGTGAGGCGGATGCGGCGGCTGTCGGGCTGCGCGGGCGCCGGTCGGCGGGACCGAGGGCGTGACGGTTCGCGCACATGGCGCGATGGCGCGTGCCATTCGCGCGGTCCGTGGCGCCGTGCGCGCGGTCGCGGCAGGCGCGGCTTCACGCTTGTCGAGCTGCTCGTCGCGCTCGCGGTCGCGGGCGTCGTCGCGCTTACCGCGCAGCAGGTGCTGGCGGCCGCGCTGGACGCCCGCGCGCGCAGCAGCACGCAGCGCGAGCTGGCGCTCTCCGCAGCGGCTCGGCGCGCCGCGCTCGAATCGTGGCTGCGCGCGGCGACGCTGTCCGTGCCGGACGCGCCGTTCGTCGGCCGGCCGGGCGGCGACGCGGCCTGGCCCGCCGACGAGCTGGCGTTCGTCGTCGCGGACGCCGGCGCGCTGTACCCGGGGGCGCATCGCATCCGTGTGTGGTTGGGCCGCGATCCCGCCGCGGCGGCGAGCGGCCTGATCGCCGAGCTGCTGCCTCTTCCCGTCGGCCTTGCACCGGCGGACACGCTCGTGCTCGCGCCGGCCGCCGCGCGGCTGCGCATCCGGTACCTCGATGCGCCCGGCGTGTGGGTCGACGCATGGGACTCCGAGGCGGCCGGCCGGCTGCCGCTCGCGGTCGAGCTGAGCATCGCGACGGTGCCGGGCGTTGCCGTGCCGCCGGGCGAGGAGCTGGTGTTCGCGCCGGAGATGCTGGTGCCGATCCTGGGAGCGTCGCCGTGAAAAGGATCGAGTGGGCCTCGCTTCCCGGCGGGCGCTCGATCTCGCGCCTCCGCGCGCCTGCTGGCGCGGGCCGCTTCATGGGACGTGACCGCTGCGACGAATGCGGACTCGCTGTCGGGATTCGGATTCGCGGTCGCGGGGCGGCGGCGCACCGCCGGGGCGCCAGCTCCCGCGGCTTCGCGCTCCTCGCCGTGCTGTGGCTGATTGTTCTGCTCGGCACGATCGCCGCGGACTTCCGGACGGGCGCCCATGCGGACGTGCGGCTCGCGGCGAACGCGCGGGCCGCCGCGCGCGCGCGCTGGGCCGCACACGCCGGGCTGGCCCGCACGCTCCACGCGCTCGACCGCGTCCTCGCCGGCCCGCAGGCCGTACAGTTGCTCGCTGCCGCGGGCGATACGCTGATCCCGCCGCTCCGGTTCGAGAGCGATGGCGTGCAGGTGTCTGTAGTAACACGCGACGCGCGCGCGCGCGTGAACATTAACGCCGCGAGCCGCGCGGAGCTGCTGCGGCTGCTCGGCGCGCTGGGTGTGCCCGAGTCGAAGGCGCAGGCCTACGTGAACGCGGTACTTGCGGCCCGGATCGCGCGGGGCGGCGCGCCGCCAGAGGGTGCGCTCGCGGCTCGTTCCGGGGGCGACGCGGAGCTCTCGCTGGCGCGGCGCATCCGCGGCCGGCTCTCGGATGTCGCGCGGGGCACCACGCGAGCCGCGGCGAGGTCGGAAGCCCGGGCCATCGACCTCGCGGAGGGCGAGACGTCGGTGGACCTGCCGTTCCGCGCGGTGGAGGATGTGCCGCTGTGGGCGGACGTGGCTCCGGAGGTGCACGCCGTCGTCGCGCCATACCTGACGACGGTCGGCGACGGGCGCATCAACGTGAACAGCGCGCCAGCCCCGGTGCTGCGCGTGCTGCCGTTCATGGACGCTGCGAGTGCGGATGCGATCCTGCGCCGGCGTCGCGTGCACCCGTTCACCAACGCGTTCGACGTGCTCGCTGCCTTGCCGCGCGGCACACGCGCTGCGATCGGCGACGACCCCAGCGAGTGGCTCGACCGCATGGCGACGGGGCCGCGCGTCGCCGAGGTCACGGTGGATGCGCGGGCGGAGAGCGCGCCCGCCGGCAGTCGGATCACGGCCGAGCTGCGGCTGCTGGGTGGGGCAACGGTGGAGGTGGTGAGGGTGGTGGAACGGTGAGGCG
>DATCLK010000036.1:0-7251 GCA_036563975.1 Longimicrobiales bacterium | reverse complement strand
GTACGCCTCGGCATGCGCCATCTCGTGGAGCAGCGTGTCCAGGCGATGCCGGTCGTTCGCCTGGAGCATGAGGTCCACGTTGAGCGCGATCTCGAGCACCGCGCGCTCGCCCGCGCCGTCGTCGTACCGGATCTGGCCGAGTCGGCGCCGCATGCGGTCGCTGAGGCGGATCGGCAGGTCCGGAGGCAGGCGGTTCCCGAAGCACGCGTGGTTGAGGCGCGCATACAGCTCGCGCAGGTACGCCCGCTGGGCCGGCGTGCCGCAGCATGGCGCCAGCCGCGGCGCGCGGCCGTTGCCGGCGGCTGCGTGCCGGGCACGCGCCTCCTCGAGGGCTGCGGCGAGCGGCGGCCAGTTCCGGATCGCGCGCACGGCGCGATCGTAGGCGCGCGTGCGCCTTGGCCCCGTCGTCGCCACGACGGCGAATGCGTCCAGCAGCTCGGGCGGCGCCGCGGCGAACGCGGCGTTCAGGTTCAGTACGCGGCCGTGCCCCGTCAGCGAGAAGATCGTGCTGCGCGTGCGACGGAACGTGACACGGCGCAACCCGCTCGCGCCGCGCGCCCGGAGCTCGGCGAGGAACTCTTCCGGCGTGAGTGGTGGCATGCTTCGCATCATAGGGCCCGGGCGGGGGCAGGGGCGAGGGCACGCGGCTCGGCGGCTGGCGTGCGCCGTGCGGCGCGATCCCAGGCCCAAGCCCGCGGCCGGCGCCCAGGTTCCCGGCGCGTGTGCCGCGGCGCGTCGCACGGCGCACGCTCGGCGCAAGCAAACTAGGCCCATACCCGGCGCCAGCGGCCCAGCCCGACGCCCGGCGCAAACACCCCGGCCCGACGCTCGGGGCACGCCGCGCGCCCCCGATCCCCGGAGCACGCCCCCCGATGCCCGGCGTGCGCCGCGCGCCCCGACACCCCGGCGCACGCCCCGCCGTGTCCCCTGGCCCCCGCCCCGGGCGCCGGCCATAATTCAGCCCTCACGCGACCAGATCCCCCACGCCAAGGAGGGACCCAGATGAGGCGCAACGGAGCGTTCCTGCGTGGCTGTACGTTGAGCATCGCGTTCGCTGCGGCATTCGCGGCCTGTGAGGGCGGCGGCCGGCCGGCCGGAGAGGCCGGAGCGCCGGACACGGCGCCGGCCGCCGCAGCGGAAGCCCCGCGCTCGATCACGGTGGCGGAGGTCGGGTTGCGGACGCCCGAGTCCGTGCTGCACGACCCGGCGGCCGACGTCTACATCGTCGCGAACATCAACGGCAACCCGACGGGCAAGGACAACAACGGCTTCCTCAGCCGCGTCACTCCAGACGGTCAGGTCGCCGAGCTGAAGTGGGTCGAGGGCGGGCAGAACGGCGTGACCCTACACGCGCCCAAGGGCATGGCGATCAAGGGGGACACGCTGTTCGTCGCGGACATCGATACGGTGCGCATGTTCCACCGCGAGACGGGCGCTGTCCTCGGGGCCCGGGGCGTGCCGGGCGCCATGTTCCTCAACGACATGGCCGTCGGCCCGGACGGGACCGTCTACGTCTCTGACTCGGGCCTCCGGGGCGGCGCTCAGGGCCTGGAGCCCGCGGGCACAGACGCCGTCTATCGGTTCGGTCCCGATGGCGCGCCGCAGGCGCTGGCCCGGGGCTCGCAGCTCCAGAATCCCAACGGCCTCGCCGTGGACGAGCAGGGCGTGATCGTCGTGCCGTTCGGCGGGAACCGCCCGCTGCGCATCGACGCGTCCGGCAACATCACGCCAATGGACAGCCTGCCCGCTGGCCAGCTCGATGGCCTGGTGCGGCTCGACGACGGCTCGCTGCTCGTCTCGAGCTGGGAGGGCAGGGCCGTCTATCACCTCATGCCCGGCATGGCGCACACCATGACGGCGGTGAGCGATGTCGAAGCGCCGGCGGACATCGGCTACGACCGCGGGCGAAACCGGGTGCTCATCCCGCTGTTCACGTCGGACCGGCTGGACATCCGGGTCGTGCAAATGTGACGGCCGCCCTACCCCTGCCCTCGCCCCGGGCCGGAGCGAGGGCAGGGGCGGGGGCGAGGGTAGAGCGGCCGTCCTCCGCCTCACGCCTGCCGCGCGCCAGCTTCAACGCTGGCCTCGTGCCCGCGTGAGCTCGCCTCACGCCTCACACGGACTCACGCCGGCCCGCGCCTGCTCGACGTCGCATCAGCTCGCCTCACGCCGCTTCGCACCCACCTCGCACCCGCCCTGCGCCTGCTTGACGCTCGCCCCACGCCGGCTCCATGCGCGCGTCACGTCCCCCTCGCACCTACCCTGCGGCCGCTTCATGCGCGCCCCCCGGCACCTCGCACGTGATGCGCACCTGCCGCGCGCCGGCCCCGCGCCGATCTCACGCCGCCAGCTTCACCTCACCGCCGCGGACCCCTTCCAGGATGCGCCGCGCCGCCGTCTGGCCCGTGGCTATCGCGCCGTGCACGGTCCCGATCGCCGCGCCCTCCGCGAGCGCCTCGCCCGCGAAGAACAGCGTGTCCGCGACGGGCCGCGCCAGGACCTCCCGCGCGTCCTCGCCGCCCACCGGCACGTAGCTGTAGGCGCCGCGCGCGAACGGGTCCGCGGACCAGTCGTGGTGGTACCACGCTTCGAGCCGCGACTCGACCTCAGGGCGGTCCACGCCCAGCGTTCCGGCCAGCGCGGCGACGGCGCGCTCGATGCGCTGCTCCACTGGCACCTCGGCGAGCCGCAGCGCGGCCGGGCCGCCGGCCCAGCCCACCAGCACGGGCGCTCGCACGGGCAGCATGGTCCACCAGGTAGGGACCGCCTGGTCCGTGAGGATGAACTTGATCGGTCGGTAGGGGGCGCCATCCCCCGGCGCCTCGCGCGGCCCGTGCTCCCAGAACGCCTCGCGGAAGCGCAACACGATCTTGACGACGGCGCCCATCTCGAGCCGCGCGGCGGCGCGCAGCGCGTCGCCGGGCGCAGGGTCGAAGCGGATTCCGCCCTGCGTATCATGCGGCGCGTTGAGCACGCCGAGCGGAGCGGTGACCAGGACGCGCGTCGCGTGCACCGGCTCCAGTGCGGAGCCCGCCGCCGAGCGCGCCTCGATGGTGACGTCGCCGGGCCGCCAGCGGATCGCGGTGACGATGGTGTTGAGCCGGAGGGCGCCGCGCGCGATCACTCCTCTCGCCAGCCACCCGGCCAGGCGGTCGTAGCCATCGAGCACGTGGAAGCTCGGCTCCGCCGGCGCGCCGTGGTCCCATGACTCGGCCTCTGCGAGCGCGCGCAGGCTGATGCGGTCCACGGGCGCCGCGTAGAAGCCCTCGACGTAGGCCGCCGCCATCTCGCGCGACTCGGCCCACTGCTCGCCCCGGCAGCAGCTGTCCAGGTGATCCGCGAACGAGCGTCCCGGCGGCACCCGCGGACCGATGCGCCGCATCACCTCCGCGAGCCGCGTGCGGAAGTGCGGCATCGGCCACAGCACGCCGCCGCGCGAGAGCCAGAACCGGTCGCTCGCCTCGCACACCAGAAGCCGCGCCGCGCGCACGGGCTCCCACACCTCCGGCGCCGTGCCGTGGATGAACTCGGCGCCCAGCTCGATCGGCACGGGCGAGAGAGGATCCCGATGCGTGTGGATGCGCCCACCCACGCGCCCGCGCGCCTCGAGCACCAGCACGTCCAGCCCGGCATCGAGCAGCATCTGCGCCGCGGCGAGCCCCGCGATCCCCGCACCGACAACGACCACGTCCACGCGGAGCCAGTGACGCAAGTGCGGCGCCGCTGGCGCGGGGGCGGGGCCGACCGGCTCGCAGGCGGGTGGCGCCCGCGCGCGGGCTCGTCGTGCCCGGCGGGCCGGCCGCGGCCCCGGGGCAACCCTTCCGCGCGGACTGCCGGCCCGGGCACCTCAGGCCGCCAGCCACGCCTCGGGTGCAGGGCAGACGAAGACGGGAGCGCCGACCGTCGCCTCGCCTACGCGAGTTCCCGCACGGCCCGCAGCGTCCCCTCGACCTCCTCCGGCGTGTTGAGCAGCCCGGGCGCGAGCCGGGCGTGCGAGGGCGCGTACGGCGTCTCACTGGCGACGATGCCGCGTTCCCGCAGCCGGCGCACGACGGCCGCCGGGCTCAGCCCGTCCACGTCGAAGCAGACGATGCCCGCCGACAGGCGCTCGTCCATGGGCGTGCGCAACGCAACGTGCGGCATCGCGGCGAGTCCCTCCTTGAGCTGCTGCGCCAGCTCCCGGATCCGCCGGGCGACGCGCTCGTGGCCCAGCCCGCGATGCCAGTCGAACGCTTCCGCCAGCGCCCAGCGGTGCTCGAACGAATGGAACCCGCCCGGCGTCATTCTCGCGCCCGAGCCGTCGCGCCACGTGAAGGTAGGGATGATGGGAACCGTGGCGTCCTGCGCCCGCGGGTGCGCCCACACGATGCCCGTGCCGCGCGGGCCGAACAGCCACTTGTGCGTGCCCGCAATGAAGAAGTCGCAGCCAAGTTCGTCCGCGTGGAACGGCTCGACGCCCAGCGCGTGCACGCCATCCACGCCCAGCAGCACGCGATCCTCCTCCGCCCGCCCTGCGTTCACGCGCTCGAGCGCCTCCGCGATGCTGCGCAGCGGGATCTTCAGCCCCGTGCTCGAGTGCACCCACGTGAGCGCGAGGACGCGCGTCGCAGGTCGGATGGCGCCAATGATCCTCGCGACGATGTCGTCCTCCGAGAGCCGGCTCACGTCATCCGGCCAGGCGAGGAGGCGGAACGTGGCGCCGGAACGTTGCGCCTTGTAGGCCAGCGCCTCGCGGGTCGAATAGTAGTCGTGCGCGGTGGTGAGCAGCTCCTGCCCCGGCCGCACCCGGATCGCGTTGTAGACGAGGCCCAGCCCCATCGTGGTGCTGTCCGTGAGCGCGATGTCGCGCGCGTCCGCGCCGAGGTACTCGCCCGCAGCCCGCCGGACCTCGCGCTCGAGACGAGCGTTGTTCTCCTCCACGTAGCCGGCAGGGTCGCGGTCCAGGCCGCGGCGATGGCGCGCGATCGCTTCCCGCACCGGCCGGGGGTGCGCGGCGAGCAGCAGCCCCGCCATGTGGATGCGATCACGTGCGATGTCGAACTGGCGCCGCACGGCCTCCCAGTCGTCTCCCGCGTCGTCGAAGACCAGCCGGAGCCGGCCATCCGGCTCCTCCGCGCAGCCAGCCAGCGTGCCGGCCGCCAGCGCGGTGCCGGCCCGCGCGAGAAAGCTCCGCCGGGTGAGCATGTCCCCACCGCTCATCATCCTCCGTGCCCGACCACCGCCCTGCGCGGCCGACGCTCGGCGAGCCGATCCCGGGTGGGCCGGTCCGGGCGGCCGGCTCTCCGCGGTGCTGGCCGAGGCCCTGCCCGCGCCCACCGCGCGCAAGAACCGGCCCGATGGCGCCTGGCGGCCGGCACGGCATCATCCTGGCGGCCGACACACCATCGTCCTAGCGGCGGCACGCCATCGTCCGGGCGGCCAGCGCGGCATCGTCCCGGCGGCAAGCGTGCTATCGGATGCAGACGATCCGGGCGGTCGTGGTTCCGTGCGAGGCTGAGATCCGGCGCGGGCCGATCACCACGGCCAGCATCACGGCTCGGCCGGCCTCAACGTGCGGGCGAGGAGCTCGGGCATCGCGTGGAGGTGGTCGATGTGATCCGGCGCCGAGTTGCCCGCGAAGGAGAGGAGCTCGAACCCGCCCGCACGCACCTCGCCCAACTGCTGCATGCCGCGCGGGCCCCAGCGCAGGACTGGCGTGCGCCGCAGGCCCAACGCGCTGAGGAGCCAGTCGGCCGTCTCCGTCGTGCTCGCGAACGTGCCCGGGAAGATCTCCGAGTGCGTGACGACGAACCGCTTCTCCCCGCGCATCGCCGCTCGCGCGAACTCCTCGAACGGGACCAGGTTCGTCGTGTCGAGCACACCGCCCGCGGCGACGACCGTGCGCTCCGGGATGTAGGAGGTGTGCATGCCGTCGAGGAGCAGGATCGCCCGAACGGTCTCGAAGTGGCGCGGCGTGCGCAGGATCGCGCGCACCGCGCCGTGCCCCGCCGAGAACGCTGTCAACGTCACGCTGCCGGGCCGCGCCGGCGCGCCGGTCACCACCGACACCTCGCGTGCGATGCGGGCGAGAAGCGAATCGAACGCAGCCGGATCGCTGAACGCCCGGTCGTAAAGCGCCGAGCCGGCGCCCAGGTGCACGGCCGCGGACACGATCCCGGCATCCAGATCCGCGACGGCCTGGTGAACCAGCCAGGCGGGTCCGTGGAAGTGAATGACGAGATCGAACGGCGCCGCCCTCGCCACGTTCGGCGGCACCAGCAGCTCCACCGGCTTCTCGTCGGGGCCCGCGAAGGTGCGCACGGCGCCGTCGAGCGGGCGCTGCGTCAGCCGCTCGTGCGCGCGCGTGTTCTCGACCATGGGCGAGGGGTTCTGCGGCATCGGCTGTTGCGCCGCAGCGGGAGCTGGCGCCGCCGCGAACAGGGCGCCGAACGCCGCTACCGTGAGGCGCACGCCACATGGAAAGCGCAGGGGTCTGTCGGGCTTCAAGTCGATCGGACCTCCGTTCGCGAACGACGTCGTGGACGACGACGCCGACACGTCGTCCACGCGCGTCACCTCCGTGAGCCGCGCGCGTCGGACCGGCGGCCGCGCACGATGTCGTACACGACGACCGCCGGTACGTCGTCCACGCGCGTGACGACCGCCATGCGGTTGCCTCGCACGGACGGCGTGACGAGCGTCGGCGTCACCGGAACCGCGACCTCGCCGAGCAGGCGCCCGGCCTCGTCGAACACGTCCCAGGCCGGCGGCTCGTCCCGCGCCTGCGTGCGTCAGATCCAGACGTGGCGCCGGTTATCCGAAGATGGCATCGTGCGCTGGTTTGGTCGAGGTGTGGCGCGGACGAGCAGCGGCGCCGCGCGGCTCGCGGTCGGCCGTCGCGCCGCCGGCCCGCGGGCCCGTCTCCAGCAATGCGAGGGGCATCGCGAGGGAGCCGAGGCGTAATGGGGCCGTCGAATCAGGTGCCGCTCGAGGGAGCGTGTCTGCGGTGATCGACCGCGTGACGCGACTCCCCCGATCGGCGATGGCGCCTGCACCGGTGCGCCCCCCCGATGCCGCGGCAGGCCGGACGCGCGTTCTTGCGCGCTCCTCCCGGGCGCGCGCACGACGGGATGCGATGTCGATGCGTCCAGGCCGCGACCGGCGCCGGAACGTTCCGGCGCCGGTCGCACGACTGCGGCCGCCGGCTAAGGCTTCAGTTCGAACGGCGGGGAGACGCGCTTCTCCTTGGGCAGCAGGTGGCGCATCTCGCGA
>DATCLK010000035.1:0-8878 GCA_036563975.1 Longimicrobiales bacterium | reverse complement strand
GCGCAGCAGGTCGAGCTGCTCGATGATGCCCCGCGGGGTGAGGTCGAACTGCCGGCGGATCCACTCTTCGATCGCGCGCTCGTCTTCCGTCGCCGTCCCGAACGTCTCGACCCCGATGGCCACCGGCTCCGGGTGCCCGATGGCGTAGGCGATCTGGATTTCACAGCGCCGCGCCAGGCCGGCCGCCACCACGTTCTTGGCCGCCCAGCGCGCCGCGTACGCGCCCGAGCGGTCCACCTTCGAGGGGTCCTTGCCGCTGAACGCGCCGCCGCCGTGCCGCGCCGCCCCGCCGTACGTGTCCACGATGATCTTGCGGCCGGTCAGCCCCGTGTCCGCCGCCGGCCCGCCCTCCACGAACGACCCGGACGGGTTCACCATCACGCGGTCCCGCCAACCCACGCCCAGGTACTCCATCGGCAGCGCGGACGGGATCAGCTCTTCGATGACGAACTCCTTGATCGTCGGCTGCGAGACGTGCGGCGCGTGCTGCGTGGAGACGACGATGCTCGTGATCTCCCGCGGAACGGAATCCACGTACTTCACCGAGACCTGGCTCTTCGCATCGGGGCGCAGCCAGTCGACCACGCGCTCCTTGCGCGCCCGGGCGAGGCCGCGCGTCAGCGCGTGCGCCCAAACGATCGGCGCAGGCATGAGCTCCGGCGTCTCGGCCGTGGCGTAGCCGAACATCATCCCCTGATCACCGGCGCCCTGCTTGCTGGGATCCCCCTTGTCGACCGCGTCCGCGATCTCCTGCGCCTGCGCGTGCAGCCGCACCTGCACCTCGACCGTGTCCGCGGAGAAGCGCTCGTCGACATCCGTGTAGCCGATCTCGCGGATCGCATCCCGCGTCACGGCCTCGATCTCTCCCGGATCCAGCGGCGCCGCGCTCCGCACTTCACCCGCGACGCACGCGAACCGCTCGGTCACCAGGACCTCGCACGCCACACGCGCTTCCGGGTCGCGTGCGAGGTGCGCGTCCAGGATGCTGTCGCTGATTCGATCCGCCACCTTGTCCGGGTGGCCCTCCGACACCGATTCACTCGTGAGGATGAAAACCGACGCCATGACGCCTCCTGAACGCGAGAAGCCCGCCGCCGGGAGACACGGACAGCGGGCCTCCGGCGCTTTAGTGCGTTGATTTTACGTGGGGCACAAGCTGCCGCTCAAATCCCACGTCGGCGCGCCCGCGCCGAAAGGGCTCCTCGCGCGTACCGCCAGGAGCCCCGCGCCAACCTAGCTGCCTTCGCGGACGAATGTCAAGCGAGCTCTCAGTCACAGCAGCGCCGGCCCCAGGCCGCCCGGCGTCTCCCAGGCATCGAACGACTCGGCGGCCTCCACCCCCCACCGCTTCCCCGCCTCGCGCAACCGTGCGAGCAGCCATTCCTCCTCCGGCCACCCCACGCGCTCGCGGTAGAATCGCGCCACCTCCAGCACCTGCTCGACGTGCGCGCTCACGTCCACCGCCCGCTCCGGCAGCAGCGAAGGCGGCTCGCGCAGCGTGAAGACCGGCACGTTCGCGCGGTGCGGCGCCGCCGGCGCGACCACCGCCGAGATCCGCGCCAGCGTCACAGCATCGCGCACGATCTTTCCCGTCGCCTGGTGATCGGGATGCCGCATGCCCCGCGCCCAGGCCTCGCCCCACGTCACCACCGCATCTGGCTTGACCTCGGCCACGAGTCGCGCCATCCGGTGCGCCGCGTCCGCCGTCGCTTCCACGCGCGTGTCCGGGAAATCCAGGAAGCGCACCTCGCACCCGAGCATCCGGCCGACCTGCGCGCCATGCTCCGTCCGCCGCCGCGCCACTTCCTCGCGACTCAGCCGCCCGAACGCGTCCGTCATCTCCCCGCGTGTCAACCACACGAGCACCACACGGTCGCCGCGCGCCCGGTGTGCCGCGATCGTCCCGACGCACCCGACCTCGTCATCCGGGTGCGCCAGCGCAACCAGCAGCGTCCGAGATCCGCCCGGCACACGACGTTCCGGCTCCATCGCCGCCATCATTGCCTCGTTCCTCCGTCAGTCCCGCTGCAGTCGGAAGCGCACGCGCACGCTCGCCTCTTCGCCGAACACCTGGCCCGGCAGCGCCGGCCGCGTCGCGGCCTCCAGCTCCAACCCATCCGGGAACCACCCGCCGATCGTGAACCGATGCAGCGGCAGCGCGGGACACACATCATCCGGGAAGAACTCGATCCTGCTTCCCTCCAGCGCGAATACCCCGCTGCAGAACCGCTTGTCCCCGGCGCTCGCGCCAACGATCGGGTAGCCGAAGCTGCGCAGCGTGAAGACCCGGTCCGCGCGCAGCTCCAGCGCCACCGGGAACGCGAAGCCGGCCTGGGTCGCGCCCGCCAGCGTCGGCCGCGGCGCGTCTTCCACGGACGAGATCTCCGCGTGCCCGGTCCACAACCCCACCAGCCCGTCTGCCCCGATCCGGACTGGAACGACGAACAGGTCCCCGTCGCGCTCATCGCATCCCGCCCACACGAGACAGAGTGCGATGCCCAGCAGGAGTCGCTGTGTCGTGCCCATCGCCGCCTCGCTGTCGCAGGGTTCACGAAGTGCCGCCGCCCCCCAACCCCGTACGATCGTGCCACGTCCACGCCCGCTCGGGCCGCCTGATCGCGAGCGCCATTCAGGCAGGAACGTGCGCGCCCACGCCCGGCCCGTGCGGGTCGCCCGTTCGCGAGGGCCACTCACGTCGCCTGTTCGCGAGGCCCACTCAGCCAGGAGCCTGCGCGCCCGCACAGGCCGCCTCTCCGCGAGGGCCGCTCAGGTCGAAGCGTCCGCGCCCCTGCCCGCGCGGGCTGCGTACACAGGGTGCCGCGCAGCCCAACCGCCGCCGCGCCCCGCCCGCCGCGCGCGGGCCGCCTCCTCGTTGACGCACCCGCGCCCCACGCGCATCTTCCGCGCCGTATGGAGTTGATCCTCGCCCTCGCCTGCGACGACGCCCGCGTCCGACCCGACGGCAAGCTGGACATCTTCGGCGTCTTCAACGAGCTCTCCGCTCCCGGCTTTCCCGCCGCGCAGGAGCGCATGACCGTCGTCTTCGTGCTCCAGTGGGAGCGCCACGAGTCGGGCCGCATCCCCCTGCGCGCCGACCTCGTGGACGAGGCCGGCCGCGTCCTCCTCACCATACAGGGGCATACGGACGTGGACGCGCGCGACCACGGCCGCGCCCCGGCCCAGACGCGGGTCGTGCTGCCACTCCAGGAGGTCGTGTTCCCAGCACCCGGATCCTACCGCTTCGAGCTGCGCGCAGGCAACACGACGCACCGCGCCTTCTCGCTCTTCGTCAGCCAGCGCGACGCCGGCCCGCCGTCGAACCCCGCGCCCGCGCCGCGGGTATGAACGCACCCGGCGCCCGCCGGTGGAGGCAGACGGCGGGCTTCCAGTCGCGAGAGCGGCACCGGCTCCCGGTTGTCCCGACCCGGTTCGACGGGCTCCTTCGAAGCTCCAGTGGAAGACGTCGTAGAGCCGCAGGGCATGGTCGCGGCGCTCAGCGCCCTGGCCGATGAAAAACGCCTTCGCATCATCGAGCTGCTCGCGGGCGGGCGCGAACTCACCTGCACCGCGATCGGCGCGGCTCTCGGCCTCTCCGCTTCCCTGGTGTCCCATCACCTCGCCGTCCTCGAATCCGCAGGCATCATCGACCGCCGCAAGGCTGGCCCCTGCACGCTGAACCGGCTACGCGGCGACGAGCTCTCCCGGCGCCTCTCCGTCCTCGAGCGCCTCCTCCGCGCCGGCTGAGCCCCGGCTGCCGCACCGCCCGTCCGCCGTTCGCCATCTCCATCCCGGGAAGCCGGCCCGTGCTCGGCACGGCCACCCCGCCCTCCGTGGTCGCGGCCTCGGCGATCCGCACCCGCCACGCGGGCGTCGGACGAGCCAGCGCTCGTCCCGCCGGCCGCCGACCGCCGCAGAAAAAAGCGCGCCCCGGCAACCGCCGCGGCGCGCCATCGCCGTTCGCCGTGCCGTGCCGCCGGCTCATCCGCCGCCGGACGGGATGCCCCCCGGGATTCCGGGCTCCGTCATCGCCCACGGATCGAGCACCGCCTCCAGCTCCGCGTCCGGCAGCACCTGCTTCGCCCGTGCCACCTCACGCACGGTCTTGCCCTGCGCGTACGCCTCCTTCGCCACGGCCGCGGCCGCGTCGTAGCCGATCCGCGGCGCGAGCGCCGTTCCCAGCGCCAGGTTCTCCTCGAGCAGCTCACGGCAGCGCGCCTCGTTCGCCGTGATCCCGCTCACGCACTTGACCGCGAACACGTCCGCGGCGCGCGCCAGCAGCGAGACCGACTGCAGGAACGCGTGCGCCAGAACCGGCATCATCACGTTCAGCTCGAGGTAGCTCCCCAGGCCCGCCACCGTGACCGTCGTGTGGTTCCCCATCACCTGCGCGGCCGCCATCGTCACCGCCTCCGGGATCACCGGGTTCACCTTCCCCGGCATGATGCTCGACCCCGGCTGGATCGCCGGCAGGGTGATCTCCGCGAGTCCCGCGCGCGGCCCGCTCGCCAGCAGCCGGATGTCGTTCGCGATCTTGGTCAGCGAGACGGCCAGCGTGTTCAGCGCGCCGTGCGCGTACACCATCGTGTCACGGGTCGCCTGCCGCTCGAAGTGGTTCGAGGCCTCCTGGAACCGCACCCCCGCCATCACGGTGAGCCGATCGATCGCGCGCCGCGCGAACTCCGGGTGCGTGTTGATCCCCGTGCCCACGGCGGTTCCGCCGAGCGGCAGCTCGGCCATGTCCTCGCTGGCCTCCTTCAGACGCCGCATGCCGTGCGTCAACTGCGCGGCGTACCCGCTGAACTCCTGGCCCAGCCGTACGGGCGTCGCGTCCATCAGATGCGTCCGCCCGGACTTCACGATGTGATCGAACTCCTCGGCCTTCTCCGCCAGCGCCGATTCGAGCTTGGCCAGCGCCGGCAACAGGTCGTTCTGGATCGCGACCCGCGCCGCCACCTGCATCGCCGTCGGGATCACGTCGTTCGACGACTGCCCGAGGTTCACGTGGTCGTTGGGGTGCACGCGCGGGGCACTGCTCCCTGCGCCGCCGGCGAGGAGCTGCATCGCCCGGGTCGCGATCACCTCGTTCGCGTTCATGTTCGTCGAGGTGCCGCTCCCGGTCTGGAAGATGTCGACGACGAAGTGCGCGTCGTGCTCGCCCGCGATCACCTCGTCCGCCGCAGCCACGATCGCGCGCCCGATGTGCTCTGGCAGCAAGCCGAGCTCCATGTTCGTCTCGGCGGCCGCCTTCTTGATCATCCCCAGCGCCGCAATGAAGCCGCGCGGGAAGCGCAGCCCGCTGATCGGGAAGTTCTCAACCGCCCGCTGCGTCTGGGCACCCCAGAGCGCATCACGCGGCACCCGCATCTCGCCCAGCGAGTCCCGCTCCGTCCGGTACTCGTTCGTATCCATGGTCTGCAAGCTCCGCCCGTCTCGTTCCGTGCTCGGTGGCGTGCGGCCCGGCATCCCCAGCGCGGCCCCATCGTGCGCCAGTGCGCCCTCCCCGGCCCGTCATCCCCGCAACGCACGCCGCCCCGGCCTGCCGCGCCGGCCCGCTGGCCCCGCGCGGCGCGCCCGGCGCGACGCTGCCTCCCGCCCGGGCCCCATCCACAAACGTACAGCGCTTCGGGGCTCGGATCGGGCCGGGGACCTCCCGCCGGTTCCGCTCCGCGCCCGCGCAGTCTAATTGCTCCCCCGACCTTCCGCCACTACTATAGCCGCATGGAGATCCCTGGCCGGGTCGCGCTCGTCACCGGCGGCGCCCGCCGGCTCGGCCGCGCCCTCGCACTCGCACTCGCGCGCGCGGGTGCGGACGTCGTGATCAACTACTTCCGTTCTGCGGAGGCCGCCGAGGCGACCGTCGCGGACATCGTGGCCCTGGGCCGCCGCGCCATCGCGCTGCAGGGAGATGTCTCGCGCCGCGACGACGCCCTCACGCTCATCCGGCGCACGGCCGAGGTGTTCGGCCGGCTCGACATCCTGGTGAACAGCGCGGCGACCTTCGAGCAAGCGCCGCTCCTCGCCATTTCCGAAGAAGACTGGGACCGCGTCCTCGCCGTCAACCTGAAGGGCCCGTTCCTGCTCAGCCAGGCCGCCGTGCCCCTGCTCCGCCGCGACGGCGGAGGCGTGATCGTCAACCTCGCGGACCTGTCCGCCTTCCAGCCCTGGCCGTCCTACCCGCACCACAGCGTCTCCAAGGCCGGCCTCGTCCACCTCACCCGCGTCCTGGCGCGCGCCCTCGCCCCGGACATCCGGGCCAACTGCATCGCGCCGGGCACCGTGCTGCCGCCCGAGGACTACACGGAGGAGCAGCTCCGCGCTTCCCGGGAACGCACGGCGCTCAAGCGCCTCGGCCGCCCGGAGGACGTCTGCCGCGCGCTGCTCTTCCTGGTCGAGAGCGATTACATCACCGGCGAGACCGTCATCGTGGACGGTGGAAGGATGTTGCTGTAGCGGGGTAAGAAGGGGGCATGACGCCCAGGTTCCTCTCCGCGGTCGCGGCTGTCGTCCTCGCATCAGCGGCGGGGGGCGGCCTGCTCACGGCCACCGTCACGGACGACTGCCCGTCGGTCGACGCCCTCAAGTCCTACCGGCCGCCCGAGGCGAGCCGCGTCTTCACCGAGGACGGCTCCCTGCTCGCCGACCTCTCGCCCCAGCGGCGCGTCGTGGTCGAGCTGGACCGCATCCCGGCCATTGTCCGGGACGGCTTCGTCGCCGTCGAGGACCGCCGCTTCTGGCAGCACGACGGCGTGGACTACCGCGGCGTCGCCCGGGCCGTCTGGCGCGACCTCACGTCGCTGTCCCTCAAGGAGGGGTTCAGCACCATCCCCATGCAGCTCGCGCGGAACGTCTTCCCGGAACAGCTCCCGCGCGGCAAGAAGTTCTCCCGCAAGATCTGCGAGATCCGCCTCGCCCGTCAGATCGAGGACGAGTTCTCGAAGGACGAGATCCTCGAGATGTACCTCAACCAGATTTACCTGGGCGACGGGCTCTACGGCGTCGAGGCCGCGGCGCAGGGGTACTTCGGCAAGGAGGTCTCCCGCCTCACCCCCGCGCAAGCCGCGCTCCTCGTGGCGCTGGTGCGCAGCCCCGAGGGCTACAACCCCCGCAAGCACCCGATGACCGCCATCCAGCGGCGCAACGTGGTCCTCGGCGTGATGGCGCGGGAGGGCGTCATCACCGAGGAGGAGGCGGAGCGCGCGAAGCGAGAGCCCCTGCGGCTCGCGCCGCCGCTCGAGGCGGCCGGCCGCGCGCCTTACGCCGTGGCCGCCGTGCGCCGGGAGCTGCGCGAGCGCTTCGGGCCCGACGCGGACATTCGGGGGCTGCGCGTCTACACCAGCCTCGACCCCGCGTTGCAGCAGGCCGCGCGGGAGGCCCTGGTGCGGCAGATCGAGCGCATCGAATCCGGCGCCTACGGCCGCTACCGCCATCCACGGCCGACCGGGGACGCGGTCGAGCCGGACAGCGCCGCCTCGCCCTACCTCCAGGGCATGATCATCGCCCTGGACCCGTACGACGGCCGGATCCGCGCCCTCGTCGGCGGCCGGGACTTCGCGCTCTCCCAGTTCGACCGCGCCCTCCAGGCGCGGCGCCAGCCCGGCTCCGCCTTCAAGCCCATCGTCTACGCGGCCGCGCTCCAGCAGCGCATCCCGCCCACCACCCGGATCGATGCGACCCCCGTCGCCATCGACAACGCCGGCTCGCCCGTCTGGCAGCCGGCCGACCACCTGGCCGACTCGGTGACCACCCTCACGCTGAGGGACGCGCTGGCGCTCTCCTCCAACAACGCCACGGTCCGCCTCGGCCAGTGGATCGGCATCCAGCGCGTGATCGACATGGCCCGGGCGCTGGGCCTCACCACGCCGATCCCGCCCTACCCTTCCGTCAGCATCGGCTCGGCCGAGGTCGTGCCCGCCGAGCTCGTCGCCGCGTACGCCGCCTTCGCCAACGGCGGCTACGGCGTGGAGCCGCACCTCATCACGCGCGTCGAGGACGCGCACGGCAATCTCCTGTGGCAGCGCCCCTTCGAGCGCCGGCGTGCGCTCGAGGAGGGCGTCGCCTTCCTCACGCTCAGTCTGATGGAGGATGTCATCGAGCGGGGCACGGGCAGCGCCGTCCGCCGGGCCGGCTTCTGGCTGCCCGCGGCGGGCAAGACCGGCACGACGAACGAGGGCAAGGATGCCTGGTTCATCGGCATGACCCCCGACCTCGTCGCCGGCGTCTGGATCGGCTTCGACCGCCCGCAACGCATCGTCGCGAACGGCGGCGGCGGCACTCTCGCGGCGCCGGTCTGGGCCGAGTTCATGAAGGCCGCCTACTCGACGCGCCCCGCACCCGCCGCCTGGGTCCCGCCGCCGAGCGTGACCAGCGTCCCCGTGGATTCGGCCACCGGCAGCCTCGCCACGCACCACTGCCCGGCCGAGCAGGTGCGGATCGAGTACTTCCTGCCCGGCACCGAGCCGCGCGAGTATTGCCCGCTCCATCCCGAGAGCGGTGCGGAGCGCTTCTTCCGCCGACTCTGGGACGGCATCCGCGGCATTTTCTGAGAACGGCCGAGGACGTTTACGAGCACGAGCACGAGCACGAGCACGAGTACGTTTACAACGGCGGGGACACTTACTCGTACTCGTAAACGTACTCGTAAACGTACTCGTAAACGTACTCGTAAACGTACTCGTGCACGTGCACGTGTACGGGCACGGGCACGGGCACGGTCCCCCGCCGCCTCCCTACCGCTCTCTCGCCGGTGCGGGCGCGTCCGCCGTCTCCAGCACAGGCGCCTCTCCGATGCCGCGGCGGGCCAGCCACCGCTCCGCCTCCAGCGCGGCCATGCACCCGGTGCCCGCCGCCGTCACCGCCTGCCGGTAGTAGTCGTCCATCA
>DATCLK010000034.1:0-3818 GCA_036563975.1 Longimicrobiales bacterium | reverse complement strand
CTGCGTCGCGTCGCCCACGACGACGACGACCGCGCGGTCAGGGTGGATGTGCGCCTGCGCGGCCCGCCGCACATCCGCCTCGGTGATGGCGGCGACCTTGTCGCGGTACGTCGCCACGTAGTCGTTCGGCAGGCCGAGCTGCCGCGCGCTCGCGATCTGCTGCGCGACCTGCTGCGGCGTCTCGATCTGCAGCGGGAACGACCCCGTCATGGCGTCCTTCGCCGTTTGCAGGTCCGCGGCCGTGAAGTCTCCTTCCCGGAGCTTCGTGATCAGCCGGAAGAACTCCGCGAGCGCGCTGTCCGCCACCTCATTGCGTACCTCCGCCCAGGCCTGGAAGTAGCCCGGTTCGAGCTGCTGCTCGAAGTCGGCGTACGCGGCGTACGTGTACCCTTTCTCCTGACGCAGGACCTGGAAGAACCAGCCGGTCGTGCCGCCACCCAGGATCTGCTGGGCGACGTCGAGCGCGATCCAGTCCGGGTGCGTCGCCGGCGGCAGCAGGTGGCCGATCCGGATCACCGCCTGGACGGCGCCGGGCTTGTGCACGAACACGAGCTCGCGCGCGCTCCGCGGCTGGGGCGCGGGGAAGGCCGCCTTCGCCGGCGCGGCGCCGGTCCAGCCGCCGAAGTGGCGCTCGAGCCGCTGCACGATGTCGTCTGGCCGCACGTCGCCGGCCACCACGAACAGCGCGTTTCCTGGCTTGAAGTGCGTACGGTGGAAGCTCACCAGGTCGTCGCGCGTGATCGCGCGCACGGACTCGGGCGAGGGCATCGCGCCGTACGGATGCTCGCCATACACCTCCCGCAGGAACTGCCGCTCCGCCAGGTACTGCGGCTGGCCGAGGCTGGCCTGGAGTCCGGAGAGCGTGCGGCGCCGCTCGGTCTCGAGCTCGTCCTCCGGGAACGTGGCGTTGCGGACGATGTCGCTCACGAGCACCAGCGCGGTGTCCAGGAACTCCGTCAGCACGCTCGCGCCGACGCCGATGGCGTCATCGCCCGCGCTCGCGCCGAGACTGCCGCCCACGAAGTCGATGGTCTCGGCGATCTGCTCGGCCGTGCGCGTGGCCGTGCCCTTGTCCAGCAGCGACGCCGTGAAGGAGGCGACGCCCGCCTTCCCCGCCGGGTCGTGCTTCGCGCCGCTCCCGATGAGGAGCTGCAGCGAGACCACGGGCTGTTCGTGGTTCTCCACGATGATGACCTTGGCGCCGTTCTTCAGCGTCCGCTCGTGGAACTCGGGGAAATCGACCGGGCGCATCGGCGCCGGTGGCGGCGGAGCCTCCTTCCGCCGCGCCACCTGGGCCCAGGCGGGCGCGGTGCCGGCCAGCAGCGCGAGCGTGGCGAACGCAGCGGTCCCGATCGCGGTCCTGATCTTCGTCATCGTGTCCTCCTCACTCGGCGCCGGATGCGGACGTGGGCGCGGCATCGGTGCCTGCCGCGCGCTGCTGCGGCACGACGGTCATGACGGTCCGGTTGGCCTCGGTGAGGTACTTGCGCGCGACCGCGCGGATGTCATCAGCGGTCACGGCCATGTAGCGGTCGAGGTCGCGGTTGACCTCGGCCGGGTCGCCGTGGTACCGCCGGTAGTGTTGCAGCGCCTCCGTCTTCGCGAACACCGTCTGCCGCCCCATGATCTGGTCGGCGCGGAGCTGGTTCTTCGCCTTCTGGAGCTCGCGCTCGGTCACGCCGTCCCGCGTGAGCTTCTCGATCTCCTCCGCGATCAGCGCCTCGAGCCGCTCCAGCCCCACACCCTGGTTCGGCAGCGCATAGAACAGGAACGAGCCCGGCCCCTGCCGGCTGTTCAGGAACGACACGACCTGGAGCGCCGCGCGCTCCTCCTTGACCAGCCGCTGGTGCAGCCGGCTCGACTCGCCCTGGCTGAAGATGGACGAGAGCAGTTGCAGCGCGTAGGTGTCCGGGTGGTCGTGCGGCGGGATGTTGAAGCCCATGGCGATCAGCGGCAGCGTCGCCAGCTTGTCCTCGACGGTGATGCGGCGCTCGCCGTCCGTGCGCGGCGTCGGCGTCGGCGTCGGCAGCGGCGGCATCTCCGGGCCGCGCGGGATGTCACCGAAGTACTGCTCGACCAGCTTCCGGACCTCGCCCACCGTCACGTCGCCCGCGATCACCATCGTCGCGTTGTTCGGCACGTAGTACCGCTCGTAGAACGCGCGCACGTCATCCACCGTCGCGGCATCCAGGTCTGCCATGCTGCCGATGACCGGGTGATCGTACGGCGGCCAGTCGTTGAGCAGCGTGTCCAGCGTCACGGCGACCGCTTCCGCGTATGGCGCATTCTCGTAGGAGCGGCGCCGCTCCTCCTTCACCACCTCCCGCTCACGGGCGAAGTTCTCCGCGTTCACCCGGAGCTTCGCCATCCGCTCGCGGTGCGTCCAGAGCGCGAGGTTCAGCCGATTCGCGGGCAGGATCTCGAAGTAATTGGTCCGGTCCGAGTTGGTCGTGCCGTTGAACGTGCCGCCCGCCGCCGGGATCAACCGCAGGATCTCGCCCGCCTCCAGGTTCTCCGTCTCCTGGAAGAGCATGTGCTCGAAGAGGTGGGCGAAGCCCGAGCGGCCGGGCTCCTCGTGTGCGGCCCCGACGTCGTACCACACGTTGACCGCGACGAGGGGCGTCGAATGGTCCTCGTGCACGATGACGCGGAGTCCGTTCGGCAGAGTGAACTCGCTGAACTCGATCGGCGGGACACCCTGCGCCGCCGCGTTGCCCGCGACGAGTCCCAGGGCGAGGCCGGCCGCGATCATGCTTCGGATGAGACTTCGGAAGGTCATCCGGGGGCTCCTTTCCACTCACGGTGAGAGCTCGCAAAGGCTATAACGTGCGATTGTTCACGTCAACCGCGCGGGCCGTGACCGGTGCGGGGCACCGCGCGCGCTGCTCCCTTGACATTCGGTTTTTGTTCGGTTACTCTCGGGGCCCCTTACACGCACGCAGCGCCTCGCACAGGGGCCGGTGTGCGGGGGGGCCCACCTGACCAGCCGAGGAGGCATGCCGATGATCATCGCCGAAACGTTCTTGCCCGAGTTCGACCAGGAGATGGCGACCACGCGCCGGCTGCTGGAGCGCGTGCCGAGCGAGATGGGGACCTGGAAGCCGCACCAGAAGTCGTTCCCGCTCGGCCATCTCGCGCAGCTCATCGCCCGGATGCCGGGTTGGATCACCCAGGCGCTGCACACTACGCGGCTCGACCTCAGCAGTTTCGTGCCGTACACCTACGAGCCGACGGAGGTGCTGCTCGCCGAGTTCGACCGCAACGTCCGCGAGGCGCGGGAGGCGCTCGCCGCGGCGAAGGACGAGGACTTCGCGGCGACCTGGTCTCTCACGCACGGCGACCGCGTGCTGATGACCATGTCCCGGCGCGACATCGTGCGGCAGAACATCAACCACCTCGTTCACCATCGCGGCCAACTGAGCGTGTACCTCCGGCTGCTCGACGTGCCGCTGCCGTCCATCTATGGCCCGACGGCAGACGAGAAGTGGTGACAGAGGAGGGGGCGTAAAAGGTTCCGCGTCCAGGCGGTTGCGCCGGGCGCGGGTGCGGGCGCGGCTGGCGGGGGCGCGCTTGGCGCCCGTGGCGTGCGCCGCGGGCCGTTGCTCGTGGCAGGGCGAGATAGCAGCCTTGCCGGCGTTGCGCGGGGCGCTCACATTGCATGCTCTCGCGCATACAATGCCCGGCCGCCGCCAACGCACGGCCGCGCGCGGCGGCCCCCCACTCATCCCTGGCCAATCCGTCCGGAGGAGATCGCATGCGCACCGCCCGCGTCGCCAGCCGAGCTCCCATCGCTCGAACGTTGGCCTGCGCACGTTTCA
>DATCLK010000033.1:0-1630 GCA_036563975.1 Longimicrobiales bacterium | reverse complement strand
GCGTTCAACATGACGTCGCTGCCGGGCGTGGTCTTCTGGCAGGCCACGGTCACGAACCGGTCCAACGAGATCTACGCCCGCGGGATCGACTACACGGACCTGCGGCTCGGGTTCATGCTGCGGCATCCGCGGATCCGTGCGCGCGCAGGCTACGACATCCAGCGGGGCGCGGTGGTCATGAACCACCTGGGCCACAAGGTGGGGTGTGACAGTGCACGGGCGATCCCGAGGACCGGCTTCGCCACCGAAGGCTTCTTCGGCAACTGCTCGAGCGCGCGTGATGGGACGCAGGGCTTCAACAACGGCAGCATGGCGCTGGTCTTCCTCAAGAGTCCGATCGGCGACCTGCGCAACAAGCTGCTGTCGGACCCGGGCAGCGCGTTCTACCAGCCGGGCAACCCCGCGGCCGGCGACACGATCACGTTCAACATCGGCCGCGCCTGCGGGGATGCCTGCATCGGCGAGCAGTTCCTGACGGACAACCCGCAGCGGGCGTACGGCGTGCTCGCCTCCAACGAGGCGGATGCGCTGGCCGGCCGTCTCCCCAACTCGCTCGAGGTGTTCGACTACTGGAACCTGTTCCATCCCGCAAACGGCTACCCCTACGGCGATGGCAACGTGGTGGACCTGAGCAATCCGCGGGCGGGCGGCGGGTTCAACTACGCGGTGCCGGGCGCGCCGGGCAGCCCCTACCCCATGTGGGATTACAACCACGATGGGCAGCCGGACACGCTGTTCATCGACATGTGCAATCCCACGACCCACGAGTGCGCCAACCTGTGGTCGGACACCTTCCCGGACCGCTCCATCAACTTCATCTGGAAGCAAGTGTGGGTCGGCGTCGGGCCGATCAACTTGCCCGTGGGGGCCAGCACGTCCTTCATCCTGGCGATCATTGCGCGGCCGGACTCGGCCAGCATGGAGCGGGCGATCGATGACGCGATCACGCTCTACCGCAACTTCTTCGTCGCGCCGACGCCGGCTCCGGCGCCGCGGGTGCTCGCCGCGCACGCGGCGGCGGTCGCCGAGACGCGGGACGGCTCGGTGACGTTCACGCTGGACATGCGCCCGGGGCGCTGGGTGGACCCCTACCTCGAGTTCCTGGCGAACGAGATCCGGAACGCGCCGCCCGGCACGCCGGCGGCCGACCTGCGGGACCTGAACCCCTGGCTGCCGGACTCGCTCGAGCGCCGGGCGCGGAATCCGGTGCGGCGGGTGCTGGTCTACAAGTCGTGCAACCCCGACGCGACCACGCTGGTCTACACCAGCTCGACGAACCCATCCGCGTGTACGCGCGGCGTGATCCGGGATACGCTGGGCACTGTGAGGGCGCCCACGGCCTACGCCGAGATCACGAACCTGAGCCAGACCACCTACACGGACGGGAACGTCGGCGCCGGCCAGAGTTACCTGTACGCCTTCGTGCCGGAGACGTACGGGGCGCGCTTCGCGATCGTGCGGCGCGCGGCCGACGGGAGCACGTTCGTCCGGGACACGGTCTTCGCGGCACCGAGCGCGCCGCTGCCCACGACGAAGGCGGCGCCCAACGTCGCGATCGTCTACATCCCGGCGTCGCGTCAGGCGGGCGGCACCGGAGCCGGCATCGAGTACGTGCGCGAGACCGGGGGCA
>DATCLK010000032.1:0-12655 GCA_036563975.1 Longimicrobiales bacterium | reverse complement strand
CCGTCCGGCAGCGGGCAGGCCTACGTGACCATGCCGATCATGGCGCCGCTCGCGGACGTGGTCGGCCTCTCCCGCCAGGTCGCCGTCCTCGCCTTCCAGTTCGGCGACGGCTTCACCAACATCCTGGTACCGACCAACCCCGTCATCATCGGCATGCTCGCCATGGCGGGCGTCCCCTTCGACCGATGGCTCCGATTCGTCGTGCCGTTCATGCTGAAGGTGTGGGCGGTCGGCTCGGTCGCGCTGCTGGTGGCGGTGTGGATCGGGTACGCGTGAGGGGGTGACGCATCCGCTGCGCTGCGACTGGCCGGGACACGGGATCGCACCTCCCGGGGCCATAGGGCGGCGCCGCAGCCGGCCGGTGGCAAGCGATCGGACCTGGATCCGCGCGACGACGCCCCGGGCATGGAACCACGCCGGCTCCGCCGTCCGGGGCGCCCTTGCGGCGCCGGGGTGCGCCGCACCGCCCGCTGCCTACTGATCCCGCAGCACCTGCGTCGGCTCGAGGAGCGCCGCGCGCGTCGCGGGGATCAGCACCGCGAGCGTTGCGACGGCGAGCAGGAGAGCGACCACGCCGAGGAGCGTCGCGGGGTCGGACGGCGAGACGCCGTACAGCATGCTCGAGAGCAGACGAGAAGACGCGAGCGAGAGCACGATCCCGAGCACGCACGCCGGGGCGACCACCCACGCTGCCCGGGCCATGAAGTGGCCGATGATGCCGCGCCGCGTCGCGCCCAGCGCGAGCCGCAAGCCGACCTCGCGCCGTCGCACGCTGACGGCGTAGCTCAGCGTGCCGTACAGGCCCACGCTCGCGAGCGCGAGTGCCGCCGTCGCGAACAGGACCAGCAGCAGGGTGCGCAGACGGTTCTCCGCGTACGCGTCGCCGATCCGCTCCTCCAGCGGCGCGATGTCGTAGACGGAGCGCAGCGGCTCGAGCTCCTTCATGAGCAGCCGCACGCTCTGCGCGACCGCGCCGAGGTCGCCGCGCGCGCGCACCAGGAAGTACGGTACCGGCGTGGGCGCACTCAGGCACCAGTACACGGTCGGCCCCGGCTCGCGGTCGAGCCCGCGCTCGCGCGCATCGCCCACCACGCCGACGATCCGGCTCGCAGGCGCGCCGCCACAGGCGTGCCCTCCGCCTCCCTGAGATGGAGCCCGACCGGCGACGGCCAGCCGGAAAGGTACCGGCTCGCGAATGCACGGTTGACCATCACGTCGTAGCCCGGCGCGTCCGGGTCCAATCCACGGATGCGGCGCCGGCAGGGCTCCCCTTCGAGCAGCGGGATCCGCATCGTCTCGAAGTACTCGGGAGAAACGACGCGCCCTTCCGCGATCAGCGGCCGGCCGCCTCCGGTCTCCGCCTCGAGCAACTCGAACGTCGTCTGCCACTGCGTCGGAACGCCAGGGGGCTGATACCCGGTCGTGGCGACCGCCTCCACGCCCGGCAACGCCGCGAGCGCATCGATGGTGGACTCGACGCGTCGCAGCATGCGCGTGAAGTCTACGGACTCCGCGTAGTTTCCGCTCATGCGGAAGGTGAGGACGTTCTCCGGGTCGAAGCCCGGGTCGACCCTCGAGAGCTCCTGCATGCTGCGCACGAGCAGCCCTGCGCCCGCGAGCAGCGTGACGGAGAGCGTCACCTGGGCGCCCACGAGCAGCCACTGGAGCGAGCTGCGTCCGGCGACCTCCCCGCGGCCCGCCTCGCCTCCCAGCGAGGCGAGGCTCCTGGCCGTCCGGACGGCGGGAGCCACGCCGCACAACAACGCGACGACGAGCGTGCTCCCGAGCGTGTACAGCAGCACGCGGCCGCCGATCGCCACCTCGTCGAACCGCGGCAGGTCCACGCCCACCGCGCGCAGCGCCCCCGATGCCGCCATGGCCACGGCGAGGCCGGCCGCGCCTCCCGCGAGCGCCAGCACCCCCGCCTCGGTGAGGAGCTGCGCGGCCACGGCCGCGCAGGACGCGCCGAGCGACTGCCGGACCGCCAGCTCCCCACGCCGGCTCGCGGCGCGTGACAGCAGCAGCGCGGCGATGTTCGTGCACGCAATGAGCAGCAGCAGGCACACGGCGCCGAAGAGCAGCCAGAGCGACGCCCCGAACCCGCCGACCGTGCTCTGCTTGAGCGGCACGACCTCGATGCCGATGCCGCGGTCCGTCTCGGGGTACTGCTCAGCGAGTCTCGCCTGGACAGCGGTGAGATCCTCGCGCGCGCGGGCTGGCGTCACGCCCGCCTTCAGCCGGCCGATGACCGTGTACCAGGGAGTTACCCTCTCCTGTGCGTACGGCGCATCCACGAGAACCGGGGCCCACAGCTCCACCTCGCGGTCCGGGAAGCGGAAGTCTGCCGGCATCCCCCCGACGATCGGGTACGTCGCCGTCCCGATGCGGACCACGCGGCCCAGCACGTTCGGATCCGCCCCGAGCCGGCGGCGCCAGAAGCGGTCGCTGATCAGGACGGCCGGAGGACCGCCGAACCGGTGCTCCGCCTCCGTGAAACCGCGCCCGAGCGCATGCTGGATGCCCCAGACCTCCAGGAAACCGGGGCTGACCGAGGCTCGCCGGACCCTCTCCGGCAGGTCGCCCGAGGTCTCCGAGACGTCCTCGACGTAGTAGCCCGTGAGCGCGTCGAAGGAGGTGTTGAGCCGCCGCCAGTCCTCGAGGCGTGCGGGCGGGACCCCGGTGTCCGATGTCCGTTCGTTCCTCTCGCTCAGATGCACCAGCCGGTCCGCGTCCGGGAACGGCAGCGGCCGGAGGATGACGGCGTCCAGCACCGAGAACACCGCCGCGTTCGCGCCGATCGCAAGCGCGAGCGTCAGCACCACCGTGATGGTGAAAGCCGGCCGCCGCAGCAGCGAGCGCACCGCGTACCGCACGTCCCGCACGAACGTGTCCAGCCAGCGGACGACGTGCACGTCGCGCGTCCGCTCCGCCTGGAGCAGAGGGTTGCCGAACCGCGCCCGCGCCCGGCGCTCCGCCTCGCCTTCGCTCAGACCGGCGGCGCGGAGCTCGTCCGCGCGCTCCGCCAGATGGAAGGACAGCTCGCGCTGGATGTCCCGCTCCACGCGTCCCGGAAACAGCGACGTCCCCAGCCGCAACAGCCAGGCCTTCAACCGGTACAACATGGGAGTCCCTCTCCGTACGCGGACTCAGCCGCTCAGGCGTAGCCCAGCACGCGCGCCACGCCCTCCGTCAGCCGCGCCCAGTTCTCCTCCTCCAGCGCGAGCTGCTTGCGGCCGAGCCGTGTGAGCGAGTAGAAGCGGGCCTCACGGTTCTTCTCCGTCAGGCCCCATTCCGAGCGCAGCCAGCCCAATTGCTCCATGCGGTGCAGCGCCGGGTACAGCGACCCCTCCTCCACGCGCAGCAGATCTCCCGACACGCGCTGGATGTGGTTGGTGATGGCGTAGCCGTGCATCGGCCCGTTCACCGCGAGCGTCTTGAGCACGAGCATCGCGAGCGTGCCGTGCAGCACGTCGTTCTTCTGTGGCGCCATGGACCTTGCGGTTTGTCGGGGCCGCCGTCGCGGCGGCATCCCTTGCTGTCTATGCCTAGCTGGCTTGGGATGATGGGTCGCCGGCGGCGGCGCGTCAAGGGGGATGTGGGGAGAGCGGTCGGACGGGCGCGGGCCAGCGCCGTTCGCCGGCGTCGCGGACCGCGCTCAGGGCCGCGCCGGCCGGAAGCAGGAGGACGCGGGGGGCAGGCCGATCGTTCGCGTTCGTTCCTCCCGTTCCATCTTCTCTGCTTCCGGCCGGCGTGGCAGACGACCCCGAGACAGAGTGAGCCGCGCCGCGGGTCAGGGAGAGGCCTCGTCAGCCGGCCGCTGCTACCAGCCAGCCGACGGAGCTGGCACCCGAACCTGGAAGGCCGGAACGTAGCTGAAGCTGCTGCTATACCCGTCGTCCTCGCTGGTCGCGGAGATCACGGCCACCACGAGCACGGCCGTCCCGAGCGCGCCGCCGATCAGGGCTGATGACTTCCTGCGCGCCCTCAGCTTGTTGGCGTAGCCCTGCTGGAACCCCATACGGTACTCCGGGCTCCGGTCGCTGAGCGACGCCATGATGGCCGGCGGAAGATCGGCATTCGAGCTGCCCGCGAGCGCGTACGTGACCCCCGTCCCGATCAGGCCGAGGAAGAGACCGCTGGCGAACCCGCCGATCCCCCAGCCAACCGTGCCGGGGCTCTGCGCGGCCAGCTCACCGTCGACGATTCCGGCAGCCATGTCGTTGGCCTTCTCCGTCTCCTGCGCCAGGGCGACCGGAGCCGCGAGGAACAGGACCACAAGCAAGAGTGAGACGATGCGCCTCATTCCATCCTCCGAGGGGGTTGGGATGCGACCTACTGCCTGACCGCGCTGAAATTGCCTGAGAGCAGGATGACACCGATCGGCGCGCCCATGTCGATCCGGACGTTGACCACGCCCGACATCGAGTTGCCCGAGAGGGTGCCGGTGTTCCGCCAATCCGACGTGTCGATGTCGAACACCACTTGGTTGCCGTTGATGCTCCCGTTGGCGACCACGGCGCTCGTCAGATTGACCGAGACCGATTCCCCACCTGCCCGGCAGGTCAACACGCCCCCCGTGGCCGATCCGGAGAACGTCGAGCCGGACTGCGTCAGGTTCAGGGTCACGCCGACCACATCGCAGCTCACGCCGCCGCCCGAGATGTTGGTGGCCGAGTAGGCCCATTGGCCGGTCAGGTTCGGCCTCCTGGGCTCACTGGGGCTGTCGCTGCACCCGGCGAGGAGCAGCACAGCCGATGCCGCGATCCACTTCTTCATGGCAGGCCTTCCTGCAAAGGGTGAGGGCTCGCGCGGTCGCCACGTGGAGGGGCCGTCGGGGAGACAGGGCCGGGCGCCCGCCCGTCCGGATCCGCGCGGGAGAAGGTTAGTGGAGGGGTCTGACAGCGAGGCCGCCGGGACAATGGATCAATGGATCCGCCGTGTTTCGCAGCCCTTGCACCCTCGTCTCACGTGCGCCCGGCCATGGGAAGCGGGTGGGATGGGAGGAACGCGTGGGCAGCTCGCAGGCCGGCGCTCCGCGTGCATTCGGTCGCATATGGGGCGCTGCTGATCCTCGTACGGCGGCGGCCATCGGCGAAGCCGGCCGGCGCTCAGGAGCCAGCGGGCTCCGGCCGCGGAGGAGCCGTTCGGGGCTGCCGCCTGCCTCGGGGCACGCCCCGCCGCGATCGCCCGGCCGCAGGCGTGTTGCCGGGGAAGCGATGGGAGGACGAGCGTGCCACTGTCCTAACCTTCCGTTATCTTTTCGTCGTCCAGCTGGCAGGCCACGGCGCCCGCCCCCGGGGCGGGGCGCTCGTTGCGGTTTCCCGCCCCGGGCTCCACTTTTCTCACGGTGAAGTGAACCGAGCCAATCCGGAGTCGGACGCCCCCGTGCCAACACCGGAAGAGGTCGCGCGCGCCGAGATCGACCGCCAGCTCGAAATGGCCGGCTGGGTCGTACAGGACATCGCCGCGCTCAACCGGTTCGCCGGGCGCGGCGTCGCCGTGCGCGAGTTCCGGCTCGCCAGGGGGTACGGCCAGGCGGACTACCTGCTTTACGTTGACGGCAAGGCGGTCGGCGTCGTCGAGGCGAAGCCCGTCGGCACCACCCTGACCGGCGTCGAGCCGCAGGCTGAACGCTACAGCCACGGCCTGCCAGAAGACCTGCCCGCCCACGTACGGCCCCTTCCCTTCCTCTACCAGAGCACCGGCGTCGAGACCCGCTTCACCAACCTGCTCGATCCCGACGCGCGCAGCCGCCGCGTCTTCACGTTCCACCGCCCGGAGACCCTCGCCGAATGGGTCGCCCCGGCCGCGACCGCCGGGCGCGATCTGCGGCTCGCCGCCGAGCGGGAGCGGGGCGACGTCCTGGTGCTCAGGCCGCCGGCGGCCAGCTACGCCGTCGGCTCGGGCAACCTCCGCCAGGGGCTCCGCAACATGCCGCCCCTCGTCGGCGACGACCTGTGGCCGGTCCAGCGTCGCGCCATCGAGAACCTCGAGCGCTCGCTCGCCGCCCACCGCCCGCGCGCGCTCATCCAGATGGCCACCGGGAGCGGCAAGACCTTCACCGCCGTCACCGAGATCTACCGGCTGATCAGGCATGCCGGCGCGCGTCGCGTGCTGTTCCTCGTGGACCGCGCGAACCTCGGCCGGCAGGCGCTCGGGGAGTTCCAGGGCTACCGCTCGCCTGAGACCGGCCGCACGTTCGCCGAGGAGTACAACATCCAGCACATGACGTCCAACAAGCTGGACGCCGTCGCGCGCGTCACCATTGCGACGATCCAGCGCCTCTACTCGATCCTCAAGGGCGAGCCGGACCTGCCGGCGGACGTCGACGAGACGCCCCTCGCCCATCTCGCCGACGTCGTCCGCGAGCCTGTTCCGGTGACGTACAACCCACGGTTGCCGATCGAGTACTTCGACGTCATCTTCATCGACGAGTGCCACCGCTCGATCTACACGCTGTGGAAGCACGTCCTGGAGTACTTCGACGCCTTCCTGATCGGGCTGACGGCCACGCCCAGCAAGCAGACGTTCGGCTTCTTCGACCAGAACCTGGTCATGGAGTACGGCCACCAGCAGGCCGTCGCCGACGGCGTGAACGTGGACTACGACGTCTACCGGATCCGCACCCGCATCACGACGCAGGGTTCGAGGGTAGAGGCCGGATATTACGTGACGTGGCGGGATCGGGAGACGCGGAAGGAGCGCTGGGAAAAGCTCGACGACGACCTGGACTACCCGCCGGAAGCGCTGGACCGGAGCGTCGTCACCCCTGACCAGATCCGGACCATCATCCGTGCCTTCCGGGACCGCGTGCTCACCGAGATCTTCCCGGACCGCCAGGAGGTGCCGAAAACACTGATCTTCGCGAAGAGCGACAGCCACGCCGAGGACATCGTCCAGATCGTCCGCGAGGAGTTCGGCAAGGGCAACGACTTCGCGCAGAAGATCACCTACCGGGTGACGGGCGTCTCGACGGACGACCTGATCGCGCAGTTCCGCAACAGCTACAACCCGCGCATCGCCGTCACCGTCGACATGATCTCGACGGGAACAGACATCAAGCCGCTCGAGATCGTGATGTTCATGCGCGACGTGAAGAGCCGCATGCTCTTCGAGCAGATGAAGGGTCGCGGCGTCCGCGTGATCGGGGCCGACGACCTGAAGAGCGTCACGCCGGATGCGCCGGGCAAGACCCGGTTCGTCCTCGTCGACGCCGTCGGCGTGACCGAGCGCGAGGAGTTCAACGACTCCCCGTCGCTCGAGCGGCACCCCTACGTCCCCCTGGAGAAGCTGCTCAACACGGTTGCCCTGGGCAGCACGGACCCCGAAGTCGCCTCCACGCTCGCCGGCCGCCTCGCCCGCCTCGACCTGCGGCTGGACAGGGAGGAGCGTGAACGGATCCGCGACGCGGCGAACGGCACGTCGCTCCAGGAGATCACCGCCGGCATCGTCCGCGCGCTCGACCCGGACGTGCAGCTGGAGGCCGCCCGCGAGCGCAGCGGCCTGGGGCCGAAGGAGGAGCCGACGACGGCACAGCTCGCCGCCGCGCGCGACGCCCTCATCGCGGACGCCCTCCGGCCCCTCGCCGCGAACCCGCCGCTCCGCGACCTGATCCTCGAGATCAAGCGCTCGAAGGAGCAGCTCATCGATGCCATCAGCCAGGACGAGCTGCTCGAGGCCGGGTTCGACGCACAGGCCCGGGAGCGCGCCGAGGCGTTGACCAGGTCCTTCGAGCAGTACCTGGAGGAGCACAAGGACGAGATCGCCGCGCTGCGCCTGATCCACGGCTCGGACGCGCCTCACCGGCTGACGTACGCCGAGGCACGGGAGCTGGCGCAGGCGATCCAGACGCCGCCGAAGGAGTGGACGCCCGAGGCGCTCTGGGCCGCCTACGAGGCTCTGGACGCAGCCCGCGTCCGCCGCGCGTCGAAGCCCCGGCTGCTCACGAACATCGTCCGGCTCGTCCGCTACGCCATGCACGTCGACGACGAGCTGGAGCCGCACCCGGAGGTCGCGCGGGAGCGGTTCCAGACTTGGATCGCCGAACAGGAGCGCGCCGGCCGAGGGTTCACCGCCGAGCAGCGCGAGTGGCTCGAGATGATGCGCGACCACATCGCCGCGAACCTCGAGATCACCCGGGAGGACTTCGAGTACGCTCCGTTCGCGCAGAAGGGCGGGCTGGCGGGCGCGCACCGGGCGTTCGGCAGTGAGCTGCAGAGGATCATGGAAGAGCTGACGGAGGTGTTGGCGGCGTGAGGGGGAGTGAGATCGAAGACTTGCCTCCGGGTTGGGTGCTCGTCCCGCTCGGTGAAGTGGCCGAGGTCCAGCTCGGAAAGATGCTGTCCCAGAAGGCTCGGACGGGCCGTGGCGCGCGTCCGTATCTCCGGAATGTGAACGTCCGCTGGCACCACTTCGACCTGAGCGACCTGCTGGTGATGGATTTCTCCCACCGGGAAGTGGCGAAGTACGAGCTCCGGGAAGGCGACCTCCTCGTTTGTGAGGGCGGCGAGCCCGGTCGCGCGGCGGTCTGGCGAGGGCAAATCCCGGGGATCATGTACCAGAAGGCGCTCCACCGTGTACGGCCCCGGCACCATGCCCTGAATCCGCAGTTTCTGGCCTATCAGCTCGAGTACGACGCGGGCAACGGGCGCCTCAGCACGTATTTCACTGGCTCGACGATCAAGCACCTGCCTCGTGAGGCTCTGCTCGCCTATTCCATCCGGCTGCCGCCGCGTGGCGAGCAAGATCGGATCGTGGATGCCCTGGATGCTCAGTTCACCCGACTTGCCTCGGCCGTGGCCGCCCTCGAGCGAATCCGCGCCAACCTGAAGCGCTACCGCGCAGCCGTGCTGAAGGCAGCATGCGAGGGCCGGCTCGTCCCGACCGAGGCCGAGCTCGCCCGCCGAGAGGGTCGTGACTACGAGTCCGCGGACGTGCTCCTCCAACGAATCCTGCGCGAGCGGCGGGCACGCTGGGAGGCCGAGGAGCTGGAGCGGCTGAAGGCCAAAGGGAAGCCCCCGACGGACGACCGCTGGAAGAAAAAGTACAAGGAGCCGGAGCCCCCGGATACAACTGAGCTGCCGCAGCTGCCTGAGGGATGGACCTGGGCAACGCCTGACCAGCTTGCGTCTCCCGAAGAGCACTCACTCGCAATCGGTCCGTTTGGAAGCAATCTGAAGGTGGATGATTATCGGGAGTCAGGCGTCCCCCTCGTGTTCGTACGGCACATTCGAGCGGGACAATTCGAAGGTCTTGATGACAAGTTCATTGATTTCGACAAGGCCTTGGAACTGCGTGCACACTGGGTCTTTCCTGGAGATGTTCTGATAACAAAGATGGGTGATCCTCCTGGTGACACCGCTGTCTACCCGGTGGGCCGCCCCCCTGCGGTAATCACTGCAGACTGCGTGCGCTTTCTCCCGTCCTCCTTGGCCGGAGATCCGAAGTTCCTTGCTTATGCTATCCGATCGCCTCTTGTGCACGCCCAGATCCTCCAAGCCACCCAGGGCGTCGCGCAAAAGAAGATCAGCCTCGCGCGCTTTCGGCGCATTGCGCTGCCGGTGCCGCCTCTAGCGGAGCAGCGCCGAATCGTGGACGAGCTTGAGCGCAGATTCTCGATCGCCGACAAGCAGGAGCTTGTGATTGCGCGCAATCTGCAGCGTGCGACGCGTGCCCGCCATGCGATTCTGCACTCGGCCTTCACCGGCCGCCTCGTCCCCCAGGACCCGAACGACGAGCCCGCGAGCGTTCTCCTCGGGCGCATCCGTGCTCAGCGCAACGAGCAGACCGAGCTGGCCATTGCGGAGAGCGGAACGTAGCCCGTGAGCAAGGGGCTGTGTGGTCGAGGGAGGTGTGGATTGGAAGGGAGAACACCGGCCGACGACGGCTGAGGCTAGCCGTAACACCATCGTGCTCGTGAAACCGACGGAAACGATCCGCCTCCTACAGTACGATGACCTTCGGCCCGACCGGACGGCTACGCAGGTCCGGATCGGTCGTGTACACCTCCGCAGCTCCGGTTTCGACCAGCGAGGCCAGGATGATCGCGTCGGCCATAGCGAGGCCGTGGCCGTGAGCCATGCGGGCGGCACGCCGCAGGACCGCCGGCCCGTCCAGCCATACCACCCGGCAGACGTGGGGCAGCTCCTCCACGAGGGTCTTGGCCGCCGCTTTGTCGATTGCGCCCCGGAGGCCCAGCTTCTCCAGCTCATAGAGCGAGAGGCAGCTGATCGCGGCGCTCAGCTCGCCGCTCTGGATCCGGCCCCAGACCTCCTGCGCGGTCGGGTGCGCCTGCAGCAGCCGGACGAAGAAGCCGGTGTCGAGACCGACGGTCACAGGCCGCTCCGGTCCGATGCTCTCCGGTCACACTCCAGCATCTCGAGCGCGTCCGGCGCCACCCGGGCGGTGCCGATCAGCGCGCCGATCCGTTCGATCGCCCGCTCCCGCCGGCGCTGCTCCAGATACCGTTCGACGGCGCTAGCGAACAGCGCCGAGACGGACATCCCCTCCTCCCGGGCGAGCTCCTCGGCCTCCTGGCCGACCGGATCCGGGATGTTGACCGTGATGCGCATACATCCTCCGCATCGTTATTGTGCATACAATAATAGCATAGCCGGTACGCATAATCAATGCGCATATACCAGCCCTCAGCGGCTGGCGCAGCTGCGTTAGGACCGCTATGAGCAACCACGCCCAGCAACTCGTCGCCAAGCTCTGGAATTACTGCAACGTCCTCCGGGACGACGGGCTCAGTTACGGCGACTACATCGAACAGCTGACCTACCTGCTGTTCCTCAAGATGGCGCATGAGCGCACGCAGCCGCCGTGGAACGAGCCGTCCATCGTCCCCGCAGGCTACGACTGGCCCTCGCTCCTCGTCCGCGACGGCGACGAGCTCGAGACCCACTACCGCCACGTCCTCGAGCACCTCGGCGGCCAGAAGGGCATGCTCGGGCTGATCTTCCGCAAGGCGCAGAACCGGATCCAGGACCCGGCGAAGCTCCGTCGCCTCATCGTCGACCTGATCGACAAGGAGCAGTGGCTCGCGCTGTCGGCGGACGTGAAGGGCGACGCCTACGAGGGCCTGCTGGAGAAGAATGCGCAGGACATCAAGGGCGGCGCGGGCCAGTACTTCACGCCGCGGCCGCTGATCCAGGCCATCGTCGACGTGATGCAGCCGAAGCCAGGCGAGACCATCTGCGACCCCGCCTGCGGGACGGGCGGCTTCCTCCTCGCCGCTCACGACTACATCGTCCGCAACTACCCGAACATGACCCGCGAGGAGCGCCACCACCTCAAGTACGACGCACTACGCGGCGTCGACATCGTGGACGGCGTCACGCGCCTGTGCGCCATGAACCTGCTGCTCCACGGCATCGGGCCCATGGACGACGAGCATGAGCTGCCGGTGAGGACGGATGACAGCCTCCGCCAGGACCCCGGCGAGCGCTACGACCTCGTGCTGACGAACCCGCCGTTCGGCCGCAAGTCCAGCGTCCGGGTGATCAATGCGGAAGGCGAGGAGGAGCGGCAGGACCTGACGGTCGTGCGCGACGACTTCTGGGCGTCCACGTCGAACAAGCAGCTCAACTTCCTCCAGCACGTCCACACGCTGCTCAAGGTGAACGGCCGTGCGGCCGTGGTCGTGCCGGACAATGTGCTCTTCGAGGGCGGCGCCGGCGAGACGATCCGTCGTCGGCTGCTCCAGCAATGTGACGTCCACACCCTGCTCCGCCTCCCGACCGGTATCTTCTACGCGCAGGGCGTGAAGGCGAACGTGCTGTTCTTCGACAAGAAGCCCGGTCGCGAGCAGCCGTGGACGACGAAGCTCTGGATCTACGACCTGCGCACGAACAAGCACTTCACGCTCAAGACCAACCCCCTCGAGCGGAAGGACCTGGATGAGTTCGTCGAGCTCTACAACCCGCAGAACCGGCACGACCGCAAGCCCACGTGGAGCGAGGACAACCCCGACGGGCGCTGGCGCGCCTTCACCTACGAGGAGCTGATCCAGCGGGACAAGGCGAACCTCGACATTTTCTGGCTACGGGACGAAGCTCTGGAGGAGTCCGCCAATTTGCCCGACCCGGACGTCATCGCAGCGGAGATCGTGGAGGACCTGCGGGCGGCGCTGGAGGAGTTCGAGGAGATTCAAGCGAAGCTTGCGCGATGATATTGCGGGCACATCGTATCCGTGCAGCAAGTGGCGAAAACGTTGCCTCGGCGTCCTCGGATCGCCCGCTGCCCAAGGGAGCAGTAAGGTCCCGGCTCGCGCCTCTAGAGCAATACGGCTCCGATTCCGGAGGCGGTATCCCGCAGGAGCTCAGCCGCGCGCCCAGCCTATGGTTGGACCCGCATCAGCGACTGAACGTGGGGCCGAACCACTGGCCACGGCTCGAAGATCCAACACGGCAGTGATTGAGCTGACCCCCAAAGCTGGTCCAGCTATTCCGGGACAATTGGGTTGATGGTGACGGCGAGGGCGGCCTCGCTTGAAGATTGAACCTGTACGAACTCCTCGGGGGTGAGGTCACCCAAGGAGCTGTGCGGCCGGACCCGGTTGTAGTCGGTCCGCCACGCCTCGATCGTACGCCGGGCATCAGCCAGGGAAATGAACCAATGCAGGTTCAGGCACTCGTCCCGCAGCGTCCCGTTG
>DATCLK010000031.1:0-3752 GCA_036563975.1 Longimicrobiales bacterium | reverse complement strand
GCCTCAGACCGTGAACGAGCTGCCGCAGCCGCAACCGCCCCTCGCGTTCGGGTTCTTGAACGTGAAGCCCGACCCCATCATCGTGGTGACGTAGTCGATCTCCACGCCGTCCAGGTACTGCCCGCTGAACGGGTCCACGAACACGCGCAGGCCGTTGGACTCGAGCACCTCGTCGTCTTCCTGGGGCTCGTCCTCGATGTTCAGTCCGTACTGGAACCCGGAGCACCCGCCCGGCAGCACGGCCACCCGCAGCCCGGCCGACTCCGCAGCGCCCTGCTCTTCCATGAACTTCTTGACCTCAGCAACCGCCGTCGGCGTGACCGTGAGGTTCATTCTCTCCTCCGAGAAGACTTCGCAGCGGCCCGCTTACGGACCCCGACATTACGGGTACCCATTCGGAATCCGTAGGTTTCAACGTCAACGATAGATGCAGGTCAGGGGCCGTGTCAACCCTGGACAGGGGCGGCATCCGGGCGCACCGAACGTCCGGCGGCCACCGGTGAGCGCCCGCACCGGCCCGGCGCGGGGCCCGCGCCCGATCGCCCCGATCCCGGCCTGTGCCAGCTCCTGACGACCGCCCGCCCCCGCCCGATCCTGGCCGCCCCCTACGCCTGTTCCTGCGCGGCTCCCTCCGCCTGCGCGCCCTTCGGCGAGGCGGCCGGAGCCCGCGCCAGGATGGCCCTGGCAGCGGCGGCGAGATCCCGTTCGACCCGCACCCACTCCGGCGCCCCCCGCGCTTCCTCCTCGCCGTAGCCGGTGCGCACGAGGATCGCGGCGCAACCGAGCTCCCGGGCGGGCAGCACGTCCTTGAGGCGATCCCCGATGCAGACGGAGCGCGAGAGGTCGAGGCCGAGCTCCCGTGCGGCCTGCCGGTACAGGCCCGGCGCCGGCTTCCGGCACTCGCACGGGCCCGTGTAGTCGGGATGGTGCGGGCAATGGTAAACCCCGTCCAGCTCGACGCCCTCCCGTCGGAGCAGCTCTTCGATCCGGCGCTGCACCGCCCGGAACTCCGCCTCGCCGTAGAGGCCGCGCGCGATCCCGGATTGGTTGGTCACGACCACCAGCGCGTACCCCGCCGCCGCCAGCTCCCTCAGTGCGGCCGCAGCACCCTCGACCAGCTCGACGCGCGCCGGATCCGCCAGGTAGTAGCGCTCGACGACCAGCGTGCCGTCCCGGTCGAGGAACACCGCGGGGCGCCCCGCAGCGGGGTGACCGCCGGAGCGAGGCCCCTGCCCCTCACGTGCAGGCACGGATCACCGCCTGCGCCAGGTCGTTCTCTTCCTCGGGGGCGACGGTGCGCAGATCCAGCACCACGCGCCCGTCCTGGATCCGGGCGACGACGGGCGGCGCGCCCTGCCGGAGCCGGCGTGCCAGCTCGTCAGGCGGGCTGTCGACGTCCAGCGTGACCAGCGTCGTCGGCAACACGGCGTCCGGGTAGGCGCCGCCGCCGACCGCCGACGCGCCCGCCTGCGTTCCCGCCGCAATGCCGCTGGCCCGGAGCCGCTCCGCGAAGGCCCGCGCCCGAGCCGCCAGCTCGTCGGCGCCGAGCGCCAGCATGCGCAGCGTGGGGATCTCGCGGCGCGCCTCGGCCGGATCGCGGTACAGCGCCAGCGTGGCCTCGAGCGCCGCGAGCGTCAGCTTGTCCACGCGCAGTGCGCGGCAGAGCGGATTGCGTCGCAACTGCTGGACCAGGTCTCGCCGCCCGAGGATGATCCCGGCCTGCGGGCCGCCGAGCAGCTTGTCCCCGCTCATCGTGACCAGATCCGCCCCTGCGCGCAGCGCGTCCATCGCCGTCGGCTCCGGCGGCAGCCCGAACTCCCGGCCGTCCACCAGGAGGCCGGACCCCAGGTCGTTCAGCACAGGCACGCCGCGCTCCCGCGCGATGCCCACCAGCTCGGCGAGCGGGACCTCGCTCGTGAAGCCGCTCATGCGGAAGTTGGACCGGTGCACCTTGAGCAGGATGGCCGTCGAGGCGGAGAACGCCTGCACGTAATCCCGACGGTGCGTACGGTTGGTGGCGCCGACCTCGACCAGCCGCACACCGCTCCGCTCCATGATCTCGGCGATCCGGAACGAGTCCCCGATCTCGACCAGCTCGCCGCGGCTCACGATCGCCTCGCGTCCGAGCGCGAGCGTGTTCAGCGCCAGCACGAGGGCCGCCGCGTTGTTGTTGACGACGAGCGCCGCTTCCGCGCCGGTGAGCTCCGTCAGCAGCGCGGCGCAGTGCTCATAACGCGAGCCGCGCTCGCCGGCATCCAGGTCGTACTCGAGGTTGGAGTACGCGCGCGCGACCCGGTCGAGCGCGAGCCGCGCGGCATCGGCCAGCACCGCGCGGCCGAGGTTGGTGTGCAGCACCACGCCGGTCGCGTTGATGACGGTCCGGAGGGATGGCCTGGTCCGCTGCGCGATCCGCTCCTCGACGCGCGCGGCGTACCAGGCCGGGTCCGCAGCGTTCTCGGTCGGCGCGCCGCCCCCAGCGAGTGCGGCCCGCAGCGCGCTGAGCTCCTCCTGCAGCGCGCGGACGACCAGCGGCCGCGGATTCAGGGCGAGGAGCGGCTGGAACGCTTCGCTGGCGAGCAGGCGTTCCACTGCCGGGATCGCGCGCCGCGCGTCCGCCATCCTCATCTCCTGTGGCCTTGCGGCGGCTGCATGGTATCCGGCGGGATGGTATCCGGCGCCGCGCCCGGCCCCGCGGTGTCGGGAGGCGGCGGCTCGGGCGCCGTGAACTCCGCGGATCCGCCCCCGCCGGCCAGGCCGTTGATGTTGACGATGCGCGCCAGCTGGACCACGTAGCGGCTCGCCGGCCGGAGCGGCGCCCCGGGCACGATCACCAGCTCCCGCACCGGCAGCGGCTCAGAGACGGCGTCCGACGCCAGCTCCGCGCCCGGCGGACCCGGAGCGCGCGGCCCCGCCGCCCGCCTCGCCACGTCCGGCGCCAGCGTGTCCGCCCGGGCATCGCCCGCAGCGCCGGCGGCGCGCAGGCTGTCCACCCCGGCGCTCTCCACCGCCGCGCTCACCGCCGCATCGCGCAGCGTCCGTTGCTCCGCCTCGTACTCGTGCGGAAACAGGATCCGCGCGACCGGCCACTCGCTGCTGTCCGGGAGCAGCCGTAGCGAGGCCGTGATCTGCCCGATGCCCTTCGTCGGATCCACGTGGTCATCGAGGTGAACGCGGATCCGCATGGAGTCCGGCGCCTCGGCGCGGATCACCCGCGCCGGTGTCGTGTCCGGGCGCAGCAGCGCGAACGAGACGACCGCCGTGTCGCCTTCCGCGAGCCGGATGCTCGCACTGTCCTGCTCTTCACGGAAGCTCGCATCCCGATCGCGGTTCCGGTCCTGGAAGGCGCGGAGCCGGTACGTTCCCGGAGGGAGGTAGCGGAGCGCGAACAGGCCGGCGCTGTCCGTCGTCGCGGCGTACGACACCGAATCGGAATCCCGGACGGCGAGGACCCAGGCCCCCGAGACCGCGTTGCGGGTCAGGCGATCCTCCACCAGCCCCGCCAGGGCGGTTTGCGGGATCTCCGGCCCCGTCGAGAACACGATCTCGAGTGGCTGCTCGATCGTGTTCTGGAACAGGTCCTGGATCACGGGCTGGACGACGACGTGGTAGATTTGGCCCGGCTCCCAACCGTCGCGCAGCGACACGCGCAGCTCGGACCGGCCGCGGTCGACCCGCAGCTCACTCGTGAGCGGGGAGACCAGGACCGCCTCTTTGACTCCGCGCCCGCTGATCCGCTCGTCGAAGCGGATGAC
>DATCLK010000030.1:0-38207 GCA_036563975.1 Longimicrobiales bacterium | reverse complement strand
TCGGCGACCTGCCCAAGACCGCGGCCTCGCCCGGCTCGACCTGGCGCGACATCAAGGTCTACAAGGACCACGCCTTCATCGTGGCGGACGGCGCCGGGCCCCACGGCATGCAGGTCTTCGACCTGCGCCGCCTGCGCAACGTGCGCCAGCCGCCCGTGACCTTCGAGCCGGACGCGCACTACACGCGCATCAACAGCGCGCACAACATCGTGATCAACGAGGAGACCGGCTTCGCCTACTCGGTGGGCAACAGCTCCGGCGGCGAGGTGTGTGGCGGCGGGCTGCACATGATCGACATCCGCGACCCCAAGAACCCCACCTTCGCCGGCTGCTTCTCCGACCCGCAGACCGGCCGCGCCTCCACGGGCTACACGCATGACGCGCAGTGCGTCGTCTACCGCGGGCCCGACGAGGACTACCGCGGCCGCGAGATCTGCTTCGGCGCCAACGAGACCGCGCTCAGCATCGCGGACGTCACGGACAAGAAGAACCCGAAGGCGATCTCGCGCGCCACGTACCCCAACGTCGGCTACTCGCACCAGGGCTGGCTCACCGAGGATCACCGCTACTTCTACATGGACGACGAGCTGGACGAGCTCCAGGGCTCGGTGCAGCGCACCCGCACCCTCATCTGGGACGTGCAGGACCTGGACGACCCGCAGCTCGTCGGCGAGTTCCTGGGCACCACCGCCGCCAGCGACCACAACCTCTACATCCGCGGCGACACGATGTACCAGTCGCACTACCAGGCCGGGCTGCGCATCGTGGACATCAGCAACCGGCTCGAGCCGGTCGAGGTCGGCTACTTCGACACCGTGCCCTACGGGACCAACACGCCCGGCTTCGGCGGCTCCTGGAGCAACTACCCGTTCTTCAGGAGCGGCGTCATCATCGTCACCAGCGGCAACGAAGGGCTCTTCATCGTGAAGCCCCGCGAGAAGCCGCCGGTCTCCCAGTGAGGCGGCAGGGGGTGAACACGCATCGCAGACGCAGGCGCGGCGCGGCAGCGGATCCCGGTCCGCTGCCGTGTGTTCGCCGCGCCCCTACGGCAGGTCATCGAGTGGCGGTACGCACCATGAGGAAGCTCACGGCACTCTTCGCCCTGGCGGCCCTGCTCGCGGCGCCGGGGCGCCCGCTCCTGGCGCAGCAGGCCGGCGGGCAGTTTCTCTTCGTCTGCAACCAGGATGACGCGACGGTCAGCATCATCGACCTGGGCACGAACCGCATCGTCCGGACCGTCGACCTGAAGGCGCTCGGCTTCTCCGCCAACGCCAAGCCGCACCACGTCGCGGTCGAGCCGGACGGCTCCGCGTGGTACGTCACGCTCATCGGCGACAACCGCATCGTGAAGCTGGACCCGCAGGGGCGCGTGCTCGCGCAGGCCGAGTTCGAAACGCCGGGCATGCTCGCCCTGCACCCGACCGAGGACCTGCTCTTCGTCGGCCGCTCGATGACCGCGGTCAACCCGCCGCGGCGCATCGGCGTCCTCCGCCGCTCCGACCTGCGCCTCGAGGAGGTGGACATCCTCTTCCCGCGGCCCCACGCCATGGTCGTCGCGCCGGACGGAACCGTCTACACCGCGAGTCTCGCCACCAACCAGATCGCCGCGGTGGACCCGGCCACCGAGCGCGTCGAGCTGGTCGACGTGGCCGGGCCGCCGCACGCGCTCATGCAGTTCGCCATCACGCCCGACGGCAAGACGCTCGTGGTCTCCGGCGAGCTGAGCCACCAGGTGCTCGTGCTGGACATCACGAGCCCGATGGAGCCGCGCGTCGTCGCCTCCATCGACGTCGGGCCGCAGCCGTTCGACCCGATCATCACGCCGGACGGCCGCTGGGTCTACCTGGGCAACAAGGCGGCGAACACCGTCACCGTCATCGACCTGGAGACGCGCGAGGTCGCCGCCGTCATCCGTGGCGAAGGCCTTGCCCAGCCGCACGGCGTCGCCGTCTCGCCCGACGGCCGCTACGTCTACGTCTCGAACAACAACCTCACGGCGCCCGCCGGGTCTCACATCGGCCACGGCGGCGCGCCGGTGAAGTCCGCGGGCCCCGGCACCGTCGTCGTCATCGACACGGCCACGCGCGAGATCGCGCACGTCATCGAGGTCGGCCGCAACGCCACCGGCATCGCGATCGGGAGGCTGCGCTGAGGACGGGCCCGTCGGCCCCTGCCTGGCCGGAACACCCGGCCTCCCAAGGCGCAGGGCTCAAGCCAGCGATCGCGCCGGAGCGCCGGCTCGCCGCGTAGATCGGAGATGACCCCTCCCCTCGTTTCCTGCGCCCCACGTGACCTCGCGGCCGCCGCTCCCCGGAGCCGGCCGCGGTGGGAGGCCGGCCGCATCGCCGCGTGCCTCCTCTCCGCCCTCTGCCTCGCCGCCTGCTCCGCAGCGCAGGGCGGCCTCCGGCCGCTCACGTTCGTGCGCGACGTCGCCCCGTTCCCCGTGCTCGGCGAGCACGGCAACCCGTACGACCACCCGTTCCTCGGCGGGCTCGACGTGCCCCGCCCCCAGCTCGTGGACATCGACGCCGACGGCGATCTCGACCTGTTCGTCCAGGAGCGCTCCGGTGAGCTGATGTTCCTCGAGAACATGGGGACGCCACAGGCGCCGCGGTTCGTCTGGCGCACCGACCGCTTCCGCGACCTCGACGTGGGCGAATGGACCCGCTTCGCGGACATCGACGGCGACGGCGACCCCGACCTCCTCGCCGAGGAGCGCTACAGCTACATCCGCGTCTACATCAACGACGGCCCGGCCGGCGAGCCACGCTTCATGCTCGTTGCCGACTCGCTCCGGGACGAGGACGGGGCCGCGATCTTCGCCGACCGCCAGAACATCCCCAGCGTCGCGGACATCGACTGCGATTCGCTGCCCGACCTCTTCCTCGGCCGCGTCGAGGGCACGATCACCCGGCTCGAGGCCACGAGCCGCGTCGCACCCGGCGCCGTGCCCCGCTTCCGCCACGTCACCGACCGGTTCGAGAACATCGAGATCATCGGGCAGATCGGTTCCCTGCACGGCGCCAACAGCATGTCCTTCGCCGACGTGGATGACGACGGCGACCTGGACCTCTTCTGGGGCGACTTCTTCGAGCCCGGCGTCCTCTTCATCCCGAACACGGGGACCTGCTCCACGCCCGGGCTGCGCACCGAGCCCGTGCCGCTGCGCACCGCGGATGGGGACACGCTCCGCTCCAGCGGCTACAACGTCACCTACCTCGCCGACATCGACGCGGATGGGGACCTCGACCTCTTCGTCGGCGTGCTGGGCGGCGCGTTCAACCCCAACCTGACCGCCTCGGACAACTTCTACTTCCTCGAGCGCACGGCCGGCGGCGAGTACGCGCTGCGCACGCGCCGCTACCTCTCGCAGCTCGACGTCGGCAGCGAGAGCGTCCCCGCGCTCGGCGACATCGACGGCGACGGAGACCTCGACCTCCTCGTGGGCAACAAGCTGGACCCCGCGAACCCGGCAGCGGCGCGGCTCTACGTCTTCGAGAACGAGGGCGGCGCCGCGAACCCGGCCTTCCGCCTCGCCGACACGCTCGACCTCGCGCCCGCCTTTCACTACGCGCCCGCGCTCGCGGACCTGGACGCGGACGGCGACCTCGACCTCGCCCTCGGCACGTGGAACGACGGCGTCCTCTTCTACATCAACGAAGGCACGCGGCATGAGCCGCGCTGGGTCCAGGACACGACCCTCACCCTCCGGCTCACGCGCGGCAGCAACGCGACGCCCGCCTTCGCCGACATCGATGGCGATGGCGACCTCGACCTGCTCGTGGGCGAGGCTTCGGGCGAGCTGAATTATTTTCGCAACGAGGGCACGCAGCGGGAGCCCCGCTTCGTCCTCGTCTCCGACCGGTTCCAGGAGATCGACGCCGGCCGCCGGAGTCACCCCGCGCTGCTGGACATCGACGGCGACGGGGACCTGGATCTCCTCGTGGGGCGGGAGGAGGGAGGCGTCGCATTCTACCTCAACACGGGCACAACGCGCGACCCGCGGTTCCAGCCGGCCGAGCCGCCGGCGCCCCTGCCCCTCCACCCCTACGCCGCCCCCGCGCCCGCCGACCTGGACGGGGACGGCCGGGCCGACCTCGTCGTCGGCTCGCTGGGCGGCGGCTTGCTATTTTTCCGCGAACGGTGAGGCACGCCGATTGCGTAAAGGACGGGCTCAGCCCCTGTGAACATCGTGTTGACCGCCGCCGGTTGCGGCTCGTTCGGACCCGTTGACGAAAGGACGACGTCCATGAACCGAATCCAGGGGATCGCTCGACTCGCAGCGCCGCCGCTGCTCCTCCTGCTCGCGGCGTGCGGCCCCTCGTCCGAGGTGAGGCAGCAGCTCGCGCAGCTCGAGGCCGTCTCGGCCGAGAAGGACAGTCTGCTGCTCCAGCTGGCGGAAAACGCCCGCATCATGAGCGACATCGCCGCCGAGATCGCGCGCGTGCGGACGCCCCGCACCGCAACGGTCGGCGGCCAGGAGCCCGTGCCCGCCGAGGTGACCCCGGAGAGCCTCCTCGAGGGCATCAAGGACCTCACCGGCCGCCTGGAGGAGAGCGAGAAGCGGCTCGCAGAGAGCGAGAAGCGAATCCAGGCGCTGACGCGTGAGTCCTCGCGCGCCGCCGAGTTCCGCAAGACCATCCAGGAGCTCCAGACGACGATCGAGAACCAGAAGCAGACCATCGCCTCGCTGACCGAGCAGGTCAACGCGCTGCAGGAGGAGAACGCCCGCCTGGCGGCCGAGAACACGCGGCTCGAGATCGAGAAGTCTGCCCTCAGCCAGACGGTCGCTGAGCTCGAGGAGCGCGAGAACACCGTCTATTACGTGATCGGAACAAAGGAAGAGCTGATCGAGCGCGGCCTCATCACGGAGGAGGGCGGCAGCCGCTTCCTCTTCATCTTCGGCAAGCGCGGCAAGACGCTGGTCCCCGCGCGCACGCTCGACCTCACCCAGTTCACCGCGATCGACAAGCGCGTCGCGACCGAGATCCAGTTGCCTGCGCCCGACAAGGAGTACCGGATCGTCACGCGCCAGGACCTCTCCGCGCTGGCCGAGCCCGCAGATGAGAAGGGCACCGTCCGGGGCGCGCTCCGCATCGCGGACCCGGACCGTTTCTGGGCGCACCAGAAGTACCTGATCCTGGTCGAGGGCTGACGCCGGCCGGGATCGCCCGCTGGCGGGGGTGGGCCGCGCGGCCCACCCCCGCCAGCGGCCTTTCTGCATTCCTCTTGACAGCCCGCCGTCATCGATTTACTAAGTTTTTCGGACTTCGTTGAAGACGGCCGCGCGTTCCGGCACGCGCATCGGACGCGCCGGCTCCCGGCACGCGCGCCGGACCCGCCGGCGCCGCGATCCGCGCCACCAGTGCTCGAGGAGACGCCTGTGACCGCCTGGATCGCCTACACCATCGCCACCTCGCTCCTGCTCGGCGTGGCCGCCTGGGGGGCCGAGGCGGCGCTGCGCGCGCTCGGCCGCCCGGCGCGCGGCGTGTGGCTCGGCACGCTCGCGGCCTCGTTGCTGCTGCCCGCCTACGCGGCGGCAGGCGGCCCGCTGCCGGCGTTGCTCCCCTTCCCCGCTCCGTTCGTCGGCGCGGCGGGCGCCGCCGCGACCGGGGCCACCACGACCGGGGCCGGAGCGCTTGCCGCAGTAGCTAGCCCGTCCACGGCGATCGCCCTGCCCCCTCCCGGGAGCAACTCCGCCGACTGGTTCGTTGCAGCCTGGGCCGCGGCCTCGGCCACGCTCGCCGGCCTGCTGCTGTTGCTCGAGCTCCGGCTGCGCCGCGACCGGCGCGGCTGGATCGAAGCGGTCGTCGCAGGCGTGCCCGTGCTCGTCTCGCGGGACGTGGGCCCGGCGGTCGCCGGGTTCGTGCGCGGCCGCATCGTGCTCCCGGCCTGGGCCCTGCGCCTCGACCCGGCCGTGCTCCGCGCGATGGTCGCGCACGAAACCGAGCACCTGCGCGCGGGCGACACGCGCCTCCTGCTCGCAGGCCTCGCCGTGATCTGCGCGCTGCCGTGGAATCCCGTGCTGTGGTGGCAGTACCGCCGCCTGGGGCTGGCGGTGGAGGTGGACTGCGATGCGCGCGTGCTGCGGGCGCTCCCGGACCCGCGCGCGTACGGCCTCGCCCTGCTGGAGACGGCGCGCCGCCGCTCGCGTGGCGCGCTCCTGCACGCGGCGCTGCTGCGTCCGCGGTCATTCCTGAGGAGGAGGATCGAGATGATGGGCCTTGCGACGGGACGACGTCGCACGGCGCGCGCCCTCGCCTGCTCCGGGGTCGCGGCGCTCGCGCTTGCCGTGGCCGTGTGGGTGGACTCGCCGGCGCAGCCGGAAGCGGGGGCTTCCGGACGCCCGGCCGGCGACGCGGCCGCGACTGGCGTCCCCGGCTTCGAGCCGGCGCCCGACTCGCCGGCCGTGCGCGACCTGGCCGGCTCGACCCTGCCGGTGATCAGGGGCGTCGTGGTGTACGTGAACTCGGTGGAGCTCATGCGCCGGGACGGCGACGTCCGGCTCGAGGTCGAGGGCGATCGTGTGCGGTTCTCCGATGGCCCGATCCTCTGGAGCGAGCTGCGGCGCGTGGAGGCCCCGGAGCCGCACTGGGTTGCCTCCGGCCGCGTTCGCCTGACCGACCCGCACGGTCGTGGCGTGGTCCCGCCCCCGGACCGGGGCGTGCTGTTGTGGAAGGTGGAGCTACGCCAGGATGACTGATCCTGGCGGCGCGGCCGCGCCGCCGCCCCCGGCCGGAAGCCCCGGCCCGGTGCTCGGCTTCATGGTGACCTGTCTGCTGCCGGGGCGGCCACTGCTCGAGACCGTGGCCGCCGCGCCGGGAGCCCAACGCCGAACGAGATGGCGAAGATCCGATTCACCAACCGCGAGCTGGACATCATGGGCGTGCTCTGGGAGCTGGGCGAGGCGACCGTGGCGGACGTGCGCGATGCGCTCGGCGAAGACCTCGCCTACACCACGGTGCAGACGCAGCTCCGGCTCCTCGAGCTCAAGGGCGCGGTCACGCACCGCAAGGAGGGGCGGCAGCACTTCTACCGCGCGACGGTCGCGCCCGAAGCCGCGGGCAAGAGCGCGCTGGACCGCATCCTCCGGCGCGTCTATCAGGACTCGCCGCTCAAGCTCGTGGCGCACCTCGTCTCCGAGCGCGCGATCCCGGACGAGGAGCTCGAGGCGATGCGTGACCTCCTGGAGGAGCGGCTGCGCGAGCGGGAGCGGCGGCGCAAGTGACGGGGTGCCGCAGCGGCGTCGCAAGTGAGGCCTCTCGCAGCGACAGGGCACGCGAGATTCCGTCGCAGCGACAGCGCAAGTGAGGCCTTGCGGGCGCCGGCTTCGCCGCTGCGTTGAATTCCGCTGACGAAGGGGCTACTGGACCACGAACGGCTGCGTCCACGCGCGCTCGTACTCGCCCTGCCGGTAGCCGTTCTGCTTGACCCGGCTCGAGACGATCCGCGCGCACGTACAGCTCGTCTCCCCGCAGGCGGTACTCGGCGACCGGCCCCTCGACCTCCGCCAGCACCTCGCCGGTGTCGGCGCTGTAGCCGCGGCTGACGACCCTGCCCTCGGCGTCCCGCCGGGGCTCGGTGCGCGCGTCGTATCCGCGCCGCGTGCCGATGAACGCCGTGCGGTAGCTCACGCCCTCCTCGGCTTCGATCTCGATCGTGATCCGGTCGCCCTCGCGGCGCACGTCGCGCAGCAGAACGCCCGATGTCGCGTAGAAGTCGCCGCGCTCCAGCGCCGCGATCAGCGCCTCGGCGCTCAACTCCGGCGCCCGCACCATGACCCAGCCCCGCCCCGGGTTGGCATTCTTCACATCCATCTCGTGGTAGTGATGCGCATCGTCGGTCGCGAGGCCGAACATGATGTCGCGCCCCTCGGCGAGCCGGTGCGTCAGCAGGATGTCCCACATCCGCTCGGTGCTCGGGTGGTCGTCGTCCCCATCGTTGTGCACCAGCGGGTGGCCGTTGTAGACCTCGAAGAAGCGCTCGCCCTCCAGCGCCATGAGGTCCTCGACCGTGACCGCCCACACGAAGTTGGGGTGGTTCACGTGCGGGAACATCGGCTGCTGGGTACGTTCCCGCTGCGCGAGCACCGCGTCGATGTTGTTCTGGAGCACCTCACGCACGCTGTTGCCGCCCTGCGGCTCGATAGCCTCTGCGATGTTCGTCGCGTTGACGTGCAGCGGCTTGTTCTCGAACCTGTCGGTGATCTCTTCGCTCTGGATCAGCAGGAACCGTCCCGGCTCCTCGAACAGCGGCCGGTACTCCGCCAGTGTCTTCAACCGAACCCGCAGCGTGTCGCCCCCGAGCCGCTCCGCCTCGACCCAGTCGCGCCCGAAGCGCTCGAGGTAGCGGGCGTACGCGCGCGCGGCCGGCCCGCCGGGCGGCACGGTCACCCACCGCTCGCCCTCGGGCAGCACGTTGTGGTCCGAGATGGCGAGGAAGTGGTAGCCGGCGTTGCGGTACCAGTCCACGATCATCTCGGGGTAGTCGTCCCCATCGCTCCAGAGCGAGTGCGCGTGCAGGTTCCCCTTCCACCAGCGCGCCTGCGTCGCAGGCGCGGCCGCGTCCGCACGCGCGCCCGCGTCCGCACGCGCGCCCGCGTCCGCGTTCGCACCCGCCTCCGCGTCCCCGGCGGCAGCGCAGCCCGCAAGGACGACGAGGAGCCACAGTGCGGCGCCGATCTCGCCGCGCCTTGCTCCGCTGCGTTTCCGCCCGTGTGTGTCCCGCATCGTCGAATCGTCCCTCCAGAGCTCGTGCCCGGGCCGGCCCCGCATCCGGCCTGCTACCTTACGCCACGCTGCCGTACGGGTGAGCCCTCTACGCTACCGCACCGCGTTCGAGAAGTACAGCCAGACCAGCCCGACCAGCGCCACCAGCACGGCGCTGAGCACGGCGTCCCGCACGCGCCAGCGCCGTACGCCCGGCTCGTCGGCCGGTCGCGCCGGCATCTGGTAGGTCAGGCCCGCGACCTGCTGCCGCGGCGGCGGCGGCGCGGTGAAGCTGACGAGAACGAGGATCGCCGCACACACCACGAACAGGATCGCCGCGAAGTGCAGGAAGTTGATCTCCGCGTAGCCGCGCAGCCAGCCGCTCAGCCCCTCCTTGTTGAGCTCGGCCACCAACCGGCCCATGCCCAGGACGAACCCGGCGAGCAGCGCGGCCAGCGCGCCGCGCGCGTTCACGCGGCTCCAGAACACGCCCACCAGGAACACCGCCGCGATCGGCGGCGCGATGTACGCCTGCACGCTCTGGATGTACTGGTAGAGCTGTGCGGACACACGCTCCATGAGCGGGATCCACAGCAGCCCGAGCGCGACCAGCGCCGCGGTCGTGACCTGTCCCACCACCACCAGGCGCCGGTCGGACGCCTTCGGGTTCAGCTTCTTGTAGACGTCCCAGGTGATCAGCGTGGACGCCGAGTTGAACACGGAGGAGAGCGAGCTCATGAGCGCCGCGAGCAGGCCCGCGACCACCAGCCCGCGCAGCCCCGCGGGCAGCAGCGCGCCCACCAGCGCCGGCAGCGCCTCGTCCGGGCGGCCCAGCGCGAGCCGCCCCTGCTGCGCGAGCGCGTACGCGACCAGCCCCGGAACCACGAAGATGAACACCGGCAGGACCTTCAGGTACCCGGCGAAGATGGCTCCCCGCCGCGCGTGCCCCTGCCCGTTCGCCGCCAGCACGCGCTGCACGATGAACTGGTCCGTGCACCAGTACCAGATCCCCAGGATCGGCGCGCCCAGCAGGATCCCCGTCCACGGGAAGGCGGCATCCGTCCGCGGCTTCCACATGTTCAGGAACTCCGGGCCGACCGCCTGCGTCAGCGCGCCCCAGCCGCCCACCGCGGACAGCCCGACCAGCGTCACGGCGACCGAGCCGCCGATCAGCACGAACATCTGGAACAGGTCCGTATAGAGCACGGCGCGCAGGCCGCCGAAGATCGTGTACAGCCCGGTGATCAGCACCACGACCAGCGCGCCGGTCCAGAAGTCGAGGCCCATCAGCGCCTCGAAGACGATGCCGCCCGCCGCGATCGTCACCGAGATCTTCGTGAGCACGTACCCGATGATCGAGACCACGGCCAGGTACCAGCGCGCGCCCGCCGAGTAGCGCCGCTCCAGGAACTCCGGCATCGTGTACACTCCGCTGGCTAGGTAGAACGGCACGAACACCCAGCCCAGCAGCAGCAGGATCAGGGAGGCGAGGATCTCGAACTGGCCGACCGCCACCCCGCTCGCGGCTCCCGTCCCGGCGAGCCCCACCAGGTGCTCCGATCCGATGTTGGACGCGAACAGCGACCCGCCCACCACGAACCAGCCCGCGTCGCGGCCTGCGAGGAAATAGCCGGCCGAGCTCTCGCGGGTCTTCTCGCGCTGGCTCGCCCAGATGGCCACGCCGAAGACGAGCAGGAAGTAGGCGGCGACGACGATCCAATCAACGCCGGCGAGGTGGTTCACGGCCGTCCTCCTGGGAATGAGGGGACGATCACGGCTCCCGGCGCGCGCCTCTGGGGAGCGGGCGCGCAGGGCCGGGGCAGTGCCGACCTGCGGATGAAGGCTGGCTGCCGCCCGCGGGCGCGGACGGCGCCGGCCCGGGCGCGGCGGCTCTACGGTGGAGGAGAGCGCGCCGCCGGTCAAGCCGGCGCGTCCTTCACTAGCCCGAAAGCGACGCGGACCAGCGCCGTCACCGGCGCCGAGGCGCGGCCCGCAGGAAAACGTGAGCGGCCGGCACGCCGCGCAGCGTCCGGCCGCGAGGTCAGGGGGTCAGGGGGCCGGCCTGACGCCGGCCCCCGTCATCGCAACTCAGTAATCGAACTCCACGCCGAGCTGGAGCCGGCGGGCGTCGCTGAGGACACAGGTCGGCGTGCCGAAGCTGACGTTGTCACGGCTGTCCAGACCCGTGTAGCACCCCATGTTCTGGAAGTTGAACGCGTTGAACAGCTCCAGCGTCACCGCCGCCCGGTTGCCGCGGTAGCTGATGAAGTCTTTGCGCAGCCGCAGGTCCAGCATGCGGTAGCCCCAGGCATCCGGGAGGATGAACGACTCCTTGGGCGGCTCGAAGCCGCCGGCCTCGAAGCGGCGGGCCGGATCGTGGCCGTCGAACCGGCCGCCGATGTCGTACTTCGTCCCGCTGCCGAGGGTGAGCAGCCCGCTGAACTGGACACCCCAGAGGAACGGCACGTCGACGATCCAGTTGGCCACGATGCGATGCCGCTCGTCGTTCCTCGCCTCCTTCGGGTAGTACGACGAGTTCGGGAAGGTGAAGAGGTCCACGTACCCGGCGGTCTTCCGGGACGCCAGGACGTACGACAGGCCGCCGCCCCAACCCCAGCCGCTCTCGTTGCGCCGGTAGGGTCGGTCCACCTTGATGTGGAGCGCGTCGTACCACGACTTGCCGTTGGTGGTCCCCAGCAGGATGTTGCTGAACCCCGGCACGCGCCGCTGGACGAAGCAGCCCGGCGTCACGAACGATGGCTGGTCGCACGTGAAGTCGAGCTGCGCCCAGTTGAACGTCAGGATGTTCTCTTCCCGTACCCCCGTCGTGGCCACTTCCACGACGAAGTCTCCCAGGAGCCGCCGGACGCCAAGGGTGAAATGCTGCGCCTTCGGCGGCTCCAGATCGTTGGGCAGGAGCTTCACCTCCGGCGTGTTGAAGCCCTGGGTCTGGGCCAGCGCGAGAACCGCATCCGGATTCGTCAGGTACTCGTCCCGCCATTCCGCCTTGCCTGGCTCGGCCGGCCCGCCGGTCGGGTAGAATTGGATCGTGTAGCTGGGGTGCTGGAGAGCGAGCTTCTCCTCGATCGCCTGATCGAACAGCGTCCGGTCGTAGAAGATGCCCCAGCCGCCGAAGATCGTCGTGCGCGCGTCCTCGCCGATGGAGTAGGCGAAGCCGAGCCGCGGCTGGATGGCGCCGAGGAACGGCTCCCGGTCATCTCCATCCGTGAAGTAGCGCTCCGGGTCCAGCGCGATGAACAGGCTGTCCTGGTACTTGGTCAGCGAGTCCACCACGGCCTGCGGCGTCCGGTAGTCCAGATTGATCATGTTGGACTCGAAATCCCACCGCACGCCCAGGTTCAGCACCAGCCGCTCCGTGGGGCTCCAGTCATCCTGGATGTACAGCCCGAGCTGCGTGTTGGAGGCGCTGAAGTTCGGGTCCCCCAACTGGAACTCCACCCGGTGCGGAAACCCGAAATTGAAGTACCAGGGCTCGTAGACGAACCGCGGGTTCTCCGAGTTGCGCTTGATGATGTCGTAGTCCAGGAAGTCCAGGTTGAAGCCCGCTTTGAGCACGTGCGTGCCGGCGAGCTCGAGCCCGGAGTGGGTCAGGTCGTTGCGCAGCGAGAGGCGCTTCTGCGTGAAGTCCTGCACGGAGAGCCCGCCGCCGATCTGGGTGCAGCAGGGGGAGCCGAAACCATAGAAACGGTTAGGGCTTCCGGGATCTTTCGGGACGGGGTTGTAGCGGTAGCGCTGGAACGAGACGGTCGCCTCGTTCAGCCACGGCCCGGCCGCGTACGCGTGCTTCAGGATCGCCGTGTTGACGTCATTGTTGAAGCGCGTCGCCGACTCGAACGAGGTCCACCCGCCGAAGTCGCGGATATCGCTCTCGCTGCGATGGTTGTAACTCAGCTCGAAGAACGAGTTCTCCGTGTGCTGGAATGACAACTTGACCAGCCCCAACGTCGAGCGGAACGGCTCCTCGAACACGCCGTTGTATTGCGCGAAGTTGACGGTGTCCAGCGCCGGGTAGCCCTCCGGCGGCACGATGTTCACCGTCCGCGCGCGATTCTGCTGATTGCCCTCGTACGCGGCGAAGATGTGCAGGCGGTCCCGGATCAGCGGCCCGCCGATGTTGAAGCCCATCTGGTAGCGCTTGTAATCCGGACGCCTGAACAATGTGTCCTTCCTCTGGAGCGCGAGCTGGAACGTGTCCAGTGCCACCAGACCCTCGTGCTGGTAGTTGAAGAACGCACTGCCCTGCCACTCGTTCGTGCCGGACTTGGTCGTCGCGACGATGATCGCGCTCGACGCCTTCTGGTACTCCGCCTTGTAGTTCTGCGTGACGACGCGGAACTCCTGCACGGCGTTGCGCGGGAACGGGTTGCCCCGGCTCGCGTCTTGCCCGACCACACCCCCCTGGAGGATGTCGTTCTTGTAGCTCGCACCATCGATGAAGACATTGGTCTGTTCGGGCAACTGCGCGCCGAAGGAGAACGTCTTACGCAGGCCGTCGAGCCGATCGCCTTGCAACCTCGCACCCGGCGCGAGCACCGCGAGCGCCAGGAAGTTGCGATCGGATGAGGGGAGGCTCTCGATCTGCTCCGGCCCCACGTTCGTCGCGACCTCTGACGTGCGCATCTCGACGACGGGCTCGGCCACCACTTCGATCGCTTGCAGCGCGACCGCCTGCTCGGCAAGGTCGAAGCCGAGGTCGAGCGTCTCGCCGATCGCGACGCGCACCGCCTTCGTCTGCGTCCCGAACCCCAGCATCTGGACGGTCACCTCGTACGGCCCCGGTCGTAGCCCGCCCAGGAAGTAGAAACCTGCCTCCGTCGTGATCGCCTCGCGCCGCGCGCCCGTCTCCGTGTTGCGCGCGACGACCGTCGCCCCCACGACCGGCGCACCGTCCCTGCCGGTCACGAAACCGCGGATGCTTCCCGTTGTCGTTTGCGCCGCCGCTGTGCTCCAGGCCCCCACGCCGAGCAACAGGGCCAACGCGACCAGGCCGCCGATGGGCCGGATCGCCGGGTGCGTCCTCATACTGCATCCTCCTGAAGGGTGTGGATGGAGCCTCGTTCGCCCCTTTCCGATGGATCTATGGGCCGCGGGCGCCCCCCTTCAGCACCCGTGCAGCCGCAGGACCGGCGCACGACCAGCGTCGCCGGCACCGTCTCACGCGGGCGCGGCCGGGGCCGCGCTCCCGCTCCCGGGACCAACGCATCCGCAAGCATCCCGACCGCCCGCGCGCCGAGCTCCCGGATCGCTACGTGCGCCGTGGTGAGCGGGGGGATCGTATACCGGGTCGATGACACGTCGTCGAAGCCGGCCAGCGCCATCTCCTCCGGAACCGCGATGCCGGCGTCTCGCAGCGCGCTCAACGCACCGAACGCCATCGCGTCGTTCGCCGCGAAGATCGCGGTCGGCCGCGGCTCCATCCGCAGCACGGCCTCCGCGCCCCGGTAGCCCGACTCGCCCGTGAAGTCGCCCGGGATCTCCAGCTCCTCGCGCCACGGGACACCCGCCTCCGCGAGCGCGGCACGGTAGCCGCGCAGGCGCTCCTCCGCGTCGTGGTTCCGCTCCGGCCCCTTCAGGATCGCCACCCTCTGGTGCCCGTGGGACAGCAGGTGCGCCACCACCTCCCGCGCACCCCCGTAATTGTCTACCGTGAGCGTGTCGAAGGCGCCGTCCGCGAACGGTGAGTTCAGCAGCACGACCGGCACGTTGCGCGGGAGCATCGGCTTCAGCACCGCCGCCTCCACCATCGGCGCCATGACGACCAGGCCGTCCACCCGCCCACGCATCCCTCGCAGCGCCGCCTCGATCTCGCTCGCCGCGTCGTGCGAGCTCGAGACGAGCAGGTGATAGCCCCGCCCCTGCGCAGCGCCGTCGATGCCGCGGATCAGCTCGGAGAAAAACTCGCCGAACAGGTCGGGCAACAGCACGCCGAGCATCCCCGTCCGCCGGCTGATCAGACTGCGCGCCGCGCTGTTCGGCACGTAGTTGAGCTCGCGCGCCGCCTCCTCGATGCGTCGGCGCGTCTCCTCCCGCACCGGCCCGCTCCGGTTCAACGCGCGGGAGACCGTCGCCACGGAAACTCCGGCCCGCCGGGCCACATCCCAGATGGTCACGGTCATCGCGGGGGTCGGGCGAGGTGAGGGCTGGGCGGGATCGCGCGCGTCACGCCTTCCGGCCGGCGGCCCGACGAACGGGCCGGCCGGCCCGCCGGGAGCGTCGTCGCTGAACAGCGGGCCATGCCCATACGCACCACTGCGACGGCGGTCGCACGGATTGGAAACGTTTACGGGCACACTGTAAGCGTTTCCACTCTCGCCTGTCAAGAGACCTCGCACCAACCCGCCGTGCCACCAGCACGGGCCGGCGGTCCTCGGCCGCGCGCCGGTGTACGCTGGACCGATTTCGCGTAAGTCATTGTGCGCCTTCGTGAAGCACACTTCTTGCTTACAAGCTGTGTACTCCCCAGGACACAGCGTTCCCGTCCGCAGGACCGGCCGCACCGGACCGGCGCAGCCATAGGCGATCCGCGATGCGGCGGCCGCGCTCCGGCCCCGGCGTGGGATCGAGATCTCGCCGGCCTCCTGCGGAAACGGAGTCGTCGAGAGGACGTCGAGCGTGAGGAGGCGCCCGGACTTCAGAACGACCAGAGCGAACGCAGAGCTCGCGTCTCACCTCGGGCCCTGACAGGCCCGCGAAGTTTCAGCAGTCAGCCCGGTGAATCCAATGCAGGAAGAGTTGGTCACGCAGTCCATCCGCTACGTGCGGTGGCTGTTCCGGCGGTTCCGGACCCATGTGTTCGTTCCCGACGACCTCGCCGAGGACATCCTCGCCGAGGGCTACCTTGGGCTCGTCGCCGCGGCCCGCCGCTACGATCCCGCACGAGGCTCGTTCTTCACCTTCGCGAAGAAGTTCGTCTGGGGCCATATGCTCGATGGCCTGTGCCGCTTCAACGACATCCCCGCCGAGGTGCTCCGCCGCCACCTCCGGATCCGCACGCAGCGCGAGAAGCTGCACGCCGCGCTCGGCAGGGAGCCGACGATCCGCGAGCTCGCCGAAGCCGTGGGATGCAGGGAGAGCACGCTCCGGCGCACGCTGTTCTGGGTCGAAGCGCGGACGTTCGTCTCCGCGGACGAGCCCGTTCGCAACGATGCGGACGATTGCGTCACGCTGGGCGAGCTGCTGCCGGACACATCCGATCCCGAGGGCACGCTGGATCGGTCAGAGGCGCTGCAGCTCGTTCTCGGTGCCTGCGATCCCGTGCAGCGCTTCGTGCTGGTCAAGCACTACCTGGAGGATCGCGACCTCGCGCGGTTGACCGGGCCGACGGGGCAGACGGTGACCGAGTTGCAACGCCTGCTGGAGACGACGATCAATGGTCTGCGCAATCGCTTCGGCACCCCGGCCCCGACCCGGAAGCCGGACCGGTTGCCGGGCTCCTTCCCGCGCGAGCGGTTCTGGCGGAACGTGCGCAAGACGGACGGTTGCTGGATCTGGACGGGCACGGTGACGCGGCAGGGCTACGGTCAGTTCTCGGAGAAGCGTGGCGGGCGTTGGATACATCATCTGGCGCATCGGGCGAGCTGGCTCCTGAAGCACAACGGGATCGGGCCGGGTCGCGCCGTCGTGCAGACGTGCGGCAACCGGTTGTGCGTGCGGCCGGAGCACCTGATCATGATCAAGGGCAGGCAGAAGCCGAAGCAGATGCAGGTGGCGTGACGGCGCGCGCGGCGCCGCCGGCTCGCTGCGTGACGGTGCGCGCGGCCCGCTGGCTCTGCGACGGTGCACGGCGCCGCTGGCTCGCCGCGTGACGGCGCGCGCGGCGGCACTGGCTGGCTCTTTGACGTGACCGTGTGCGTTGGCGCTCGCTGGCTGTGTGGCGGTGTGCGCGGCGCCGCCGGCTGGTTCTCGCGCGGCGCCGGCGACCCGTCGCCTCCCCAGGGGCGCGCTCAGGCGCCGCCCCCGGCTCCCAGGCGATCCGCTCACGACATGGGGAACCCGGCTGGCGACCCGGCCGGGCGGGCGGCTGTGGTGGGCATTGACGGGGGCCGACCCGGAGCATCAATCTCCAATGACAGTCACCGACAGAAGCACCCGCGTTGACCGCGGCATCCGTCCGGCCCGGTGCACCCGGTGCAGGACAGGAAGCCGCCTGCCATCGGAGCTCGCTGATGCGGTCGCTGCGCGCCGCCTCGTGGGCCTCGGTTCGACCGGCCAGGGTTGCCGGCGTCATCGCGCTGGGCCTTGTCCTGTGCTGTGGGGAGTCACGCGACCCGCTCGGAGCTCCTGGCGCGCGGATCGAGGTGCGGCTCGAGGGGGTGCCGCCGCTCGGAGCGGACGAGGGCCGCTACGCCGTGTGGTTGCTGGATGGCGATGGCGTGCCGCACCACGCAGGTGACCTCGCCCTCGGCGCAGACGGCCGTGCAGAAGTCCTGAGCCCCATCGCCGGCGTCCGCGCCATCGAGATCACGATCGAGCCCCCCGACGATTCCCAGCCCGGCCCATCCCTCCAGCGCCTGCTGCGCGGGCGGTTCCGCGGCCGCGTCGCCCGACTCGAGATCGTCGATGCGGTCACCGCCGGCGGACAACGGCTGCAGGAGCGGCCGGGTCAATTCACGATGTTCACCCCTAGCGACAACTTCGAGAACGGCTACCCGTCCCATGAGGAGTCGGGGATCTGGTTGTTCAACGCGCGGCCCCGGGAGACCCCGCAGAACGACCACTGGGTCCGGCTCACGCCACTGCGGGAGGGGTGGGTCTACGAAGGCTGGATGGTCCGCGATTACGGCCACCCCGGCGAGATCTGGCTCTCCTACGGCAAGTTCCTGCCGGACCGCTTCGGCGCCGTCAGCAGCCGGGACGACACCGGCTGGGGCCCGTTCTCGGGCGCGATCGACTTCCGCACCGCCGGGCTCGAAGAGTACCCCGGCGACGATTGGATCTCGAACCCGCTCGGGCTTCCGTTCCCCTCCGAGCTATCCCTCCCGCTGAACCTCCGGGAGAAGACGCCGACGGGAGAGGATCGCTGGGCGCACGTGATCACGATCGAGCCCGCGACCGACCGGGGCGAGCCGATCGGCAGCGAGCGGCCGTTCTTCATTCGTCCCTATCGCGACCCGTTCGGGCAGGACGGACCCGGAATGCCGCGCACGATCACGTTCCATCCGGATGGGGTGCCGCGGGGCACCGCCCGCGTTCTGCCATGAGCCGCGGCGACCGGAGCAGCGCGTGCAGCCAGGCGGGCGGCCAGGCCGAGGCCGCCAGGCCGCGGGAGGGGCCCCAGCCGATCCGTTACGGCGCCGGCCGGACCCGTGCGGCCGGCCAGCGTCGCTCGGCGAGGTGGCCCGCCCGGGTCCTCATCCCGCTCGCGCTGGTGTGGGGCGCGTGCAGGGGCGATTCGATCACCGGACCGAAGGACGACGCGCTCGCGCCGGATGCCGGGACGTGGCGCACGTGGCTGATCGCTGACCCCGGGGCGCTGAGGCCACCCCCGCCGCCCGACACCGCCGCAACACGGGCCGAGCTGGAAGAGGTCCTCCGCCTCCAGGCCGGCCGTACGGCTGCCGACGAAGAGCTGATCGAGGCGTGGCGCAGCCCCACCGAGCCGTGGTCGGCGCTCGCCACCGAGATGCTGGAGCACTGGTGGCCGTTCCTGCCCGATGTCCAGATCGCGACGCCGGTGCGCGCGGCGCGGATCATGGCGCTGCTGCACGTCGCCATGTACGACGCGATGGTGGCCACCTGGGCCGCCAAGTACCACTACAACCGCCCTGCGCCGAGCCGTGCCTCGAAGCAGGTCGCGGCCCTGACGCCGGACGCGCGCGCGTTGCCCAGCTACCCGTCCGAGCACGCGGCGGCGGCAGCCGCGGCAGCGGCCGTGCTCAGCTACGCGTTCCCCCTGGACGACACCACGCGCTTCCACGCGCTCGCGCGCGACGCCGGCCACGCCCGCATCCTCGCCGGCGCCGCTTACCCGTCCGATGTCGAAGCCGGCGCCGCGCTCGGGCGCGCCGTCGCCGAGCAGGTGCTCGCGTGGGCGAAGACGGACGGGTCGGATACGCCCTGGACCGGCACCATCCCGGAAGGGCCGGGCATGTGGGAGCCGACGCCGCCGCGGCGCTACCCCATGCCCTTCGACCCGCTCGCGGGGCTCTGGCGCACCTGGGTGCTGCCCACCGGCGGCGCGTTCCTGCCGGAGCCGCACCCGCCGATCGACTCCCCGGAGTTCCAGCAGGACCTCCAGGAGGTCCTTGATGTGGGCGCATCGCTCACGGCCGAGCAGGCAGCCATCGCCCGCTACTGGGCGACCGATGCCCCATCGCTACGGTGGGAGGTCTTCATGGGCGAGGAGATCCAGCGTCGGCGGCTGGGCCCCATGCACGCGATCCGCGCCCGCGCCCTCGCCAGCGTCGCCATGTACGACGCGTTCGTTGCGTGCTGGCATGCGAAGTACACGTACTGGCTCGCGCGCCCCGTCACCATGGCGCCGGGCTTCACGCCGCTGATCAGCACGCCCCCGTTCCCGAGCTACCCCTCCGGCCACTCCACGCAGTCGGCGGCCGCCGCGGAGGTCTTCGCCGAGCTGTTCCCGGACGCGGCGGAGAAATACGACGACCTGGCCCACGAGGCCTCGATCTCGCGGCTCTACGGTGGCATCCATTACCGCTTCGACCTCGACGCCGGCCACGAGCTGGGCCGCAAGGTCGGGGAACTCGTCGTCGACCGGGCGCGCTCCGACGGCGCAAAGTGACGGGTCGGCCGGCGCTCGGCCGGCCGACCCGTCGTCCCCACGCGGTCTCCTCAGTCGCCCTACAGGTTGGGGTTGGAGAGCTGCTCGTTCAGGCTGATCGGGATGCACTTGTCCCGGTCCGTCAGGAACGGGTGGTGCGCCGGCCCCGTCTCCGCGTTCCAGCGCCGCAGATCCCAGAGGCGCCGGGCCTCGAGCCACACCACCGCGCCGCGCTCCTTGTGCAGCGTCGCCCACGCCTCCTCGAGGGTGGCGGGCGGGGTGAGGGGCGACAGCCCGTGGAAGTCGCGCATCTCGTTGATCTTGCCGAACGCGCCGGGGATGTCTCCCTGGCGCAGCAGCGCCTCCGCCTCCAGCACGCGCATCTCCGTCCCCTTCACCAGCGGGACGTCGGCATCGAAGCTCGGGTACTTGCGCTGGCGGAAGTGCGGCGTGCGGCCGTCCTGTCCGGTCCGCACCCCCGTTCCGCTCTCATCGTACAGCGTATCCCACGGGACGCGCGGATCACCGAACACTTCGGCCCACTGCGTGCCGTAGACCGTGATCTCGAAGCGGACGTGCGTCTCCTGGTACATGTAGTTCCGCTCGCGCGTCGAGTTGCTGGAGTAGAACGCGACCGTCTTGAAATCGGTCGGCACCTGCTGCGCGTCCGCGACGGCCTCGTCCCACCGGCCGAGCCACGCCCGGATCGACGCCCGGCCCCCGAGCGCTGCCAGCCGCACCTCGTCGTTGCCCTGGGCCGTCGCCAGGCGGATCGCCTCGCTGAAGTGCTGCTCGGCGCGCTCGAAGTGCACGGTGTGCGGCTGCGCCGGCCCGCCATCGATCACCGCGGAGCACACGTTCTCGCCCAGCGTGCGATTCGCGATGCCCGCCAGGAAGTGCGCACGGGGCGCGAGGGGGTGCGATTCGAACCCCTCCCCCAGCACGCGCTTCATGCGCTCGATGCCGTTTTCGGCGGTCCAGCGCGCCGTGTGCATGGCGGCCCACAGGCCGTTCACATCATCGGGCCGGATGATCCCTCGATAGTAGAGCCCCTGGGGCGTGTAGCTGCCGCCATGGGCCAGCTCGTCGGCCATGATCGAGGTATCGAAGATCAGGTCATCCAGCGCATCGGAGAGATCGGACGACATTCCCGTCACGAGTCCCGGCACCGCCTCGGGCCTGTTGAGGTCTTCGTCCGCGATCGGGCCCGGATTCGTCACCTCGATGAGCTCGCACGCAGCGAGCGTCGCGCAGAGCCAGCAGAGGCCGGTGAGTGCGCGCGCGGGCCGGGCCGTTCTCGTCGTGATCATCGTACCGTACCTCCCGCTCCTCAGAAGTTGACCCGGAGTGAGGCCAGGAAGGTGCGCATCGGCGGGAGCTGGTAGTACTCCCGCCGCGCCAGCCCGTTGAGGCCCGAATCGCCCAGGTCGGAGACCTCGGGGTCGATCCCGGTGTAATCCGTGATCTTGAACAGGTTGCGTCCGGCCAGCGTGAGCGTCGCCGTGCGGCCGCCGGTCCACTGCGACGGCAGCCGGTAGCTGAGCGTGACCGTGCGCAGCTTGAAGAAGTCCGCCTTCTCGATGAAGAAATCCGGGTTCTGTTGCGTCCGGTCGATTGCGCAGCGTGCCCGCTCGAGGGCGGTCACCTTCGCGAGCGCGGACGGATCCCCTTCCTGCGCGGCCCGCAAGGCCTGCTGCGCCTTGTAGCACGGGTACCAGACGAACCGGTTCGCGTTCTGGTAGCCCGTCCAGTTCTGCAGGTAATGCCCGCCCTGATGCTCTCCCAGCACGTCCAGCGTGATGCGGTTGAAGAGCGTCAGCGTGGTCCCGACCGCGATCGTCCGGGTCGGGTAGATCGGGCCGATGAACGTGTCGGTCGGCGTCACCACGGGGTCGGCGTACTCGTTCGGATTCAGGATCTTCACCCCGTAGATGGCCGGGACAGGCCGGCCCTCCTTGGCCCAGGACTCCAGTCCGATCGAGACGGCCTCTCCACCCAGGTCGATGGCCTTCGTCTCATTGGTCGAGAGACTCAGCCGCAGGCGCCAGTCCACGGTCGGCGTGACGATCAGGCCCCCGTCGAGCTGCACCTCGATGCCCTTGTTCTCGAGCTCTCCGATGTTCTCGAGCTGGCGGTTCGCGAAGCCCTGCGAGGGCGGGTAGCGCACCTGGACCAGTGCGTCGATCGTGCGCTGATGGTAGAACGTGAATTCGGCGCCGAGCCGGCCCTGGAACGCGCTGGACTCGAAGCCCACCTCGATCTCGCGCGTGCGTTCGGGCCCGAGGTCAGGGTTGCCGATCTGATCCGGCGTGAAGCCCGGCTGCCCCTCGTCGCCCGCGACGGGCTCCCACGTCCGCGACGCATCGAACGCGCCCGGCGCCTTGCCCGCCTCGCCGATCGCGGCGCGCAGCTTGAACGTCTCCCACCAGTCGGACGGCCAGAAGGCGAGGTCGCTCAGGACGTAGGACGCGCTGAGCTTGGGGTAGAGCTGCAGCCCGAAGCTCTCGCCGAACGCGCTGTTCCCGTCGATGCGCACACCGGCCGTGATGAAGAGCCGGTCGTTCCAGCCCATGACCTGCTGCGCGAAGAAGCCCGCGTTCACCACCCGGAGCCGCTGATCGAACGTGACGTCCCGCAGCGCGCCTGACGTCACCGTGGGGTTGCCGGGCCCCGAGAAGTTCTGCCCCTGGAAGTTGGTCTGCCGGTTCCGGTCCTCGAAGAGCTGGCCGCCCCACGAGAACGTCGACGCGGCGCCCAACAGCTCGTGGCGGAAGGACCCCACGTAATCCAGGGAGAGCGTCGTGTGATTCCAGGCCTGGGTCAGGATCTGCCCCAGCGGCTGGCGAGAGAACGCGAAGGGCAGGTGCGTGAGATTGTCCGCGACATTGTAATCGTACCCGACGGTGAACCGGTGCGACCAGCGCTCGTTCGGCTCCCAGCGCACCGTGAGCCCGCTCACGAAATGGTCGTTGTTGTTGTAGAGCTCCTGGTCCAGGATCTCACCGTTCGCCAGGCAGACGACGCTGGTATCCTCACAAAGCTGCGCGTTCTTGAAGTTGTTGTTCCGACCGCGCATCACGTTCAGCGTGAAGCCGTTGGCCAGGTTGCCGTCCGGCAGCCAGCGGATCTTGCGTCGCGTGTACGCGGTGTTGACCGCGAGCTCGAGCGTGTTCGACGGCCGGAAGGAGAAGTTGCCGCGAAAGCCGCCATCCCGGGAGTAGTTCCCCTCGATGACCCCGTTCTCGTCATTGTACGAGCCGGAGAGGTAATACGTCAGCGCCTGGCTCCCGCCGCGCACGGACACGCTGTAGCGCTGCACCATGCCCTTGCGCAGCCAGCTCCCGCTCGGCGGGCACGTCGGGTCCTCCCACCGGATCCCGTCCGACGAGACCAGCTCGGGCCCGCGGCACTTCTTGAGGAACAGCCCCGTGGGATCGCCCTCCGGCCCCAGCTGGCCGATATCGTTGTAGCCCGCGGTCACCTCGGCCGACCAGACGGGCGCGCCCGCCGAGCCGCGCTTCGTGAAGATCTGGATCACGCCGCCGGACGCCTCCGTGCCGTAGAGCGTCGTCGCCGCCGCACCCTTCACGATCTCGATCCGCTCGATGTCCTCGGGATTGATGTCGTTGATCGGCAGCGTGCCCTGCCGGGCGGAGCCGGGCGCCGGCGCGACACGGCTGTAAAGCCGCACCCCGTCCACGTAGACCACCGGCTCGTTGCCCATCGCAATGCTGTTGTTCCCGCGCAGCCGGATCGCGCCGCCCGCCCCCGGCTGGCCCGAGTTGGCCAGCACCGTCACGCCGGTGGCCCGGGCGTTGATGATGTCCTGCATGCTGCGAACCGGCGCGTTCTCGATCTCGGTCGAGGCGATGCTCGACAGGCTGTTGCCGACCTCGCGCCTGCGTGCCTGGCCGGCTGTACCCGTCACGACGATCTGGTCCAGCGGGATCGCGGACTCCTGCAGCTCGAAATCCACCACCACCGTCCCCTCCGCGGGCACGGTCGCCGTCTGCTCGAGCACGTGGTAGCCGATGAACTCCACGCGCAGGCGCTGGACCCCGGCGGGGACGTTACGCAGCAGGTAGCGGCCGTCGGCGTTCGTGACCGCACCGAGGTTCGTTCCGGGGATGATGACGGTGGCGCCGGCCACCGGCCGCTGCGTGCTCGCCGCACGAACCTGGCCGGTGACCGTCCCCTGGGCCGCGGCGGTACTCGCCGTGACGGCGAGCAGGGCGGGGGCGATCAGCGATCGCACACAGACGTTCCGCAATGCTCGTGTCATACCGACCTCCGAAGGTGGACGAGAGGGTGCCGCTGGCAGCGGCGCAGGCCGGCCAGGTCGCCCGGTCGTCCGGGGGCAGCCGGCAATAAGCGAGAAGCCGGGCGGCGCGCTCGAGACGCAGCGGCCGGCCGGCGATCACCTTCGCGTGTCGCCCGAGCCCGGGCGGAGAGCCCGGCGCGGTTCGTTGTGCGTACTCCGCAGTATCCGGAACTGGAACCAGCGATGTCAAGGGGAAAACAACGACCCGGCCGCGCCGCAGCCGGGTCACGACTCATGGGAGCAACTGCACCCCGGGCGGGCCCACCCACATCGGTGGGTCAGTCATCCTGCACGGACGGACCCTGGCACGGCCGGGCGGCCGTGAGGGCCGAACGGGCGTCCGGGGCTAACCGGCGCGTCGTGTGCGGCCACCTGGTGGGCGTTCGCCGGGACGCCCCCGGCGGACGCGCGGCCGGCGGCGAACCGGCGTGTTGGCTGCGGCTGCCCGCTACACCGGAGGCGGCCGTCACACCGCGAGCGCCGGCGTGCCGGGGGGAACCGCCGCCCGGCCACCCCGCTGCACGATCAGAGGCGTCCGCCACACGCGCCGCGCCCCGGTGCTGCGCGGGCGTCGCCTGCGGCCACCCGCCCCGGCTCACCCCTGCTCCGCCCGTGCCGGGCATCATCACGGCCCGTTCTCCCTCGCCACCAGGTTCCTGTGCACGACCCGCCAGCCCGTGTACCGCTCCCGCCGCAGGACCAGGTCCCAAACCTCGCGCAGGATCTGCCCGCCCTCGCCCCGGCCGTCATGGTAGAGGATCACGCGGACGGGCAAGACGTCGTTCCGCAGCGGCTGCTCCGGCAGCACGAACTGGAAAAGCATGCCGTCGCCCGGGAGCGTGCACGTCTCCGGCCGCGAGCGGTCCTTGCACTTGATCGCCTCCTCCGGGTAGGCGATCGTCGCGTCGAACCGCTCTCTCACCCTCTCCAGCGTCGCGACCGAGTGGCGCGGCCGGCCCATGAAGCCGGCGTTCACCATGGCCTGTGTGATCAGGAGCCCGGGCGCCACGTAGATCTTGCGGCCCGGCTGCATGAAGGCCTCCACCACCGCCTCGACCATGTTGTTCTCCGGACCCTGGGCCCAGGCGGCCCCTGCCGGGAGGGCAAGGAGCGCGGCGGCGCCCAGCACGACCAGCCCGGCCCGCCGGCAGGCCCGCCTCGCGTATTCCACGCGCCGTGCCGCGCACGCCGATCCGTGAGGCGGGCGATGGACTGGCCGGGAGGTCCGGGGCTGGCCGTTGGAATAGCGTCCGCTAGACATCAGGCACTCGCTTCGTTGCGCGGAATGGATGGACCGGGGCCACGATCTATGGCGACTCCGGCAGCGCGGGGACGCCGCGCGTCTGCATGGGCACGTTCCGCATGATCTTGCGCACCGGCACCGGTTCTCCCGGCTGGATCCAGGCGTCGAAGAAATTCCAGTTGAACAGCCCGTCGTCGCTCTCGGGCTCGAGCAGATAGGCCGCCAGGCGGCCCAGCGGCTGCGCGAGCCGTACGACGAGCGAGCCCGCCGGCAGCGTCGTCCGTCCGCTTTCGTACGCTCCCTGCATCCGCAGCTCGTGGTGCCCCTGGAAGGGGCGTGACGCCTTGGTGAGCGACGACGGCGTGAACGTCACCACCTCGGCCTCGAGCGGCTCCGCGAGCTCCTCGACCACGATCCCGTGCTGTCGCAGCTTGTCGGCGACCGGCGCCATCCACGGGCCCGGCGGCACGACGTACACGCGGGCCATCGGAACGCTCCGCGTCGGCTCGAACACCGCGTAATCGAGCATGGGAACGGCCGTGATGCTGTCCGGGATCATCACGCGCATCTCGCGGCCGTTGCGCGGGTTCACCTCCCGCCTCACCGCGCCGACCAGGATCGGCACCGGCTCCGGCAGCGGCCGGATCTCGTAGGCGACGCCGATCGGCATCTCCTCGTCGCCCGCTGCGGCGCTCACGAACTCCCGGTCAAGCCGCGCCGTCAGCTCCATGATCTCGGCGCCGTGCGCGTCCGCGTACCGCAGGATCTCCTCGACGAACGCCTCCGTCACCGCGACCCGGTCGCGGAAATGCAGGTAGCTGTACGCCTCGGACAGGATCGTGAGCCGGTTGCGGAAGCCCACGTAGTTCTGCCCCGCGCGGGGCCGGTGGTCGAACGCGACCCAGGCGCGCGCCGCCGGCTGCCCCGGCGCCGGCGCACGCTCCTCGAAGTTGCCGTAGTAGTACGAGCGGAAGCCGTGCCTCTCGAGCAGCGCCCGCTCGATCTCCGGCATCATCCGGCGGCGGTGATAGTCCAGCAGCTCCGCGTCCAGGGTCAGGTTCAGCGGAATGGAGTACGTGAGGTGATAGCCGTGGTAGGAGCCGTTGGTCGTGTGCAGGTCCACGACGAGGTGCGGGTCCCACTCCGTGTACGCCCGGACCAGCGCGCGGGCCTCCGCGGACTCGAGCTTCATATAGTCCCGGTTCAGGTCCAGCCCGTTCGCGTTCTCGCGCCGGCCCACTCCCGCGATCGGGCCGTACTGCGCCGTGCGGTTCATCACGTCGATCGCCTCGTTGCCGTCCACGTTGTAGATCGGCGCGATCAGCACGACGAGGCGATCCAGCAGCGGCCGCAGGTCGCCCAGCGTGAGCCGCCGCATCAGCATCTGCACCGCCTCCTTCCCCTCCACCTCTCCGCCATGGATGTTCGCCTGCACGAAGACCACCGGCCGGCGGAGCGCCCGCGCGTCCGCCGGCCGGCCGACCGCCGGGTTGGACAGCGTCACCAGCAGCAGCGGCCGGCCCTGCTCCGAGATGCCGAACGTGTCCACCCGCACCAGCTCCGAGCGCGCGGACAGCGCGGCGAGGAATTGCTGGACATCCTCGAGCCGGCTCGTCTCCACGTAATTGGTGCGCTCCGCGCGCGTGCGCAGCGCAGGATCGTCCTGCTGCGCCGCGAGCGAAGCCGGCGCGGCAAGCACGAGCGCTGCCAGGATCGCCGGCCCCGTCGCCGGCCAGTACCGCCTCATCGTGCTCACTCTCTCACGTGCGATGATGGTCGCCGCCGGTGTCCGTCACCGCTTCACGGTCTCCTCTCCCGATCAGCCGACGCCAGCACTCGACGCCACGGGCCGGGTCCTGTGCCCCGGCCCTGCGTCCGGCTCCGCAAGATACGGCGGATCACGTGGCCGGACCACCGCGGCCGCGGATCCCCGGCGTGCATCCTGAATCCATCGTCCGGCCTTCTCCCCGTTGAGGCGGGACCCGGGACCGGCCCGGACGACCAGCGCTGGCGGCACACAGGGCCACGGCGCTGGCCGCCTCCACAGGCCTGCGGCCAGCCCTGGCCTGAAACGTTCCCCACCCGGGGCCACGCCGCCAACTGCCTCCGCCGGCTCCGCCATCGTGAGGCCGGCGGCACCCGGGCGAGCGGGCGCGCCGCTCGACGTCCGCCAGGCCGGCATCCAACCGGCCGCGCTCAGGCCGCGTGAGCGAGAGGGGGCCGGCGCTTCAGCGCTCCCACGGGAAGCGGCCGCGCGCCTTCCCGCCCACCTCGTTCATGGTCAGCCCGTCGTAGAGCCGCCCGTTCACCATCACGTAGCGGATCGAGGTCGAGTTGCGGATGTCCTCGAGCGGATTCTTCTCGAGCACGACGAGGTCCGCGAGCTTGCCGGGCTCGATCGACCCCAGGTCCCGGCCCATGCCGAGGTACTCGGCGCCGTACAGCGTCGCGGCGCGCAGCGCCTCGTGCGGCGTCATCCCGCCCTGCGCGAGCATCCAGAGCTCCCAGTGCGCGCCCAGCCCGTCGAGCTGCCCGTGCGCGCCGAGCTGCACGCGGCCGCCCGCGTCCAGGATCGCCTTCGCCGCGCGCGAGACCTCCTGGTAGAAGTAGTCGTCATCGGCAGCCATCACGCGCCGCCGCGAGCGCGCCACCACCTGGTCCGCCGGGACGAAGCGCAGCAGCCGCTCGTTCTCCCACACGTTCGAGTGCTGGTACCAGAAGTACTCGCCCGAGAGGCCGCCGTAGTTCACGATCAGCGTGGGCGTGTAACCCGTGCCGGAGGCGGCCATGAGCTGGAGCACGTCACGGTACAGCGGCGCGACCGGGATGTTGTGCTCGATGCCCGTGTGGCCGTCCAGGACCTGCGTCATGTTCCAGTAGAACGTGGAGCCGCCTTCCGGCACGACCATCATCCTGAGCTCGCGCGCTGCCTCGACGATCTGCTGGCGCTGATCCCGCCGCGGCTGGTTGTAGCTCTTCACGCTGAACGCGCCGACCGCATGCATGCGCCGCAGGTGCGAGAGCGCGTCCTCGTAGCTCTGGATCTCCGCACGAGACGGCCCTTCCGCGCCGTACAGGATCGTGCCGGTCGAGAAGAGCCGGGGCGCGACGAGCTTGCCCGCGCGGATCAGCTCGGAGTTCGAGAACACCATTTCGGTGTTGGATGACGGATCGTGCAGCGTGGTCACGCCGAACGCGAGGTTGGCGTAGTAGGCCCAGTGGGTCTGCGGCGTGATCCCGTTGCTGCCCGTGGCCACGTGGGCGTGCACGTCGATGATGCCGGGGATGATCGTGTGGCCGCTGACGTCGATGCGCCGCGCGTGCGCCGGCACCTGCACCTGCGCGGCCGGGCCGACCGCCGTGATGCGGTTCCGCTCGACCACGATCGTCGCATCGCGCAGCACCTCGTCGCCGCGCATGGTGACCACCGTGGCTCCCACCAGCGCGATCGCGCCACCCGGCTTGTCCGAAGCCGCCCTGAACCCGATGAACCGCCCCGCCGTGTCCGCCTGCGCAGGGGCCGGGGCTTCCGGCGGCTCCACCGCTTCGGCTGGTTCGGCAGCCTTCTCACCCTGCCCTGCCCCCGCCCCGGCCCGCGCAGCCGTGGGCGCAGGACCTGCCTCGCGCAAGAACGCAAAGGCCTCCTCGAGCTTTCGCTCGTAGAGATACGGCCCGAGCGCCCAGTACACGCGGTCGCTCGACGGCGACCAGTGCAGGTACAGCCCCGCATCCTGCGTGAGCCGTGTCACGGGATACGCGCTCGCGCCCGGCGCGATGCTGACCGGCTGGCCGGTGTGCGGCAGGGGCGCGAGGTACGCACGGTACCGCTCGACCCACGCCACGTAGCGCTCGTCGGGCGAGGGCACGATCTGCGTGGCGTTCTGCGAGAGCAGGTGCACGCGCCGGTCGGCGCCGTGCACCGTCACGCTGACCAGCGCCACCTGCCCCTCCTCGCGCGAGGTCAGGTAGATGCGGTCGCCCGCGCGGTTGAACCGCGGGTTCGAGCCCTCCTCGGTGACGAACACCGACGCGCCCCCGGCCGCCGGCACGCGGTAGATCCCGGTCTCGCGCGAGTGGAGCCGGCCGCGCAGCGCGTCGCCGCCGATGCGCCGGTAGACGACCTGCTGGCCATCCCACGAGAACGACGGCTCGACGTAGTGCCCGGGCCGGGTCGTGAGCGTGCGCCCGCCGCGGCCGTCCGCGCGCACGATGCGCACCGCGCCCAGCGCGTCGTCGTTCCACGTCACGTAGACGATGGAGCGCCCGTCGGGCGACCACGAGGGGTACAGCTCGCAGTTGCTCTCGTCGTTCGTGAGGCGGCGCGGCTGCCCATCGGGCAGGGGCCGGATCCATAGCTTGCCCAGCGCCGTGTAGACGACGCTCCTGCCGTCCGGCGCGACACTCACCCAACGTAGCATGCGCACGTCGAAGCTGTCCGGCGCGACCTCGACGGGGAACCGTACGGCCTCGGCGATCGCCTGCCGCACGCGTGCGCGGAACGGGATCTGCACCGCCTCGCCCGAGTCGACGGCGACCTTCCAGATCTTGCCCTGCGCCCAGATCACGATGTAGCGGCCGTCCGGCGTCCAGGAGTAGTGAGGGTAGACGCCGAAGATGGACCACGCCTCCTGCTGGTCGTGGTCCAGCCGGTCGAACAGCGCGCGCTCGCGCCCGCTCTCGATGTCGTGGAGGAACAGCACGCTCTTCGGCCCGACGCGGCGCACGAACGCCAGCGTGCGGCCGTCCGGCGAGACCTCGGGCCGCACCGCCCCGCCCGTGCCGCGGATCCACGTCTCCGTGCGGCCGGTCTCCAGATCCAGCCGCTGGATCGCGTAGATCCCCTCGTGCGGGTCACGGTTGTACTGGAATCCGCCGCCCGGCGAGATGTCTTCGCTGTAGTACAGGTAGCGGCCGTCCGGCGAGAGCGCCGGCTCGCCCGCGTTCTGCTCCCAGTTGCGCCGCTTGGTGAGCTGGAGCCCGCTGCCGCCGCCGATGTGGTACAGCCACATCTCGCCCGCGCCCAGCGAGCGCGTGTTGCGGAAGTGCTTGCGCCCGATCAGGTACATGCCGTCCGGCGTCCAGATCGGGCTGTTCACCTGCCGCTCCCGCTCCTTCGTGATCTGGCGCGGGTTCGAGCCGTCCGCGTCCATGATCCACAGGTTGTCCAACCCGTCGCGGTCGCTCGTGAATGCGATGTAGCGCCCGTCCGGGCTGAAGCGCGGCTGCACGTCGTACGCGGGGCCGCTCGTGAGCTGCGTCGCCTCGCCGCCCTCGATCGGCATGACGTAGATGTCGCCGAGCAGGTCGAACGCGATCCGGCGGCCGTCCGGGCTCACGCTGACCGACATCCACGTGCCTTCATCGGTCACGAAGTCGACCTCGCGCACCGGCCCGTGGCGCGCGCTCACGTCCCACTGCGCGGCCTTGCTCTCCGTCGATGCCGCAGCGCCGCCCTCCTCCTGCGCGGCGGCGCCGCCGGCCACGCCGAGGATCAGCAGCGTGGCCAGGACGACCGTTCGATTCATGGCATTCGGACTCGTCTTGGGGGCGATTGGGCCGGGCGCTGCGCGCCCGTGCGCGTCGAGGTTTATGCGCGGCAAGATAGGCCGCCTTGCCGAGACTGGCCAGCGCGATGCCCCCGCGCCTCCGCGCTCGACGCGCGCCTCTGTGGCCGCGCCCCCGCGGCGCGGATCCGCGGGTCGACGGCCCGGGGCGGCGGCGCCCCCGCCCGGCGCCTTGAGCCGATGGGGTTCCGGCCCTATCCTATCTGCCATGCTCTGGAACAGACTCGAACGCTACCGCGATTTCGGCCTGCTGATCCTCCGCCTGGGGTTCGGCCTCGGCTTTTTCTGGTTCCACGGCTTGCCCAAGCTGACGGCGGACCCCGAGCGGTGGGAGCGGACCGGCCGTGCGATCGCGAGCTTCGGCATCGACTTCGCGCCTGCGGCGTGGGGCCTCGCCGCCGGCATTGCGGAAGGGGTGGGCGGCATCCTCTTCGCGCTCGGCCTCTTCTTCCGCCCCGCCGCGCTCGCGATGCTCGCCGTGATGATCGTAGCCGCGACCAACCACTTCGTGACCGGCCAGGGGACGCCCGCCCACGCGTTCAAGAACGCATGGGTCCTCGCCGGCCTCTTCCTGATCGGACCCGGCCGCTACAGTCTCGACTACCTGCTGGCCGGCCGCCGCCGCGGCGGCCGCTGAGGGCGAGCCGGCGCCGCCCGCGGAGCGTGATGGCTGCGCGTGCGCGGGCTCAGCCGATCCGGTGAGCGCGGCCCTCCCGGATCATTCCGAGCCGACCGATCATGTCGCTCCGCGCAGCGGGCTCAGCGGATCCAGTGTACGCGGGGATCCAGCGGGATGGTGGCCGGCGCGCCTTCCGACCCGGCCGCGTCCGCATCGGACGCGGTCCCGTCCGGCCGGGGTGGCGGGCCGTGCGGCGTTCCGATGATCTCGGGCAGCGGGCTTTCCTCTTCGGCCTCGTCGCTGGCCGGCGCAGGCGTGGCATCCACCGACGCGACGGCAGAACGGTTCGGAGCGGAATCGGACGCGCCGGCCGGCGCAGCCGGGTTGCCAGCCGCGGTGCCGGCCGGCTCGGGTCGCGACGGCCCGGCGGGTGCGAGGGAGCCCTCGAGCGCCCAGGAGACGTCGGTGAGGATGCTCGGGAAAGCGGGCTCGGGAGCGCCGCCCAATGGTTCGGGCGTCCCCCCGATGAACTCGTGGGCGGGCCACGACGTCTGCGTGGGCGACTCCTGCGGCCTCGCGGCCCTCGCGCCGTTGTCCGCCGGCGCGGCGCCAGACGCTGTCCCGGCCGCGCCGTTGCCCGCTTCGCCCTCCGGCATCACGAGCACGTTGGACGCGGCGGCGTAGAACGGCGGCGCGTCCTTTTCCAGCAAGCGCAGCTCGAGCAGGCGGCTACCGTCGCCGGTCTTGCCCAGGATGCGGACGACCTCCGCCATCCCCTCCGTGCAATAGACGGCTTGCCCGGGACGGGGCGGCTGCTCAGCTCCCGTCTTCCACCCCGGGCGAGCCGAACGATCCACGCGCAGGAGCCGGGGTGCCGGCGCGTCTGACCTCTTGCCGAGCATCTCTCGCTCCTTCCGTTGCGGGCGGCGTCACCACCGCGCTTCCGAATTGCGCGCCTGAGCGCCGCGGCCATGGGGGAAGCCCGGGATCCCGGGCAGCGGCCGCGTGTCGAGACCGCGTAAATGTAATCAGATCAGGGCCGGCGTGGCAGCCCGGGACGCGGCGCCTCAGCGGTCAGGGCCGGCAGCGACCTTCGGAGCGCTTTTTTCCTCGGCCTCCGGCTTCGCCGCATCCGCATCCGCCGCTAGCCCCGCCGCGCCGGCCAGCCCCATGAGACCCGGCAGGTTGAGCGAGTCCGCGAGGCCGGACGGCACGACCATCAGCGAGCCCCGCTTCACGATGCTCTCGTAGAGCATGTTCATGGCGCGGAGGTTGAGCGCCACCGGGTTCTCGGCGTAGCGGGCCGCAGCATCCACGAACTTGGACGCGATCTCCGTCTCAGCGGTGCCCAGGATGATGCGCGCCTGCCGCTCCCGCTCGGCCTGCGCCTGCCTCGACATCGCTTCCTCCAGCGCCTCCGGGATGACGACGTCCCGGATCTCGACCGACTGCACCTGGATCCCCCAGTCGTGCATCTTCCGGTCGAGCGCCTCCTGCAGCCCGCGGCCCAGCTCCTTGCGCGATTGGATCAGCTCCGCCAGGTCGTGCTTGCCGATCGCGTCGCGCAGCGCCGTCTGCGCCGCGAGGATCACCGCCTGTTCGTAATCCTGCACCTCGAGCGCCGCACGCTCCGCGTCGTAGACCACCCAGAAGGCGATGGCGTCCACGTCCACCGGCACCGTGTCCCGCGTGAGACAGGACTCGGCGCCGAAGGCGGTCGTCCGGATGCGCTGGTCGATGTGGTAGCCCACGCGGTCCACGATCGGGAGCACCATGAACACGCCCGGGCCGCGCAGCCCGCGGTAGCGGCCCAGCCGCAACACCACCGCCTTCTCCCACTGGTCCGCATACTTGATGGATGAGCCGAGCAGCAGCCCCGCGACCGCCGCAGCGATGCCCGCAATGGGCAACGAGAGGCCGGCGAGCGCGAGCGCGCCGAGCACCACGCCGCCGCCCAGCACGCCCGCCGCCAGCGCCGGCAGCGGGTACCGCGTGTCGTTCGGCGAGGCGCCGGTCCGCTGCGCCGGGAGCGTGGCCGCGGCGTGCACGGCGTCCCTGCGCTTGCTTGGGATGGGCGGCATCGTCGGCACGATCGCCATCGTCTCCACTCCGTCCCTGCGTTCATCTACGGTCGCGCGCGGACGAACGCCCGCCGGTCGCGCGGTAGTCCGCCAGCGCATCCAGCAGCTCGTCCACGCTGAAGCCCAGCTCCCGCGCCCGGGCCACCGTCTCCCGGCAGAGCGCCGCGAACTCGCGGTGCCGCTCCCGCTCCTCCGCCGACGGCGGCTCCAACCGCACGAAGGTGCCTTCGCCCGGCCGCGTCGCGACCACGCCGCGCCGCTCCAGCTCCGCGTACGCCCGCTCGACGCTGCGCGGGCTCACGCCCAGCGCGATCGCGAGCTCGCGCGTCGTCGGCAGCCGCTCGCCCGTCGGCAGGCTCCCCTCCACCACCGCCAGCCACAGGTCCTCCACGATCACATGAGCCGCCGGCTCGCCGCCGCTCTCCGCCAGGCGAGCAGCGAGCCGCCGTGTCAACATCTCCCGTGTGGCGCTCACGTGATGCTCCGTTCCTCCGTACGCGCGAACCGACCGGCTGCGTTTCACAAGGTGGCTCTCAGATGATGGAACGGCAAGGCCGGCCGTGGGATACGCGAACGCGCCGGGGCCGGTCGGCTCGGCTGCTGCCGAACCGCCCGGCCCCGGCATGCGCCGCGCGCTGCGCTCTCCCCTCAGCCCTCCTGTCCGGTCACGCCCGGCGTGTTCTCCGACTCCACGCCCTGCGGCTCGCTCGCTTCCTGCTTCCAGCGCTCGATCTCCGCCGAGAACGCGCCGGCGAGGGCGATCAGGTCCAGCGGCGTCGGCGACGTCGTCGTCGCAGCCACCCTGGCCTCGACACGCTCGAGGCTGACGCGCGCCTTCTCGTACCCGGGGTCCGCTTCAAGCGCCGCCCGGAACGCCTGCGCCGCCTCCACGAGGTGCCCCGTCCGCTCCAGCGCGATCCCGAGGTTGTTCTGGAACCGCGCGACGTCCGGCCGCAGCTCCGTTGCGCGCGCCAGCGGCGGCAGCGCCTCCTCGTACCGGCCCTCACGGATCATCAACAGCCGGGCGTGGGTGCGGGTGCCGTTCACCGTGCCACGGCACCCGTCCCACCCGCTCCCTCAGCGGAAGAGCGCCTCGGGCAGCGGGCCGGAGAGCACGGTATGCGGGGCGATCCCCTGCGCCCCCACCTTGGGCTGGAGCGTGAGGCGCAGGCTCTGGAACGCGGTCCAGGGCTGGCCGACGTCGTCCGCCTCGATGTAGAAGCCCGCCTCGAGGATCTCGCCGGGCGTGACGACGTCGAAGGAGTCGTCCACGTCGGCCTCTCGCAAGGAGGCGAACTCCGGGGGCGGAGTGGTGAGAGGCCCGAGCTCCAGCGCGGTGCCGTCCTCGGCGACCAGCCATAGGGCGTAGTAGTAGCCGGCGGGCGGCCTGCGCAGGTTCTGGAACGCGATTCCCAGGCGGTCAGCCCAGAAGGAGCCCTTCGCTCCGCCGGTCGCCTGGAACAGCCGCGGGTTGCGGGGTGCGGCGAGATCGAGCGTGCCGAAGCGCACGGGCCCCTGGACCAGCGCATCATCCGCCGGGTCGGCCGTTCCACCGTCGTCGAGGTATGGCGCCCAAAGCGAGACCGCGCCCGTCGGCTCGCTCGTCCCGAGGGCGATCAGCACGTGCGTGTAGTCCCCGGTCGTCAGCCCGTCGAGCGTCTCGGAGCTGAGCACGAAGTGGTGCCGCTCGTCCGCTGCCCCCGGGTTGAACGTGGCCGTCCGGACGGTCGGCTGCGGGTCGTCCTCGTAGATCGGGTTCCCCTCCTCATCCACGCCCGTCTGCACGCGGAGGATCCGCGTGTAATCGGCCGTCGCGGCGGCGAGATTGCCGGTGCGGGAATCGAACAGCCAGAGACTGTACTCGGTGCCGGCCAGCGGCGCGAGCGATGTGGTGGTGAGCTCAAGCGCCCTCACCCGCGCCGTTACGCCCGGCACGTCGATCAGGTCGATCCGGTCCTCGAAGAGCGGGAACGGGGCGAACGCGTTGGGCAGCGGGTTCCCGTTGAGGTCCAGGTCCACGCCGAGCTGGATGCGCAACACGGGTGGTCCGAGGTCCGGCGGCTCGCCCTCGTACACCACGACGTAGTTGTACTGGTACTCCGGCACCGCGCCCGTGCCGAGCACGTTCGGGACGACGATCGACGAGTCGGGAACGGGCGGGCCGCTCTGGTCCTGGTACCATGCCCAGGGCGTGCCCATGCAGTAGTCGGCAGTGCCCACGCCCGAGCCGTTGGCAGTGAACGCGCCCAGATACCACGGGTTCGGCAGCGGGTCCGGGATCGGCTCGGCCTGGCACCCGGCCTTGTCCGTCCACGCGTAATCGTTCGCCGGGTATCCGCCCGGGGTGCCGCCCAGCGGGACCAGCTCGTCCGGCTCGGTCACCTCGCCGTACAGGATCATCTCGAGATGGTCGACGAGGCCGTTCACCCTCGTGGCCAGCCGCTCAAGCGCGAAGGTGTAGACCGCGCCGGGCTCAAGCCCGGTCCACCGCATGTACAGGTCCCACATGTTCGCACCCCAGTACTCGGGGCCCATGATCCGCGCGAACACAGTGCTGGCGGCGGACGGGTCGGGCAGCGGTGCGAGCGCGGGGAGCCGCGGGTCCTGCCCAGCGATGCGCGTCCCGGCGTGCACCTCGTACCGGGCGGTGGCGGGGCTGTAGTAGCCGTCCTTGCCCGCGCGCTGGAACGCGTCGGGGTTGCCTGCCACGTCCGCGACCAGCTCGAAGCTCGTGATCGTGGACTCGCCGTTGGGGAACCCACCCGCGTCCTTGAGGTCGAGCAGGAAATCATCGGAGTCGCCGTCCAGCGACCTGTCTGGCCCCACGAACCGCTCCTGCTCGCAGGTCGTGAGCGTCGCGACGACGGCCACGATGGCGAGAAGTCTGAGGTCGAAGCGCATCACGGTTCTCATCTCCCTTGCTCGCCCGGGACGAAGCTGAAGGCGAGAGAGAAGCGCAGGTTGTGTACGGTGCTCTTCGCCTCCGGGATGTCCGGGTTGGGATGTGGCATGGTCCGGTCGATGTAGAGCGGGTCGACGACGCTGAACACCTCGCGGTCGAAGCCGGTGTAGATCTCATCACGGACATCGAGGCGCACGCCGATGGTGCCGCCCCTAATGAGCTGGATCCCGCCACCGACCATCCAGGTCGAGAAGCCCTCACTGCGCTGGCCGCGGTTCTGCTCGGGGTCCATGAAGAAGCGCGTGCGCCCCAGGCCGGCGGTCACGTAGGGCACCAGACGCTGGACCAGGGGGAGGCGCAGCACGCCGGCGAGGCCGAACCCGATCTGTGTCACCTCCTGGTCCGGCAGGTAGCGGAACGTGCTGTCCTCGAACTCGAGCCCCACCAGCGGGAAGTACTCGCCCTTCGTCGTGGGCCGCCCGACCGAGAGGTAGCCGCCCACGCCGATCGTCCCGGTTGCGAAGTACACCGCGTCGATGCCCGCAGCCGGCCCATTCTCGAGCGCGGCGGCATCATCGAAGCGCTGCCAGCCGAGCAGCGTGTTCACCTCGAACTCCCCCTGCCGCGCCTGGGCAGCGAGCGGCGCGGCGGCCATCAGGGCCAGGAGCACGGCCTCGAAAACGGTTCGCATGCCGCGCCTCCTTCTAGAAGCCGAACTCGAAGGAGAAAACCTGGCTGTGCCCGAGGGCGTCGCCAAGGGCCGTGTACGCATAATCGAGCGCAATCCTGCGGTCCCCGACGGGAAGCCGCAGGCCGAGGCCGCCGGACAGGCCGTCGGTGAACTCCCAGCCGGCCCGCGGCTCGTTCCGGAAGTGCTTGCCCGCGCGCACGAAGAACATACCCCGGTACGAGTACTCCGCCCCGAACGACGGCTCCATGAGAGTCGTCGTCGCGTCCTGGATCGAGGTGAGAATGGCGAGCCCGTGGTCGGCGCCCGGCCCGAGGATCGCGTCCGGGGCGCCGTAGAGCTCCGCCCGGATCCCGAAGCGGAACGCGGTCGGGAGCTGGAGCTTCCGCGTGCGCAGCTCCACGTCCACCGGGTCGCCGGACGGAATCGTCCCCTGGTTCGCCGACGAGGGCATCACGGTCTCGATCGCGCCGCCGCGGAACTGGCCGGTGGTCCCCACGTTCACGACGGCGGCCCCCATCGTGATGCCGTAGATCCCGGTGTGGAAGATCGTGGAAAGGTCGAGCCCCACGTAGTCTGCGGTCGCCTGCGTGATCCCCTCTTGGATGTACTTGGCGCTGATGCCCACGTTGAGCCGGTCAGTGATCGCGCGGCTGTAATGCAGCCCGAACGCGGTGCCCGCCCACTCCACGAACTCGGCGCGCTGCGGGTCGCCTCCGGTCGGCCACTGCTCGGTCGTCACGCGGACGTCCCCGGATGAGAAGCGCGTCAACGAGGCGCCGATCACATTCCCCGGCGAGAGCGGCAGCGCCGCGGCGAGGTAGGTGTGCGTCACGCCGGAGGAGCCGTACAGCTCCGCGTAGCTGAGCGCGCCGGAGACGCCATGGATCCCGACAATCGCGGCCGAGTTCCAGTAGAGCGAGTTCACCCCTTCGGCCGCCGCGACCACCGCGCCGCCCAGCGCGAGCTCCCTGGCGCCCACGCCGATCTCGAGGAAGTTCGCCCCGCGCGTCCCCACCCGCGTGATCCCGCGGTTGGGGTCCGACTGGAGTTGTGTGCCCTGGCGCTGCGCCCACCCTGTCGTGGTGGCGGACGCCAGCAGAACGAGCACCGTCAGGCAGGTCCTGATTCGCATGGTCATCCCCACCTCAGCGGATCACGATGAACTTGCCGAGCTTGCGGCGCGTTGCGCCGGTCTCGGGGTCGCGCGCCGTCACGACGAACATGTAGAAGCCCGCCGCGAGGTCGGTGTCCTCGTGCGTCCTCATGTTCCAGAAGAGGTCGCCGTTGTCCGTCAGGTCCTCCGGCGTCCAAGTGATGCGTTGCACGAACTGCCC
>DATCLK010000029.1:0-3075 GCA_036563975.1 Longimicrobiales bacterium | reverse complement strand
GCGCTGCTGGGCTTCACGGGCGTGTGGTCTGCGCTCCGCACGGCGGCGTGGCTGATCCTGGTCCTCGGCCTGGTGATCCTGGTCCTCTCCTGGATCTTCTAGACCGGCGGGTCGGGGCTGGCGGCCGGCCCCGACCCGCTGGAAGCCAGGCCGGAGGCAACCGGAGGCGGAATGGCGGAGCAGCCAGATCACGAAGCGGAGCGGCTTCAGGGCGCGGCGAGTCGGCCGGATGCGGACGTCTGGCCGCGCCTCGCATCCGAGGTGCTGGGGGACTTCGAGATCTTCCGCGTGCGGCGGGACCGCGTGCGCTCCCCGCGCACGGGCGCGGTCCTCGATCGGCACGTGCTCGAGATGCCGGATTGGGTGAACGTGGTGCCGGTCACGCGTGACGGCCGCATCGTCCTCGTCGAGCAGTTTCGCCACGGCACGCGCGCCGTGACGCTGGAGCTACCGGCTGGCATCGTCGAGCGAGGCGAGGACGCCTGCGCGGCGGGGCTGCGCGAGCTCGAGGAGGAGACGGGCTACCGGGCGGCGACGTGCCGGCCGATCGCCGTGATCGAAGCCAACCCGGCGATCCAGAACAACCGGGTGGCCGTGGTCCTGGCGGAGGGTTGCACGCCCGACGGCCGGGCCGCGCCGGACGAGGGCGAGGACGTGCGCGTGCACGTGCTCGAGCCGGCACGGGTCCGTGAGCTGATCGCCAGCGGCCGCATCCGCCACGCGATCACCGTCGCGGCCTGGTATCTGTACGAGTTGCAGGGCCGCTGAGCGGCGGTCCGGGCGGCTGGGCCGCAGCAGCGAGCCCACGGGGATCGCAGGCTCGTTGAGCAGCGGTTCCGCACGGCTGCACTACAGCAGCGGAGCGCGGATCAACCACCAAGTTGCAGGGCCGCTGAGCGGCGGTCCGGCCCGGTTGCGGGGGAACCCTCAGCCGCGTCCTGGCTCTCCAGGGTGCGCGGCCTGGTCTGCGTCGGCGGCGCCGCCGCCGCGGGCTGCATCGGCGGCCGCATCCGTCCCCGCGATGCGGCGCCAGCGGTTCGCGTCACGGACGCGGTACTTCTCGAGCACGCGCTCGAAGGCGGCCTCGAGGTCGATGCGCTGCTCGTTGGCGATCGCGATGAGCACGAACAGGATGTCCGCCAGCTCGAGCGCGAGGTCCTGCTCGGGCTCACCGGGCTTCTTCGGCTTGTGGCCGTAGCGGTGGTTCAGCTCGCGCGCCAGCTCGCCGACCTCCTCGACGAGCCGCGCGAGGTTCGAGAGCGGCGGCCAGTAGCCCTCCTCGAACTGGCCGATCCACGCGTCCACCGCCCGCTGCGCCTCGCGGATCGTCATGCGCCGCTCCAGCGCGCGAGCGTCTCGACGACGCGGTCCACCACTTCCTCCCGGTTGCAGAAGTACCGCAGGACGCGCACGTACCCGGGCCCAGGCGTGAAGCTGTGCGCCGACGGAGGCAGCCGGGCGCGGGCCCGATCGTCGCCTCGCGCAGAGCCGGGCGCGGCCCCGATCGTCGCCTCGCGCGGAGCCGGCCCTCATAGCATGGAGCGGTGTGCCGAGCCGGGCGCGGGCGGTTCGCGCCATGGCCCGGCGGGCCGGGTCGGGGGCTCCGCCGCGGGCGGTCGGCACTCCGGGGGCCCCCGCCCCGTATGCGGTCCGCGCTCCGGGGCCCGTGCCCCGCGTGCGGTGGGCGCTTCGGGGCGCCCGCCACGAGCGCGGTCGAAGGGCGCCCTCGTGGCGCGCGGCCGGCGCTCTCGGGGTCCCACCTCGCGCGCGGGGAGCGAAATGGTACAACCTTGTACCATCTCGGCGCGGGGGGCGAACGCGGCTCCTTCGGCGCGGAGGCCGCAAGCTACGGCCTGGCACGGTGCGGCAGCAAGGAGGAAGAGGGCGCGGAGTCCTCTCGAGGGGGCGCAGAGAAAGAGGTCCCTTTCACGCGGAGGCGCTGAGAGCACGAAGATCCGCCGCGCCCTCCCCCCTGCACCGGCAGCGCTGTTGCCTTCCGCAAGACAGGAACGCCCGCCCGCTCGGCCCCCGGCCTCCCCACCGCACCGGCAGCGCTGTTACCTTCCACCCCGCCATGGGAACGCTCCTCCTCTCGCTCGTGCCGTGGGCGTTGTTCGTGCTCTGGATGCCGGTGCTGCTGCGGCAGCGGCCGCGCATCGCGAACTACGCGCCACCGACCGATGACGACGCGCCGCTCGTCTCGATCATCGTGCCCGCGCGCAACGAGGCGCACAACATCGCGGAATGCCTCGCGACCCTGCTGGACAGTGCGTACCCGCGGCGCGAGATCATCGTCGTGGATGACGAGAGCGTGGACGGCACGGGCGACATCGCGCGCGCCCTGGCGGAGCGCAGCGACGGCGCCGTGCACGTGATCGAGGGCGCGCCGCTGCCCCCGGGCTGGTTCGGGAAGCCATGGGCGTGCTGGCAGGGTTACCGCGCGGCGCGGGGCGATGTCCTGCTGTTCGTGGACGCGGACACGCGCCAGGGGCCGGCGCTGATCGGGCACGCCGTCGGCGCGCTCGAGACGGAGCGCGCCGACCTCGTCACCGTGTTGCCGCGGCAGCGGCTGCGCACCTTCTGGGAGCGCGCGGTGATGCCGCAGCTCCTGCTCACGATCATGATGCGCTATCCGAGCGCGGGCTGGGTCAACCGCGCTCGGAGGCCGCGGGACGCGATCGCGAACGGCCAGTTCATCATGGTGCGGCGCAGCGCGTACGAGGAGGTGGGCGGCCACGAGGCGGTGCGCTACGAGGTGGCGGAGGACCTGCGGCTGGCGCAGCGGTTCGTCGCCAGCGGGAAGAAGCTGTTCCTGGCGCACGCGCCCGAGCTGATGGAGACGCGCATGTACCGGTCGCTCGGCGAGATCATCGAGGGCTGGACGAAGAACCTCGCGCTCGGCGGGCGACACGTCGTCGAGCCGTGGCTCGCGCCGGCCGCACCCTGGCTCGCCGCCGCGGCGCTGCTGCTCTTCTGGTGCGCGCCGCCGCTCGTGCTCGTCGCCTCGGCGTTCGGCGCCGTCGGCAGCCGCGCGGCCGCATGGGCCGCCGGCGCGACGGCGCTCTCGCTGCTCGG
>DATCLK010000028.1:0-10101 GCA_036563975.1 Longimicrobiales bacterium | reverse complement strand
CGCAGCGCGGATGGTACTGCCCGGGCGACCGGGTGGGAGAGTACGTCGCCGCCGGCCAACCACCCTCTCTCCTCCCCCCAAACCCCAAACCCAAAACCTCAAACCCCAAAACCCGTGTTGCGCCAGCAACGCTAAGGGGCGAGGCGATCGCAGGAATCGCTTGCCGGGACTTCAGCGCTCCTTCTACCTTGGATGACATGAGCGGCAGCAACACGGAAGCGGTCCGCGAGGCCGGACAGCGCGCGGGCTACGTCGCACTCGTCGGCCGGCCCAACGTCGGCAAGTCGACGCTGCTGAACACGCTGATCGGCGAGAAGCTGAGCATCGTGACCGCGCGCGCGCAGACCACGCGGCAGCCGATCCTGGGCATCTACACGACCGATCAGGTCCAGATCATCTTCGTGGACACGCCCGGGCTGTTGGAGCCCGCCTACCTGCTCCAGCAGTCGATGCTTCAGGCGGCGCTGACGGCAATCCACGACGCCGACCTCGTCCTGCTGCTCCTGGATGCGACCCGGCCCGATGAGCTTCCCGCCGGAGACGCGTTGGACCTGCTGCGCGCGCGGCGGGCGACGCTGTTCGTTGCCATCAACAAGATCGACGCGGCGCCGGCGGAGGCGGTGGAACGGTTGGCGGCCTGGAGCCGGGACACGCTCGGCATTGAGCCGCACCGGATCTCCGCTGCAACCGGGCAGGGCGTGGGCGAGCTGCGCGACACGCTCGCCGAAGCGCTTCCGGCCTCGCCGTTCTTCTATCCGCCCGACGAGATCGCGACGCAGCCGGTCCGCTTCTTCGTCGCGGAGCTGATCCGGGAGACCATCTTCGAGCAGTACCGGGAGGAGATCCCGTACAGCGTGGCCGTGACGATCGCGGAGTTCCGCGAGGCGGAGGAGCCGATCTACATCCGCGCGAACATCCACGTGGAGCGGGACAGCCAGAAGTCGATCCTCATCGGCCGCGGGGGCGCCGCGATCCGGAACCTCGGCTCCGTCGCGCGGCAAAAGATCGAGGCGTTCGTTGGTTCGCGGGTCTACCTCGACCTGTGGGTGAAGGTCGAGCCTGGCTGGCGACGGAGGGCGCCGGTGCTCCGCCGGCTGGGGTATCCCGTGCCTGAGCCGACGCCCGCCAGCCCGCAGCGGCCTGGCAGCGCTGCGAGCCGGCGGTCCGGCGGTCGCAGCCGCACATCATCGCAAGGGACGTGAGGTCGCCATGCTCGACAAAGAGCTGCTGGAGATTCTGGTCTGCCCGCAGTGCAAGGGAGAGCTCGAGTACCGGACTGAGCCGGAGGAGCTGGTCTGCCAGCGCTGCCGCCTCGTCTACGAGGTGCGGGACGGCATTCCGATCATGCTGCTGGATGAAGCCAAGCCGCTCTGAGCCGGCGCCGGTACGCAGCCGCCCGCGCTGGAATCGAAACGGAGCGCGCGCCTCCAAGCCGGCGGGCCGCCGTTCGCTGCCGCGGCGACTCGCTGGGTCTGAACCTTGCAAACCACGCTGCGAGGGCGCGGCAGGCCCGTTTGCCTCCACGGGGCCGCGCGCCGCGCTGCCGCCGCGGCCGCGTTCCCGCTCGGGCGCGGCTCGCGACCCGAGGACGAGATGATCATCGCGACATCGATGGCGAGGCCGGCGTTGGGGAGGCAGGGGCGGTGGTAACGGCAGAACGCGTGGTGAGCTACCTGCGCACCGAGGCCGGTCGTCCGCTGAAGGCGAAGGAGCTGGCGCGCGCGCTCGAGGTGCCGAAGGCCGAGTACGCCGCGTTCCGGGACCTCCTTCGCCGCATGGAGTCCGAAGGCGAACTCTACCGCGTCCGCCGGCAGCGCTATGCCGTACCCCAACGAATCAACCTCATTGCCGGCCGCCTCCACACGATCCGGAGTGGCGCCGGCTTCGTGGTGCCTGATGACGGCGGAGCGGACCTCTACATCCCCGTGGAGGGGCTCGGTTCCGCCGTCAACGGCGACCGGGTGATCGCCCGGATCGAGAAGAAGCGGCGAGGACAACGCCGTGAGGGCCGCATCATCCGGGTGCTCGAGCGAGGCCGCGAGTCGATCGTCGGCACCTACCATCCGGCGCGAAACTTCGGCTTCGTGAAGCCGGCCGACCCCAAGCTGACCAGAGACGTCTTCGTGCCCCCGGGGCAGGAAAAGGACGCCCGCCCGGGCGACCTCGTGGTCGTCCGCGTGACCTCCTGGGGAGACGAGCACCTGGGACCTGCCGGAGAGGTCGAACGCGTGCTCGGTGCGCCAGGGCAGCCCGGCGTGGATGTCCTGGCCGTGATCTACGGGTACGAGCTGCCGGTCGAGTTCCCGCCCGAGGTGGAGGCCGAGGCAGAGGCGCTGCGCGAGCGGGGGATCACTGCGGATGACCTGACAGGCCGACGCGATCTCCGCGACGAGCTGGTCTTCACGATCGATCCGACGGACGCCAGGGATCACGACGACGCGCTCTCCATCCGCCGGACGGGGGAGAGCTCGTGGCAGGTCGGGATCCACATCGCGGATGTGAGCAACTACGTGCGTCCGGGCAGCGCGCTCGATGGCGAGGCGTTGCGGCGCGCCACGAGCATTTACCTCGTGGACCGGGCGATTCCCATGCTGCCGGAGGCCCTGTCCTCCGACCTCTGCTCGCTCCTGCCGGGCGTGGACCGCCTCGCGCTCTCGCTGCTGATCGAGCTGGACGCGGAAGGGCGTGTGCTGAAGCGTCGCCTCGCGCGCAGCGTGATCCGCAGCCGTCACCGGCTGTCCTACGACGACGCCCAGCGAGTGCTGGACGGAGCGGAATCGGTGGACGGTGAGACGGACGCCGCACTGCGCGACCTCGTGCAGCTGAGCCGGAAGCTGCGCGCGCTGCGGGAGGAGCGTGGCAGCCTGGACTTCGATCTCCCCGAGGCGCGCGTGGTGTTGAACACGCGGGGCGAGCCGACGGACATCCAGCGCGTGCTTCGCCTGGAGAGCCACCGGCTCATCGAAGACTTCATGCTGCTCGCGAACGAGACGATCGCTGCGTGGGCAGCACGGAAACGGATCCCGTTCATCTACCGCATCCACGAGCGTCCCGACCCGGACCGGATGGCGCAGCTCCGCGAGTTCGTCGCGACCCTCGGCCTGGCGCTCGGCGGTGGCCGGACGCCGCGGCCGAAGGATCTGCAGCGGCTCCTCGAGGCCGTTCGAGGGAGGCCGGAGGAGGGGCTGGTCTCGACCGTCGTCCTGCGTTCGATGAAGCAGGCGCGGTACAGCGTGGAGAACGTCGGACACTTCGGCCTGGCGGCGAGCCACTACACGCATTTCACGTCGCCGATCCGGCGGTACCCGGACCTGGCGGTCCATCGGCTGGTCGCGCAGGCATTCGTGGATCGCGAGCCGGTGCCGCCCGAGCTCGCCCAGGAGGTGCTGCCCGGGATCGCGCGCATCAGCAGCGAGCGGGAACGAGTCGCCGTGGAGGCGGAGCGGGACAGCGTCGACCTCAAGAAGGTCGAATTCATGGAGCGGCACGTCGGCGACACCTTCACCGGCACGGTCAGCGGGGTCACCGCCTTCGGCATCTTCGTGCTGCTCGACGACTACTTCGTCGAAGGACTGATCCACGTCGGCTCCCTCGAGGACGACTACTACCAGTACATCGAGGAGGGCTACGCGCTGGTCGGGGAGCGGCGGGGTCGGCGGTTCCGCCTGGGCGACCGCGTGCGCGTGCGGGTCGCGCGCGTGGACCGCGAGGAGCGGACGATCGACTTCCTGCTGGTGGATGCGGTGGGCGCTCCGACGAGCGGCCGAGGCGGCCGGTCGCCCCGGCGCGGGCGGGGGTGGCGAAACGTTTGACAGCCGTACGAAGTCTTGGTAACTTCAGCACATTCTCCCCGTTGCCCCGGTTCCCCGGCGCCATGCACTCAGCTTCGGTCATGATCTATCACGCGCCGCATGGCCAGGAGGTTCCCGGCCTGCTGGCGGAGTTCGCGGCGGCGCGCGGCCTCCGGATCCTCAGCGTCGATACGGCCGAGGAGGTGCTGGCGCTCGTCAACCGCAGCTACCCGGCCTGCATCGTGATGCACGGCGGCCTCGGCCCGGCCTCGCAGGAGCTGTGTCGGCAACTGAAGAGCGACGCGTTCACGGCGATCGTGCCGGTGATCTTCCTGGCGCCGGACCCGGCCACCGACGTCGTGCTGCAGGGCCTGGACGCCGGGGCAGACGAGGTGCTGACGCCGCGGATGGATGTCCGCGAGCAACTGTTGCGGATCCAGATGACCCTGCACCGGGCCGACCGGGACGTGAGCGTCAACCCCACGACCCGGCTCCCCGGGACCGTCCAGATCGAACGGGACATCGCAGAACGCCTGCGCTCCGGCGAGCTCTTCGCCGTCTGCTACGCAGACCTGGACCATTTCAAGGAGTTCAACGACCGGTACGGCTACAACGAGGGGGATCGCGTCATCCTGCTGGTCTCCCGGATCCTGCGAGATGTGGTCAAGGCGCACGCGCCGGGCGGCTTCATCGGCCACATCGGCGGCGATGACTTCATCTTCAACGTGCCGCTCGAGTGCATGCGCCCGTGTTGCGAGGAGATCATCGAGATCTTCGATGAGCTGATCCCGTACCAGTACGAGGAGGAGGACCGGCGGCTCGGCTATTTCCTGGGCAAAGATCGCCGGGGCAACATCCTGAAGATTCCGCTCATGACGCTGTCGATCGGCGTCGTGACGAACCAGTACCGACGCTATACCCACACGGCTCGCGTGAGCGAGCTCGCGACGGAGATGAAGGCATACGCCAAGTCGCTGCCGGGGTCCGTCTACGCCGTGGACCGGCGACGGGATGTGCCCGTGCCGACCGTGGCCTCGACGGCATCCGCGGCAGGCACCGAAGCGGCAGGCCCGACATGAACGTCCGTTGCCCTCAGTGCCATAGCGTCTACCGCGTCGATCCCGAGCGCGTCCCGCCGGGCGGCGTCCGGGCGAGGTGCTCGCGCTGCAGCGCGACCATGGCGGTGGGCGGCGCGGCGTCGCCCGCACGCCCGCTGGCGTCGACCCCTGCGGCCGGCGGGCCGACCACGCCGGCGGGACCGGGCGGCGTGGCCAGAGCGCCGGTGCGTCCCGCGGCCGCGCGCGCGGGGACAGCCATCCCGCCGGCGGTTCCTCCGGTGGCGTCGGAGCGCCTCGCGGCCCCCGGGATCGTGGGCGAGCCGGCTCGCGCCGGGGCCGCTGGCGTTGCGCGCCCCGCGGGAGCTGCCGGCGTGACGGCCTCTGCGAGCGCTGCGAGCGCCGTGGGCGCCGCGAGCGCCGCGAGCGCCGCGAGCGCCGCCGGCGCCGTGGGGACTCCCGGAGCGGGGGGGCCTGCCAGAGCTGCGGGCACTGCTGGTGCCGCTGCTGGTCTTTCCGGTGCGGCCGGTCCTGCCGGTCCTTCCAGGAGTGCCGGTGTTGCGGGGATGAAGCCCCTTGGTGATCCGGCCCCGGCGCCGACGCCGGCGCCGCGGCGGCCGCCGCCGTCTGGCGGGGTGTCGCGGGCCGGAGCGAAGGGTGTGGCTTCGGATCCGGACGAGCGGGCCCGGAGGATCGCGCGTGCCCTGATCTCGGATATCGTCGTCTACCACAAGGAGCGCTGCGAGCGCAGCCTGCGGGAGGGGACCCTCCGGACCGAGTTCAAGGAGGAGATCCTCAAGAGCTGGGACGAGTATGTCGAGCAGGTCGGCCTGGAGGTGGCGCGTGGGACCTCCCACTTCCGCGATGCGCTGAACGAGATCCTCGCGCGAGGGCAGAAGGTGTTCTGAGGGTCGGGGCGCGTCCACTCGAGGTGGGGATCGGCGCCGTGCGACACCGGAGCCGCGCCGGGCGGGACGCGGCGCGGGGCGGCTGGCCGGCGCCGTTGCCGCAAACCTGCGCCGGAGTTATATTTTTTTGGTGGATCGAGAGATCGGGGCCGTCCGGCTTGGACGGCCTCTCGCGTTAGAGGAGGTGTGAAGCGCGATGGCGACTGAGCTGAGAGGGAAGCTGGACGATCTCAGGGAGCGCATCGAGGCGCTCGGAGGTCATCTTTGACGTCGAGCGCAAGCGGGAGCGTTTGACGGCGCTCGAGGAGCGAATGGCTGCGCCGGGCTTCTGGGACGATGCGGAGGCCGCGCGCGGAGCCGTCGCTGAAATCAAGGAGCTGAAGGGTTGGGTGGAGCCGTGGGAGGAGCTGTCCGGCAAGGTCGCGGAGCTGGAGGAGCTCGGCGAGCTGCTCGAGTTGGAGTACGACGCCGGCCTCGCCGAGGAGTGGGCGGCTGAGGTCGGGGCGCTCGAGGATGCGGTCGAGCGGCTCGAGCTGCGCAACATGCTGCGCGGGCCGGACGACGCCCGGGACGCGCTGGTGACCATCCACCCGGGAGCCGGCGGGACGGAGTCGCAGGACTGGGCGGCGATGCTGCTCCGCATGTACTCGCGCTGGGCGGAGCGGCGCGGCTACGAGGTGGAGCTGCTGGATTACCAGGCGGGTGAGGAGGCCGGGATCAAGAGCGCGACGCTCGAGGTCCGCGGCCCCCACGCGTACGGCTACCTGAAGGCCGAGAAGGGGGTGCACCGGCTGGTGCGGATCTCCCCGTTCGACGCGCAGAAGCGTCGGCACACGTCGTTCGCGAGCGTCTTCGTCTACCCGGTGGTGGACGAGGAGATCGAGATCGAGATCGACGAGAAGGACCTGCGGGTGGACACGTTCCGCTCGTCGGGCGCCGGCGGGCAGCACGTCAACAAGACGAGCTCGGCGGTGCGGATCACGCACATCCCGACGGGGATCGTGGTCACGTGCCAGAACGAGCGCAGCCAGCACCAGAACCGCGCCACGGCGATGAAGATGCTGCGTGCGGCGCTGTACCAGAGGGAGCTGGAGCGGCGCGAGGCCGAGCGGCAGAAGTTGGAGGCGGAGAAGACGGAGATCGCCTGGGGCAACCAGATCCGGTCTTACGTGTTCCAGCCGTACACCATGGTGACCGACCACCGCACGGAGCTGAAGATCCCGGACGTGCAGCGCGTCATGGAAGGTGACCTGGATCCGTTCATCGAGGCGTACCTGAAGGAATTCGGTGCCCGTGCGGTTTGAGGAGCGTGATGGCGGAGCGGGAGAACGCGAGCGAGGGAGCGGGCGTCCGGCAGGAGCGGCAGAGCCAGGCGATCCGCACGCGGTACGAGAAGCTGGAGGCGTTGCGGCGTCGGGGGATCGAGCCCTACGCCTATCGGTACCAGGTCACTGCGGGGACCGCGGAAGCGCGGGCCGCGTTCGAGGCCGCCGAGGCGGCGGGCACGCTGGAGGAAGGGCGCGGGCCGGCCGTCCGTCTCGGCGGCCGGCTCGTCGCTTTGCGCAGCCACGGCAAGACGGTGTTCGCCGACCTGGCGGACCGGCAGGGTCGCATCCAGCTCTACTTCCGCCAGAACGATCTGGGCCCCGAGCGCTTCGGGCTCCTGGACCTCCTGGATCCTGGCGACTGGTTGGGCGTGGAAGGGCGGCTGTTCCGGACCCGCATGGGCGAGGTCACGGTTCACGTGACGGCGTTCGAGCTGCTGGCCAAGTCGCTGCGCCCACTGCCGTACGGGAAGGAGGTGGTGGATCCCGAGACGGGCGAGCGGCAGGTGTTCGGCGGGTTCGCGGACATCGAGCAGCGCTACCGGCAGCGGTACGCGGACCTTGCGGTTCACCCGGAGGTCCGCGAGGTGTTCGTGACCCGGGCGCGAGTGGTGGCGGCGCTGCGGCGGTTCCTGGACGAGCGCGGCTACATCGAGGTGGAGACGCCGGTGCTGCAGCCCCTGTACGGCGGCGCCTCGGCGCGACCGTTCATCACGCATCACCGCGCGCTGGACATGCCGTTGTACCTCCGCATCGCCGATGAGCTGTACCTGAAGCGGTTGATCGTCGGCGGGCTGGAGCGGGTGTACGAGATCGGCAAGGACTTCCGGAACGAGGGCATCGACCGGACCCACAACCCGGAGTTCACGATGCTCGAGTTCTACCAGGCCTTCGCCGATTACAACGATATGATGGCGCTGGTGGAAGAGCTCCTGGCGACGGTGGTGCGGGAGGTGACCGGCGGGCCGCTGCGCGTCACGTACCAGGGCATCGAGCTCGACTTCACGCCGCCGTACCCGCGACTGCCGTACTTCGAGGCGCTGCGGCGCTACGGCGCCATGGACGTCGAGAGCATGGGTGACGAGGCGTTGCGGGAGGCGGTTCGCTCGCTCGGCGGCGTGGAGGACGAGGAGGCGCTCACCCGCCCCAAACTGGTGGACGAGCTGTTCAAGCGGCTCGTGGAACCCCACCTGGAGCAGCCGGTATTCATCACCGACTACCCGCGGGAGCTGTCTCCGCTGGCCAAGCCGAAACGAGGCGACCCGAGGCTGGTCGAGCGCTTCGAGCTCATGGTGGCGGGACGCGAGATCGCCAACGCCTTCAGCGAGCTGAACGACCCCCTCGACCAGCGGGAGCGCTTCGAGGCGCAGGTTCGGCTGCGCGAGCAGGGGTACGAGGAAGCCCAGACCTACGACGAAGACTACATCCGGGCGCTGGAGTACGGCATGCCGCCGACCGGCGGCGTCGGGATCGGGGTGGATCGCCTGGTGATGCTGCTGACCGATCAGCCCTCGATCCGTGACGTCATCCTGTTCCCCACCATGAGACCAGAATGAAGGGGCGGCCGTGAAGCAGTTGGAGTGGTACATCGCGCGCCGGTACCTGGCGTCGCGCCGCAAGGGCCGCTTCCTCTCCTTGATCACGCTGATCGCGGTCGGCGGGATCTTCCTCGGCGTCATGGCGCTGATCACCGTGATCGCGGTCATGACGGGGCTCCAGCGGGACCTCCAGGCGAAGATCCTCGGCAGCAACCCCCACGTCTTCGTCTTCCAGACCGGCGACGGCCTGCGGCTGAACGGGTGGCGCGCTGCGCTTGAGCGGGTGCGCGAGGTGCCGGGAGTGCTGGCGGCCGCGCCGTTCGTCATGACCCACGTCGCGGTGACCAAGGACGTGGTCTACGTCCAGGCCGGCATGCTCTACGGGATCGAGCCGGGCGCGGCGGCGATCCCGATGTCCGACGTGGAGCGCGCGATCCAGGAAGGGAAGAAAGCGCTCCGCCCGACGCAGAGCGGCCTCCCCGGCGTGCTGGTGGGCGCCCGGCTCGCAGAGAAGCTGGGCGCGAGGCCTGGCGACACGCTGCTCGTGGCATCCCTCGAGAACATCAAGCGCTCGGCCAGCGGAGACATTGTGCCCGTGTACCGGGAGCTCGAGGTGACCGGCACGTTCGAAACGGGCATGTACGAGTACGACCAGCAGAACCTTTACGTGGAGCTGCCGGTCGCGCAGGATCTACTCGACATGCAGCCCGACGAGGTGGGCGGCCTCGCCGTCAACGTGGGAGATCCCTGGAGCGCGCGGGACGTGGCCCGCCAGATCGACCTGACGCTCGGCTTCCCGTACTGGACCAGCGACTGGATGACCCTGAACCGGCAGCTCTTCTCCGCCCTGAAGCTGGAGAAACTGGCCATGGGGGTGATCCTGTTCCTGATCGTGCTGGTGGCGGCGTTCAACATCATCAGCACGCTGATCATGGTGGTCACGGACAAGACGCGCGAGATCGGGATCCTCAAGTCCATGGGGATGACGGACGGGCGGATCCTGCGGGTGTTCGTGCTTCAGGGCCTGGCCATCGGCCTGATCGGGACCGGGCTAGGAGCGGTGGGCGGCCTGATGCTGGTCTGGCTGCTGGATCGGTACCAGTTCATCAAGCTGCCGGGTGAGGTGTACTTCATCGACACGCTCCCGGTCGCGCTGGAGCCCCTGGACATGGCGCTCATCTTGATCGTCAGCCTGCTGATCTCGTTCACGGCGACGATCTACCCGGCCCGGCAGGCTTCGCGGCTCCAGCCGGTCGAGGCGATCCGCCATGAGTGACGCGCCGGAAGCGGTGGCCGGCTCGGCAGAAGCGCGGGCGCGTCCGGACGCGGGGTCCCTCCCGGTCCTGGAAGGGATCGGCCTGCGAAAGGTTTACATCGGCGGGGATGGCGGAGAACTCACCGTTCTGGACGGGGTAGAGATCCGCGTCGCGCCGGGAGAGGTGGTGGCGATCGTGGGGGCGAGCGGGGCCGGGAAGTCCACGCTG
>DATCLK010000027.1:0-18011 GCA_036563975.1 Longimicrobiales bacterium | reverse complement strand
CCGTGCACGTGCGCGCGGCGCGGCCGGTCGTCGTGGCGTCCGCGAACGGGCATCGCTATCGCAACGGCGGCACGGAGACGGCGGTCGAGCGGGCGTTCCGGATGATCACGGAAGGCGCGGACGTGCTGGACGCCGTGATCGCGGGCGTGAACATCGTCGAGCTCGACCCCGAAGACACGAGCGTGGGGTACGGCGGGCTGCCCAACGCGGATGGCGTGGTGCAGCTCGATGCGTCGTGCATGCACGGGCCGCGGCGGCGCGCGGGCGCTGTCGCCGCGCTCGAGGGCGTGCGCACGCCGTCGCTCGTCGCCCAGAAGGTGCTCGAGGTGACGGACCACCACCTGCTGGTGGGCAAGGATGCGCAGCGCTTCGCGCGCATGATGGGTTTCACCATCGAGGACGACCTGAACACGCCGCGCTCGCGCGAGCTGTGGCTCGAGTGGAAGCGCCGCACAGATCCCGGGCATTACCCGCCGCCCGCGCGGCCGGCAGGCGGCCGGGGGACGGGCGGCAGCGGGGCGGCCGGCGCCGGTGCGCCGGGCGCTGGCGCAGCGCGGCGGAGCGGTGCCGGCGACCGCAGGCGGGCGGCCGACGATCGCGCGCTACGCGGCGGCTCGCCAGCGGGCGAGGCCGGCTACGACGCCCTCGACGTCCGCGAGTACATGGAGCGGCTGGACGCGGGCTGGCGCGCGGCGCTGGCAATGGCCGAGGAAGGGCTGATCGATCCGGAGCACCTGTACGGCACCATCAATTGCAATGGCGTGAACGCGGCCGGGCACGTGTGCGGCGTGACCACCACGAGCGGGCTGGCCTGGAAGATCCCCGGGCGCGTGGGCGATTCGCCGATCCTGGGTGCCGGGCTGTACGTCGATGGCGACGTCGGCGCCGCCGGCTCCACGGGCCGAGGGGAGGCGAACCTGTTCGGGCTGTGCTCGTTCCTGATCGTGGAGGAGATGCGGCGGGGCAGGAGCCCGAAGGATGCGGGGATCGAGGCGTGCCGGCGCATCCAGCGGAACACGGTGGAGCCACGGCTCCTCGACGACCGCGGGCTGCCTAACTTCAACGTCAACTTCTACATCGTGAACACGCGCGGCGAGTTCGCCGGCGTCTCGCTCTACCCGTCGCGTTACGCCGTCTGCACGGAGAACGGGCCTCAGATCCTGGAGACCGAGGCGCTGCTGGAGCGGCGGTCGACGGGCTGAGCGCCCGGCCCGGCGGCCGCTGCGCTGCCGCGCGGCCCCGACCCGCCGACGCTACGGGCCGTGGCGCGGGAGCCCCAGCCGCTCGGCCTCCTCGACCTTCACCGGGAAGCCGCCGAGGCTGGGTGGGATACGCCGGCGGATCTCGGGTGTCTCGCGCTCCACGAACACGACGATGCAGGGCTCGCGCTCCCAGGTGCCGATCGCGGCCCCCAGCACGCCGGGCACCGCCACCAGGGAGTCCTTGTGCTGCGCCAGCACCTGCGTGATGGTCCTGCGTTCTGTCGGCATCCGGGCGCGCTGTTGTGGTACGTGGCCGGGAACCGTGGCCGCGCGGGCGGGGGAGAGAGGCGCTGGCGCGACGGGGAGGTGATTGGGAAAATAGGGGAGCGACTCGCCTGCGCCAGCCCCATCGCCGGATAGCGGCCCCGGCCCCCTCCCCCACGTATGGCGACGCCCGTGTGGCGGCCCCGTCAGGCCGCGGCATGTTGCCGGCGCGCCAGCTGTCAGGGGGTCCAGGGCTTGTGGACTGGCCGGTCACGCCGCTATCTTTACAGCCATCTTCCCGTTGGTTCCTTCCCGAACCTCTCTCCCGACACAGTACCGAACCGACGCCAGCGCGGCCTCTAGCGGCACGCGTCTGCGGCTCGCGGACCAGCGCAGCCGGTGACGCGCGACGGAGACGCGCAGCGAGGATTCACCCGTCAAGGGCGGCCCAGCGTTCCCGTGATGGCGGGCTTGCCGGAGACGCCCAACAGGGATTCAGCCGGTCTCCCCGGAAAACCGCCCTGCCGCGACACGCATGCGTGCGGCGAGGCGGGACACTGGACCCCAACGAGAGGTTGGATCATGCGACGCATGCACATCCGTACGTTCACGCTGCTCCTCGGCGGTCTGCTGGCCGTTCCGTCGGCGGCCGCGGCCCAGGCCTGCGTCGGCTCGGCGGCCGGCGCGGGCAACATGGCCCTTTCGGGGAGCGTCGCCTTCCCTGACGGAGCCAAGAGCTACGGCGCTGGGTTCCGCTACAACACGCTGGGCCCCCTGTCGGTCAGCGCCGGCTACACGCTGACCACGCCGGACGAGGGGGACGTCAACGTCCACGGGTTCGCCGCTGATGCCGCATACGAACTGCCGCTGACGGGTGTCTCCGTCTGCCCCGTTGCGGGCTTCGGCTACAGCCGGATGTCCGAGTCGGACGTGACGATTTCCACGCTGACCGTGCCCGTGGGCGCGGGCATCGGGTACAGCTTCCAGGCGGGCCCGAACATGACGGTGATCCCGCACGCCATTCCGCAGCTCCTGTGGATGCGGACGTCGATGGACGCGGAGGCGTTGCCTGATTCCGTGAGCGACAGTGCGACCGAGTTCGGCGCGCTGGTCGGCGTCACGTTCCAGATGCAGCGCTTCTTCTTGAACGGCGGCGTCACGAAGACGACCGTGGAGGACTCGAAGGCGGTCTTCTCCCTCGGGGCGGGCGTCCTCTTCTGATCCGCGACTCGGATCATAGGATCGACGTTGCCAGCCGGGCCGGCTCCGCATGCGCGGGGCCGGCCCGTGCGCATTCAGGCCCGCGATGGTGTCCGCTGCTTGGACCCCGTCATCGGCTCTCCGCCCGCCCGCGCGCACCGGTCCGCGGTTCTGCCCGCCGCTCAGACCCGCATCGGCTATCGAGCCGGCGCACGCTCCGGTCCGTGGTATTGCCTGCCACCCTGGACCTGCCGTGGCTCTCGGACTGCCCCCGCGCGTCCCGACCCACGGAGATGCCTGGCCCCAGACCGCCATCGGCTGTCGGGCTGCCCGCGTGCGTTCGGGCCGGTGACGGTGCGCGCATCATTGGCCGTTGGCTTGCGACCAGACCGGATCCTCGCGCAGGTGTTGCTCGAGGGTGCGCAGTCCCGGGTGCAGCTCGCGCAGCGCGGCGATGTCCGCCTCGTAGCCGCTGTCCTCGAACCAGCGCCACATCTTCGCAGCTTCCTCGCCCGCACGGCGAGCAAATTCGTCCCATGGGACCTGGACGTAGCGGACTTCACGGCCCAGGACGCGGCTGAACGCCTCCGCTGTCTGTTCCATCGTGGGCTCGTCCCCCGCGATGTCGAGCTCGCGGCCGAGCCACCTGTCGGGATCGGCGAACGCGAGCGCGGCGAACGCGCCGATGTCGTCGACCGCGATCTGCTGGAGCCGGCGGCCGGGGGAGAGCGGCGTGCTCAGCGTTCCGCCGCGGATCCCATCACGCATCCGCGCCCAGTTCTCCATGAAGAAGACGGGTCGGAGGATGGTGTAAGGCAGGCCCAGCTCGCGGATCCGCTGCTCGATCCGCCACTTGCTCTCGAAGTGCGGCAGCCCCGTGCCGCGATGCGCGCTGCCGACCGAGCTGTAGACGAAGTGCTCGACGCCCGCATCGCGCGCCGCCTCCGCGATGGCAACGCCCTGGCGGATCTCGCGATCATAGCCGGCCTCCCAGAAGTTCTGCACCGAGAACACACCGGACACGCCCTCGAGGGCGAGGAGCAGCGTCTCGGGCTGGTCCAGGTCGCCGCGCACGATCTCCGCGCCTGCGTCCGCGAGCTCGCGCGCTGCGGGCTTGCCCGGGTCGCGCGTCAGCGCACGCACGTGGAATCCGCCTCTCCGCAGCAGGTGACGCGCGACCGCGCCGCCCTGCCTGCCCGTCGCGCCGATCACGAGAACGACGCGCCGCTGCGATTCCATCGCCGCCATGCCTTCCTCCCATTCGCGGTGCGATCACATGCTCCCGGTGGGGAGCGAACTCTCGTCGGCGGGTCCGGGTTCCCTCCTTGGCCTGCCCGCGCCGGCCGACTCCGGCGATCGAGGCGGCCGGTCCTCCACTGTCACACCCCGCCGCTACCGTTGTTCTGGCGTCCCCACCCACCCGGAAAGGAGCGGTGCATGAAGACGACGATCCTGCTGGAGCACGAGCCAGTCCAGCCCGGCGGCGCGACGCACGCGGTCCGGGCGTTCCTCCGCATCGAGGCGGAGCCCCGGGCCAGCGGCGCCCGTGCGCCCCTGGACCTTGCCATCGTGCTGGACCGCTCCGGCTCCATGCGCGGCGCCAAGCTCGCGGCCGCACGTGCGGCGGCCGCCCAGCTCGTGCGGCGCTGCGCGCCGGAGGACGTGTTGAGCGTCGTCGCGTACGATGACGCGGTCACGACGGTCGCCCCGCCAGCGACCGGCGCGGCGCAGGCGGACCTGCCCCGCCGCATCGAGGCGATCCAGAGCGGCGGAATGACCAACCTCAGCGGCGGCTGGCTCCGCGGCCGCGAGCTGGTCGAGCGCGCCCGCACGGATGGCGCGGTCTGCCGGATCCTGCTCCTCACCGATGGGCTCGCCAACGTCGGCATCACGGACCCGCAACAGCTCGTCGGGCTGTGCGCGGCGGCCCGCGAGCGTGGCATCACCACGACCACGATCGGCTTCGGCGAGGACTACGACGAGCGACTGCTGCGCGCGATGGCCGATGCCGGCGGCGGGCACACGTACTACATCGAAAGGGTGGACCAGGCGATCGGGATCTTCGAGGAAGAGATCGAAGGGCTGCTCGGCCTCGTCGCGCAAAACGTGAGCGTGCTGATCACACCGGCGCCCGCTGCGCGGCTCGCCGCGGTCTACCATTCGTACCCGCGCGAGGCCGTAGGCGACGGACTGCGCCTCGAGCTGGGCGACGTGTACGCCCGCGAGCCGCGCGGCTTGCTGGCCGAGTTCGTGGTGGAAGCAGGATCCGCCACGGCGCCCGTCGAGATCGCCACGTTCATCGTCAGTGCGGACGCGATCGGGGACAAGGGCGACGTCGTGCACCGCGAGATCCGGCTGCCGATCACCTTCGCGCCAGCTGAGGGGCCGAGGGTCGAACCCGAGGTGCGCAAGGAGCTGTTGCTGCTCCGTGCCGCGCAGGCACGCGAGCATGCGCTGGATGCCGAGCGGCGCGGCGATGCGGCGGGCGCTGCCGGCGTGCTGCGGGAGGCAGCGGATGCGCTGCTGGACGCGCCGCCGGAAGTCGCCGGGTTGGCGGAACTGATCGAGGAGGGCAACGAGCTGCGGCAAATGGCCGCGGTATTCGAGAAGGGCGCCACCTTGCGCGACCGGAAGTACATGTATCAGCGTGCATACGACCTGGCACGGAGCCGGAAGGAGGCAGCAAGGCGCATTCAACGGAGGGACGAGGAGGAGAGCAACTGATGCCACCGCGCCACCCGCGTTTCGAGGGAGCGGACGCGCCGCCGCCATCGCCCGTTCTCGGCCGCTGATTCGCGCGGGCCCTGCGCTGGGCCGTCGAGCTGCACGCCACGCAGCGCCGTAAGGGCACGTCCGTTCCCTACCTCTCGCACTTCCTCGCCGTCGCAGCGCTCGTGCTCGAAGACGGCGGCGACGAGGACCAGGCGATCGCTGCGCTCCTGCACGATTCGATGGAGGATCAGGGCGTGCCGCTGGCGGAAATCCGCAAACGCTTCGGGCGCGACGTCGCGCGCATTGTCGAGGCGTGCACGGACACACGGACGAAACCCAAGCCGCCGTGGCGCGAGCGCAAGGAGCGTTTCATCGCCGGCCTACCCGCCGCACCGCCCGAGGTCTTGCGTGTCGTCAACGCAGACAAGCTGCACAACGCACGCTGCATCCTGCGCGATTTCCGCCAGTACGGCGAAGCCGTGTGGGACCGGTTCAATAGCAGGCCGCGAGGGGACGCTGTGGTACTACCGTTCACTCGCGGACACGCTCGGCCGCCTGCGCACCGGACCGCTCGTCGAGGAGCTGCACCGGGTGGTTGCGGAACTGGAAGCGCTGGCGGGAACGCCGCGCGTCTCCGCCGGCGCGTGAGCGCCACATACACGGCACCGCCGCGCCCGCCGTCGGCCGCGGCGATCCGGGCGTAGCCAGGGCGTAGCACGCGTCGCCGCACTCCCCCCTGCCCGTCCGCCGCATCCCGCTGGCCGTTGGCCGCATTGCCCTCCCCGTTCGCGGCATTCTCGCACGTCCTCGCCGGTTGGGATCGCGCATGTCTCCGCCTCCTCGCCTATTGAAGTCACGCATGCTTGCGCCTCCTCGCCCGTTGGGGTCGCGCATGCGTGCGCCCCCTCGCCCGTTGAGATCGCGCATGGATGCGCTGCTCCGCCCCTTTGGGCTCGAGCATGTTCGCGCCTCCTCGCCTGTCGGGGCCGCGTTTGCTTGGGCCTTCCCGCCCCTTGAGGTCGACCATCCTTGCCTGCTCATCCATTGGAGTCGCGCATCATCGAATCGCGCAACCATGCCGGCGCGGCGGCGCGCCTCGCTGGAAACCCCCAACCCCATCCACTCCAAGCGCCAATGGGGCTCTGTCCGCGCAAAGTGTTGGTGTGCGCCCACGCGAAGACGGCCCCGATTGGCCGCCAAAGCCGCATGTGTTCGTCGAGCATAGCTCTGTTCGCGGATCCGAGGGAAACGCGACAACGGCGCAACGGAGCGGGAGGCGCCTGGCCCAGCACCGGCCACCAACATTTCGCGCAGACAGAGCGACAGGTTGATGCGGAGGCGCAACGTCCTCGGAGGCCGCGCGGTCGCGCCGCAGCGCTCGCCGGCCACGTCCCAACGAGCTATGGAGTCGCCCCATTACTGAGGTCATCGTGGGGCATGGAACTCACGTCCCTGCCCGGATCCCCCGCCGCACAGGCAACGGTACGCGCGCTCGCAGGCGCGTTGAGCCGGCCTTCGCGTGACGGCGCAGCGCGTGACGGCTCGCTGCGTGACGGTGTAGTGCGTCACGGCTCAGCGCGTGATGGCGCAGCGAGTGACAATGCGGCGCTCGGGAGTGCAGCGCGTGAGGGCACAGTGCGTGACGGGGTAGCGCCTGACGATTCAGCGCGCCATGGTGCAGTGCGTGGGGTTGCAGAGCGTCGGGGTACAGGGAGTGGCAGCGCAGTGTGCGGCGGCGCAGCCCACCGCCGCCAACTGACCCTCGCCGTTCTGCGTGAGGCGCGGTTCGCCGGCGGGCTCCATTGCGTGCGCTGCGGCAGTCGGCAAGTGCAGCGGTGGGGCCGAGCATCCGGACGGCAGCGTTACCGTTGCAGGACGTGCGGCCGCACGTCGAGCGACCTGACCGGCACGCCGCTGGCCTACTGCAAGCATGTGGAGCTGTGGGGTGCGTATGCGGAGGCCATGCGCGAAGGGATCAGCGTGCGCGAGGCGGCGAGGCGGCTGGGGATCAGCAAGGACACGGCCTTTCGGTGGCGGCACCGCCTGCTTGCGCAACTGGAACCGGCGACGCGGCCGCGGCCCGGCGGGATCGTCGAGCTGGAGGAGGTGAGATTCCCGTACTCGGAGAAGGGGCGGCGGGTGTCGGGCAGACTGCCGCGACGCCGGGGACTCAAGCCTGGGCATCAGTACCGCGAGGGCGTCCCATCGGTGTGCGCCATTGTCGCCTGCGACCGGGCGGGCGGGGCAGCCAGCGGGCTCGCGGGCCTGCACCGACCCGCGAGTGCAGCCCTCAGGAACTGGCTGCTGCCGCTGCTCGCGCGGCCGTGTACGATCGTGGGAGAAGCAGGCCCGCTCAGCCCGTACGGGATCGCGTGTGCGGGCACGGGCATCCGCTACCGGCGGGCGGTACGGAGCTCCGGTGCCCCCGGCCCGCGCGCTTTCCTGCTCCACTCAACCGGACGGGCCCGCGCACGGGCGGCACGGCTGCGCGCCTGGTTGCTCCGCTTCCGCGGCGTCTCGACCCGCTACCTGGAGCACTACCTGCGCTGGCACCTCGCCGTGGACGTGGAGCCGACCGGGTTGCCAGGGCCGGCAGGCGGCTGGCTGCTGCTGGGGTCGCGGCGGCTTCGAGCCGAGGGCACGTGCCGAGGCGGCGATACCCGCCGAGGCGGGGACGCGCGAGGCAAAGACACGCGCGAAGGTAAAGACACGGCCCGAGGGGAGGACACGTACCGCGGCGGGGACACGTGTCGGGGCGAGGACAGGTACCGAGGCGGCGATACGCGCCAAGGTGGGGATACGTGCCGCGACGAGGATACGCACCGAGGCGAGGATGCGCACCGAGGCGAGGACACGTGCGGCGCCCGCGGTCGACAGCCGCCCCGGCTCAGACCCCCAGCACCACAGCCGGCTCCACGCCCAGGTGCTCGAGCACGAGCCGGTCCTGCGTGGCGACGATGACCTGCCGATCCTCCGCGATGCGCAGGAGCAGCTCCCACGCGTACGCGGCGTGCTCCGGGTCGAGGTAAGCGAAGGGCTCGTCCACGAGCAGGGGCGGCACGATGCCGTTCACGGCCAGGAAGTCCGCAGCGCCCATGCGAATCGCAAGCGCCGCAGCGTGGTGCTCGCCGTAGCTCAGCGGTGGGGATTCGATCGGAAGCGCGCGGCCGAACGCGCGCACCCGCGCTTCGGCCAGCGGGCCTTCCACTTCGAGCGGCCCGAGGCGGGCCCGCGTGATGCCCAGGAGCCGTGAGGAGATGAAATCGACGAGCCGCTGCTGATCCTTCTGGCGGAACTCCGCGTACGCATCGCCGAGCAGCGCGTACGCCGCTGCGTACGCGGCGGCTGCAGCCTCGACCTCCGCGCGCTCTGCCTCGAGCGCCTGGAGGCGGTCACGGATTGCCACGGCGCTCTCCGGCGTCGTCGCCAGTTCAAGGAGCCGGCGGTCCAGATCCGAGATCCGCGCGCGCAATGCCTGCAGCTCGGCCCTGCGCTCCGCAAGCGTGTCGCGGATCGCAGCATGGTCTGCGGGCACGCCGTTCGGCAGGCGGATGGCCGTCGCCCGGGCCTGCTCGAGCCTGAACGAGAGTTCTGCGAGCTCGCGACGCACGGCATCCGCCATCACGCGGCTGCGCTCGAGCACGCGCCACGCCACATCGCGCAGCGTGCCGCCGGAGCGCTCCGCATCCGCTGCAGCGGTATCGTCTCTGGCGATGGCGGAGACGGCGTCGAGCGCCGCACGCAGCCGTTCGGCCGCGCGCCGCGTTCGCTGAAGCGCAGCGTCCTGGCGCTCGAAGCGAGCGCGCCGGTCCGGCGCGGTAGCGGCAGTCAGCGTGTCCGCATCCGGGATGCCTTCGAGCGAGCGCGCGATCTCTGCTGCGATGTCCGCCATCTCCTTGCGCAGCCCGGCAAGCTGCTGTGCCAGGGCTTCCTGCCGCTCAGCCGCGCGCTTTCGCGCGAGCAGCGTCGAGACGAGCATTGCCGCCCCCACCACCAGCAGGATGCCGCCGGCGACTGCGCGTCCGGCCACGAGTAGACCGATGCCGGCCGCCACCAACACGGTCAGCATGACGACACCGAACCTCGCGATCGCGGGCGGCTGCGCGGTCCGGAGCGCCGCCTCGCTGTCCTCGTACATCGCCTGGAGCAGGTCGCGGTGCCGCCAGAGCGGGCCCAGGCGCGCGACTCGTTCGGGGAAGTCGGACGGGTAGAGAGGCTTCCCGGCGAACTCGCGCCACGCAGCGTCCGCGTCGTCGTGCTCGAGCAGCGCATCGTGCAGCGATCGCGCGGCACGCTCGAGCTTATCGAGCCGCGCGCGCGCCCCCTGGTGCTTCACCTCGAGCGCATCGAGCTCGGCGAGTGGACCGTGGGCGCCCTCGAGCAACCCGATCTCCGCCTCGATCTCAGCGGCGCGCTTCGCGGCCTGCTCTCGCTGGCGCAGCAGCGGTGCGCGCTCCTTTTCTGCAGCCTCCGCTCGCTGGAGCGCCTCCCGCGCATCGCGGATCTGCTGCTCCAGCTCCTCGAGCCGGCGCGCCTTGTGCGCCGCCGGCTCACCGGGCGCGATGGCACGCGACGTGAGCTCGCGGTGCGCCTGCTTCAGCTTCTCTCGCGCACGCTCCACGTCCCGGTGCCCGCCGGTCGCGAGCTGGAGGAGGTGATCGCCCGGGCGCGTCGCGCGCAGGGTACCCTGCTCGATGCAGGCCGTGGACACGTAGGGCTCGATGTCGGCGAAACCGATGATGGCGCTAAGCCGGCGCCGGTATTCACGCGCGTCCTGGTTCCCCGCTGCCGGGTTTCCCTCCCCCTCCCATGTCTCGCCGGGCGGGTCCAGCCGCTCGATGCGCACGTGGGCGTCCGCGAAGCTCCGGTCGATGCGCCATCGGGCACCATCTCCACCCACGAGCACGAGGGCGACGCGGCACCTGTCTGCGGCCCAGGGACGGCGATGGTCGAGACGCGTCCGATCATCGGAGTGCCGTCGGTTGAACCCGAACAGCACGCGGACGAGCGCTTCGAGCAGCGTGCTCTTGCCCGAACCATTGGGACCGAAGATGACCGCGGGCACGCCGGCAGTGGGGAACTCGAAGACGCGGCCGGCGTGGCAGCCGTAATCCAGCTCGACGCGGAGGAAGCGCACGCCGGGCATCACCGCACCTCCAGGGCGGAGAGGGCGATGCGTAGCGCGCGCTCGGCGATGCGCCGCTCGGCATCTGTCGCGGCGCTGGCGATGCGACGTCGCCCGAGGCGGACGACATGGCCCGCGACGGTGTCCGTCTGCTCGAGCGCGTCGAGGCGCGCGGAGGCGTAGTAGTGGCTGTCGTCCCGGACGTCCGCGTGGCCGAAGCGTTCCGCCAGGTAGTGGCGCACTCTGTCCGGATCCAGCGGGAAGGCCGGCGTGCCGACCAACCGCGCGACGGGGATCGCGGCTGCGGGCTCGGCCGAGGACGAAGCAGCGGCCCCGTCGCCTGCGGTTCCTCCGTTTTCGCGCCGACCTGCCGGTGTACGCGCGCGGCCTGCGCCGGCTTCCGCTGCACGGGCGCCGCCTTCGTTGCGTTCCGCTGCACGCGCACCACCTGCATCGCGTTCCGCTGCACGCGCGCCACCTGCATCGCGTTCCGCCGCACGGGCGCCGGCCGCATCGCCTGCTGCGAGCGCGGTCGCCAGCGCCGCGGCGACGGCGTCCGCGACCGCCGCGTCGCTTTCCAGCGCGCTCACGTCCACCTCGCCCACGTCCTCGACGCGCGGGACGGCGGACGGCACGTGGCGCACCACGGGTGGCCGGCCGGGCTCGATGTCGACCATGAGGCACCCCCTCGGCCCTGTCTCCGTGAGGTCGAGGGCCGCGAAGGAGCCGCTGTAGCACGCCGGCAACGAGCCCGCGGCGTCGAATTCGTGCGGCAGCCGCGGCCGGTGGTGGTCGCCGAGCGCGATGTAGTCCACGCCGAGCGCCGCGAGCGCGTCCGTCGTCAGCTTCAGCACGTTGGGCGAGGCACTCCAGTGAGGCGTGCCCTGCACGGAGCCGTGCAGCAGGACGACGTGCGCGCCCGGCAGGTCGGCGCGGCGGAACGTGCGCAGCGGCTCGCGCTCCTTCGCCGGATCGAACGCGATGCCGTAGACGTTGAGCGGCCCCGCCGGCGTCTCGACGGACACGGGCTCGCGGAACACCGGCTCCGCGAAGAAGCAGACGCCGGGCGGCAAGTCGCGGTACGGGTGCGGGTGCACCGTGATGGGGTCGTGATTGCCTGGCACGACGAACACGTGCAGGCCCGCCTCGACCATCCGGCGGAGCGTCTCGCGTGCGGCCGCGAGCACGGCATCGGGCGGCTGCGGTCGGTCGAACAGGTCGCCCGCGATCACGACGGCGTGCACGCCCTCGCGCTTCGCCAGCTCGGGGATAGTGCGGAACGCGTCCAGCACCGCGATCCGCCGGCCCGCGGCAAGGCGGCCGAAGGCGCTGAAGGATGCGCCCAGGTGGACGTCTGCCAGGTGCAGCAGGCGCAGCATCGCGTCGGAGTGTTCGGCGTGGATCCTGTCAGCCGCACACGCAGGCGGCGATCCGCGGCTCATGGACCCGCGGCTAATCAAAATGTAGCCTGGGGCTCCGACGGCGGACAGCCGTCCGCGGATGGCGCTGCTCGCACGAGGGGGCATGGCGGGGCCCGCCGCTGGCGCTGGCGGTTGAGGGCGCATCGAGCACTGCACCCGTTCGCCCAGGCTCGCCAGGAGGGTGCGCGAGCTCCGCCGCGGCGAACGCCTCGTCCTCCCGTTCGCCCGCGCTCGCCCGAGGGAGCGCGAGCGCAGCCGCGGTGGACGCGTCCCGTTCGCCCGCGCTCGCCCGGAAGGAGCTTTCCGCCGGGTTGGTGGCATCGGCGACTCCGCGCCTCCTCACCTGGAACCCCGACGGGTATGAGACAGGTGAATCTCCCTCCGACCGGAAGAGCCCCATGCGCGCACTGCGCCTGCTTTCGACCGCCGCGCCCCCGGGCGGGGACGCGGCGGCTTCGCACACGCCGGACGACGCCGAGATCCTCGACGCCTACTCGCGCGCCGTCGTGAACGCCGTCGAGCGCGTCGGGCCGGCGGTCGTGCGCGTGGACGTGGGCCGCCGCGTCGCCGTGCGCGGGCGGGACGGCCGCCGCCACGAACGCGACCGTGACGGCCACGGCTCCGGCTTCTTGTTCACGCCGGACGGCTTCGTGCTCACCAACAGCCACGTCGTGCAAGGGGCGTCCCGCATCGCCGTCGAGCTGGAGGGCGGGCGCCGCGCGGCCGCCTCGCTGGTGGGCGACGACCCGCACACCGATGTCGCCGTGCTGCGCGTGGACGCGTCCTCGCTGCCGTACGCCGAGCTGGGCGACTCCAGCACACTGCGCGTCGGGCAGCTCGTGATCGCGATCGGCAACCCCCTCGGCTTCCAGAGCACCGTGACGGCCGGCGTGGTGAGCGCCCTGGGCCGCTCGTTCCGCACCGCGTCGGGGCGGCTGATCGATGACGTGATCCAGACCGACGCCGCGCTCAACCCCGGCAATTCCGGTGGGCCGCTGGTCGACTCGCGCGGACGCGTGGTGGGCGTCAACACGGCCGTGATCCTGCCCGCGCAGGGCATCTGCTTCGCGGTGGGCATCAGCACCGCAGCGTGGGTCGCGAGCCGGCTGATCCGCGACGGCCGGATCCGCCGGGCGTACATCGGCGTCGCCGGGCAGAACCTCGCGCTCGACCCCGCCGCGCTGCGCGCGCTCGGCATGCCGGGCGGCGGGATCCGCGTCGCCTCGGTGGAGCCGGGCAGCCCGGCGGCACAGGCCGGCCTCCGGCCCGGCGACGTGATCGTCGCGCTGGATGGCGAGCCGGTCGCGGGGATCGACGAGCTGCACAGGCTGCTGACCGAGGAGCGGATCGGCCGGCCGGTCGTGCTGGGGATCGTGAGGGAGGGCGAGCGGCTCGAGGTGCCGATCGTGCCCTGCGAACTGGGGTCGCGGGGCTGACGCACACGAGGGCCTCAGCTGGGGCCGCGGAGCTGAGGCACAAGAAGGCCTCAGCTGGCGCCGCCGAGCTGGGGCGCACGAGGGTCTCCAGCGCGGTCGCCTCGTCGAACGGCCAGCCGTTGCGCCCCCCGCCGGGACCCACCGCCGCGAGGGACTGCTCGCCTCGTGGTGCGCCATCGGGCACCGCGCAGGCGCCCGATGGCAACCGCGTGCAGGCGCCCGATGGCTGCTGCTGTCGCCACCGCGCGTCAGCGACCAGCCGCTACCGCGCGTCAGCGACCAGCCGCTACCGCGCGTCAGCGGGCGGCCGCGGCGGGCTCCTCGTGCACGATCCGCGTGCCCAGCACCTCGAGGAACTGAGCGATCCACGCCGGGTGCGCGGGCCACGCCGGCGCCGTGACCAGGTTGCCGTCCGTCACGGCCTGGTCGATCGCGATGTCCGCGTACTCCGCGCGCGCGAGCCGGACCTCCGGCCCTACCGCGGGATACGCCGACACGCGCCGGCCGCGGATCACGCCCGCGGCCGTGAGGACCTGCGCGCCGTGGCAGATCGCCGCGACCGGCTTGTCCGCCTCGAAGAAGTGCCGCACGACGCGCAGCACCCCCTCGTCCAGCCGCAGGTACTCCGGCGCGCGGCCGCCCGCGATCGCCAGTGCGTCGTACTCCTCGGGCCGCACGTCCGCGAACGTCGCGTTCAGCCGGAAATCATGACCGCGCTTCTCGCTGTAGGTCTGGTCGCCTTCGAAGTCGTGGATCGCCGTGCGCACCGTTTCCCCGGCCTTCTTGCCGGGGCACACCGCGTGGACGGTGTGGCCGACGGCCTGGAGCGCCTGGAACGGCACCATGACCTCGTAGTCCTCGGCGTAGTCGCCGACCAGCATGAGGATCTTCCTCCCCATGACCCACCTCCGGGGATGCTGATGAGTGGTGCGGGACTGACTCGCGCGGGGGCGCGGGCGGGACCGGACGCCGGCGCACGCCGGCACCCGGACCGGCCGACGCCGCGCGTCGCGACCGACGTCCATCATAGCGGGCGGGCCGCGGCACCACAACCTCGCGGCCCCGTCCCCCAGGCGCCCGCAAAGCCCACAGCGTCATGAGGCGAGGAGCGGGCGTCGGCTGTCCGGCGCCCGCTCCGGATGGTGCACGAAGTGGCAGAAGCAGCCACTTCGAGCCGATTGCCCGCCAGCCTGAGGCTCTGTCCGGCGGAAGTGTTGGTAGGTGTCGGCGCGCGATCCGCTCAGCGCCGGGCTTTCGACCCGGTCGCCCCCATCCGAGGCCGACCGATGCAATGCACGGTGGTTGCGGCGAAACCGGCGAAGGGACGGGCAGGAAGACGCCCAGGCGCCGGTCAGCGCGACGTGCGGGCGACCAACACGTCCTGCGGACAGAGCCCGATGTTTCCGTGCGACGGTACCACGATGGTTGGAGCCTGGCGAGAATCGCCGCGCCTCAGCCGCCCTGCGTCCCATCGAGCCATGCCCCCCCGTCCCATCGAGCCATGATGGCCCGGTGTGCGGATCGTCCGGCTGCGTCGGCTCGCCTCTCGGCAGCGCGCAGTCGACGACGGCGAGGTCGATCTCGCGGAGCCGGGCCGGCTCGCCGGTGACGTCGATCGCGGCGACGCGATCCCCCTCGATCGTGATCGCGAGGACGAACCGCAGGCGGCCGCGCGGCGCGACCACGGCGCCGACTCTGCCATTCACGAGGGCAGGCCGCGCCAAGCGAGCGAGCCGCGCGAATGCCGCGGCTCCGTGCGGTTCCGGCCCGGAGCCGCGGCCACCGTGGGATTCGACCGCGCGGTCACGCAGGTGTCGGCTTCGAGACGGCCGGAACAGCTCGCCGTCACACGTCGAGCGGCTCGGCTCTCACGCTGCCGTCCCTACAAGCCCGCCACCTCCGCCAGCACCGCGCCCGCGCGCACCGCATCCGGCGTTGTGATCAGCAGCGGCGTCTTCGCCCCGTCCCGCGCGATGCTCAGCAGGTTGCGGTCGAGGTCCACGTCCACGTCGAGGATGCGGTCCAGCGGCACGGACGTGGTGCCGCCATGGACGAAGAGCAGCCGGCGGTTCGTAATGAGCAGCGTGCCTTCGCGGTCGGTGACGAGCCCGCGCACGCGATACGCCTGCCCCGCGCGCTGGAACCGGTGCAGGTTGCGCTCCTTCAGCAGCCGTGCCTCGGCTGCGAAGTGGCAGGTCTCGCCCTCCGGCAACGCGATGCCGGGCTCGACGACGGGCAGCTCGCCCTCCCGGATCCGGCGCAGCCCGGCGAGGCGGCGGAGGACGGCGAGCTCGGCGGCGACGTCGTCGTCCCCGACGCGCAACGCGCGCCGCAGCTCCGCGAGCGCCTGCTCCTCCGCCTCCGTCAGGTCGTGGTCGGCGACGGCCTGGAGCCAGACGCCGCGGAACGCGTCCACGCGTGCGGCGTGGCTGAAACCCGGGTCCAATCCGAGCTCCGTCTCGAGCTGCTCGAGCAGCCGCAGCTCGTCCGGCGTCGCGCCGCCGTCCTCGACGATCCGGCGCGCCGCCTCGAGGCACGCCCGCTCGAGCTCGGCACGCTGCCCGCGCTCCGTGAGCGCGGCGGCTTCGAGCGCTGCGCGCGCCCCGGCGAGCTCGCGCTCGTCGAGCGGGCGTGCCGCGGCGACCGCGGGCGCGAGCACGGCGCGGAGCCGGTGCCTCGCACGCGCTTCGCGCCGCGCTCGCCGCAGCGGCAACGCCGCGGCCGGCACGACCGCGAGGCCGAGGACGAGCAGGGCTGGTCGCGCGGCGCCGCCCGCACCGGCGAGCGCGGCGCCGAGCAGGATCAGCGCCGCCACGCCGAGCCAGTACGGCCAGACGAGCGGCCGCAGGGGCGCGTCGACCTGCAGGCGCACGATGGCGACCTCGTCGGGCCGGTCCGGCGGCGGGTCGTAGGTCACGCCGGTCTCCTCGTACAGCGTGACCGGTCCGGCGGCTGTCGCCGCCGCATCCGCGCCGCCCCATCCTCGCCCGCCGGTCCCGAGAGACTGCCGGAAGTACAGCCCGCCGCGCCCCGCGTGGACGTAGGCGCGCCCGCGCGGCGTGATCCCGATGCGCGCACCGGTCACGCCGATGGATGCGCCCAGCCCGCCCTTCGAGAGGTTGAGCCGCACGGGGCCAAGGCGGAAGCTCTTGCGGAGATAGAAGCCCATGGCGATGCCTCCTCGCGTCGCCGTGCCCGACCTGCCTGCACCGCGGCCTCCCCGAACACGATAGCGAGCGCCGCCGACAGCGGGCGAGGGGGCCGCGGGCGCGTTCAAGGGTTGTGTCAGGTCGGATGCTGTCCCGAGATCGAGGGGCGGCGTAATCTCCCGATCGTGCGCCGGGCGTAGATGAACGCGGCGATGATGCCGCGACCGTCCAGGGCCGGAACCCGTCACCGGCGAGACAGGGGCGAAGCGCCGGTCTGGCGCGGGAGATAGTTGCCAAAGTCAAGTAAGTTGTGTACTATGGCAAGCAAAGACGACCGGACGGTCCCCACACCGGAGGCGGCCATGGCCACCACGATCGACCTGGACCGGCGCATCGACGCCGCGCGGCGATTCAACCGGTTCTATACGCAGAAGATCGGCGCCCTGCGCAAGGGGTTCCTGAACAGCCCCTTCACCTTGACCGAGACGCGGGTGATCTACGAGCTCGCCCACCATGAGCGTACCACGGCGGCGCACCTGGGGCGTGAGCTCGGGCTGGATCCGGGCTACCTGAGCCGGATCCTGCGCGGCTTCCGGGAACGGGGGCTGGTCGAGCGGCGGCGTTCCGATGCCGATGGTCGCGAGCACCTGATCTCCCTGACGGAAAAGGGACAGGAAGCGTTTGCCCGGCTGAACGCGGCGTCGAGGGGCGAGATCGAGGCGATGCTCGGGCGGCTCTCAGCGGAGGAGCAGGACCGGCTCGTCCAGGCGATGGGCACCATCGAGACCCTGCTCGGCGCGCCGCCGGAGCACCGGGTGCCCTACATCCTCCGGCTCCACCAGCCCGGCGACATGGGCTGGGTGGTCCATCGTCACGGCGTGCTCTACCACCAGGAGTACGGCTGGGACGAGACGTTCGAGGCGCTGGTGGCGCAGATCGTCGCGGATTTCATCCGGAACTTCGACCCGAAGCACGAGCGCTGCTGGATCGCCGAGATGGGCGGCGAGCCGGTCGGCTCGGTGTTCCTCGTCAAGCATCCGGAGCAGGAGGGGGTGGCGAAGCTGCGGCTCTTGCTGGTCGAGCCCAGGGCGCGGGGGCTCGGCATCGGCAAGCGCCTGGTGCAGGAATGCACACGCTTCGCCCGACAGGCAGGCTACCGGAGGATCACGCTCTGGACGAACAGTGTGCTCGTTGCCGCCCGGCGCATCTACGAGCGGGAGGGCTACCGGCTGGTCCACCAGGAGCCGCATCACAGCTTCGGCCACGACCTGGTCGGCGAGACGTGGGAGCTGGAGCTGTGAGGGCGACGGGTGAGGGGCGGCTCAGGAGGCTCCCCCGCCGGCCGCCTCACGCGCACGCGGCGCGCGCCAGCGCCGCCAGCATCGCGACAGCAGCGCCCGTGCGCTCCGACCACGGGTGCCCGGCGCTCAGCCGCAGGCAGTTTCCGTAAGCCCCCGTCGCAGAGAAGACGGGACCGGGAGCGGTGCTGATGCCCCGTCCGA
>DATCLK010000026.1:0-8542 GCA_036563975.1 Longimicrobiales bacterium | reverse complement strand
GATCCTACCCCGCCGCCACCTCCACCAGCGGCTCCACCACCACGCCCGCCCGGAGGAAGAGCAACTTCGCACGGACCCGGTCGCGGTCGAGGCCGTAACGCGCCGCGACGGCATCGCGGTAGGCCGCGAGCTGCGGACGGTAGAGCGCGGTCCGCGCGGCGAGGGCCTCCGCGTCGCCGGGCTGGATGGCGTCGGTCTTGTAGTCGAGGACCTCGGCGCCCTCGACCCGCCCGTCCGCGCCCCAGAGGACGAGACGGTCGATGACCCCCTCGACGATGGCATCGCCCACACGGTGGACGAAGCGACTCTCGCGCTCGACTCGCGCGCCCGCCGGGTAGGCCGCGCGCCGGAGCGCCTCGGCGATCTGCGGCTGCGCGACCCAGCCGCGGAACCGCGCCGCCAGCTCGAGCACGTCGGGCTCCGCCAGTGCGGGCGCGCTGCGACACGCGATCCGCAGCATGCGGTCGTCGTCCGGAAGGCCGTCGTCGAGCCACACGATCTCTTCGCACCAGGCGTGGATGAGGGTGCCGTGCTCGCGGGCGGCGCCTCCCTCCAGCCGCAGCCGCTCACGGAGATCGACGCCCTCGCCTGTCTCGGCTCCCGACGGCTTGAGTCGCGGCAGCATGCGTAGCCGACGCGGCGGGCTCTCGCGCACCGAGACCGTGACCGGCGCCGACGTCGTCGCCGCGCGCCGCACCGGGGAACGGGGCGCGGACCGGTGCCAGTGCGCCTCGCCGGCTTCGTACAGGACGTCGCCCTCCCGCGCCTCGACGCCGTCGGCCACCGCGCGGCGCACGATCATCGCCGGCGAGAGCGACGTGCTCATCCCCGACTTCCCGTCCGGCTTGACCACCATGTGCAGCGCGTACTTCGCCCGGGTCATCGCGACGTAGAGCGTGCTCAGCGCATCGCGCAACGCGGCGGCGCGATACTGCTGGTACGCCTCCTCGATCTCGGGGAAGAGCACGCGAAGCTTGTCGCTGACATAGGGGAAGACGCGCACGACCGGGCCGGTCGGCCGCTCGCGGAACGGAAGCGCGGCCGGCGTGCTGCCGCCCTTCAAGACCGGAATGTCCAGCTCCGGGAGGACGACGATGTCGAACTCCAGCCCCTTGGACTGGTGGATCGTCATGACCCGCACCGGCGCGGTGGTCGGGTCCTCGACGCGCTCGGCCTCGACCAGGCGCACGAAGTCCGTCGGGCGGAGCGTCGCGCGGTCGTCGTAACGGATCGCGAGCTGGACGAGCTGATCGAGTCGGCGCGCGTCGCGCTCGTTGCACGAGCGGCGCAGGTCCTCCACGATCCTGTCCAGCGTGGCGGCGTAGCCGTCACGGAGCAGCCGCTCGCGGAGCTCGTGCGCGAGGCGCCGTGCCGCCACGCCGTCGTTCGGGTCATGGTAGCCGACGGCCTTGCCCACCGGCGTCTTCGCCACGTGATAACGCGAGACCCGGTCGTCCGGGTGGTCTGCCAGGTGCAGCAGCGCGAGCACCGAGGCGACGGCGGGCGAGTCCGTGAGCGGGTTGCCGCCCTCCTCGCTCGCTTCGATCCCGAGTTTCTGCAGCTCGTGGATCACCCGCGCGACCGCCTTGTTCTCGCGCGTCAGCACCGCGATCTCGAAACCGGGCGCCTCCTCGTGCAGCTCGCGCACCAGCGCCGCCGCGTATGCCAGCAGCTTCGGCCGATGGATCGCCTGGCCTCCATCATCGGGGCCGACAACGAGGCGAACGTGGCCGGGCAGATCCTTCGCGGCTTCGTGCGGGGCGAAGTCCTGCGCCCATGCCCGCGCCACCTCGCGTGCCGCGTCGTCCAGCGCTTCGTTGCCGGCGATGTCGCCGAAGACGGCGTTGACGGCGTCCAGCACGACCTGGCTCGAGCGCCAGCTCCTGGCCAGGACCTCGGGGTCCATGCCGTAGCGCTCGCCCACGGCGCGAACCAGCTCCGGCCGCGCGCCGCGCCAGCCGTAGATGGACTGCTTCGGGTCCGCGACGATGAAGACCGCGCCCTGCTCGCGATGCACGATCGCGTCGACCACCGGCTCGAGCGCCGACCACTGCGGGATCGACGTGTCCTGGAACTCGTCCAGGAGCAGGTGCCGCAGCCGCGCGTCCAGCCGGTAGCCGAGATCCGGTCTCGCGCCGGGCGCGCCGGGCCCGCCCAGCAGCCGCGTCACGTCGTCGAAGCGGTAGGCGCCCTCCCGCCACAGCAGCTCGGCGTACGCCTTGTCGAACTGGGCGACGAGACGACCCAACGCCCCGACCTGCGCCGAGAGCCGCCGCCCGATCACGCGGCGCGCCACGTAGAGGGCCTCGCGTATGGTTGCAATGACCCCTTCGGAGATCGGCTTGCTGTAGTACGTGTTCTCATTCGTGACGATCTTCTGCACGATCCCCTGGCCGACAAACCCTTCCCAATCACCCTTCCGGAGAAGCTCCGCCGCCTTATCGAGGGCCGTGGACAATCTGGTGTTCGGCTTGCCGGTCGACGGATCGACCGTGGGCGCGCTCTCGATCGCCGCCGCCAGCGCCTCGCGCTCAGACCCGTCCGCCTCACCGCCGCTGTCGAGTCCGGGGTCCAGCGCCCACGCGTTCGCCGCGTCACGCGCGACCTGGTGGTAGATCTCGTACAGCTCGCCGATCCTGCCGAGCAGCCCCTCCGCCACCGACCGCGACGCCTGACCCTTGTTCGCGAGCCGGACAACCTCGACGACGGCCCCGGGATCCGCCCGGCGGAGCACGACCTGCAACGCCTCGGCGCGGATCCGCCAGCTCGTGGGCTCGTCGGCGATCCCCCACCCCGGCGGAAGGCCGAGGTCGTGGGTGAACGTCTGTGCCGTGCGGACGAAGAGGGAGTCGAGCGTGCCGACGTTGAAGCGGTGCATCGCCCGGGCGAGGCGCGTGAGGATGTCGAGGCAGCGGTCGCAGTCGAGCTGCGGCGCGCCGGGTCCGAGCGCTGCGTGGACGGACAGCTCCGCCGCCTTCGCGGCGTCCAGCGCGGCTTCCGCGAGGCGAACCAGCACGCGGCCCAGGATCTCGCCTGCGGCCTTGCGCGTGAACGTCGAGGCGAGCACCGCCTCGGGGTCCTCGCCGCTCGCGAGCAGCCCGATGATCCGCGACGAGAGGCGGAACGTCTTGCCCGACCCGGCGGACGCCAGGACCAGCTCGCGCAGGGGCGTCGTCAACTCACTCATTGCCCACCTCTTCGTCGCCGACGGCCGCGCCCGCGAGCTGCCCGAGCCCGAGCAATCGGGCGAACGGGTCACCGGGCCGAACGCTCGTGCGCTCGGGGTCGAACACGAAGCGGTTCTCCCGGAGCGCGTGGACGGCGTTTCGCGCCGCTTCGTCCGCGTTCGCGAGATCTTCTGCGGACCAGTTGGCGAACTCCGCGCCCACGGCGGCCAGGTCGCGCGGGAGGAGGATGTAGCCGAGCCGCACGCGGTCCACGGCGTCCGGCGGGACGATCGGCGCGCCGTCGCGGTCCCGGAGCGCCGGCAGCAGATGACGGTAGAGGGGGAGCTGGAGGTCGACCCAACGCTTGTCGTCGCCTCGCCCCCGACGGTGCGTCTTCTCCGGTCCCTCGCCCCTGTCCGACGTCTTGTAGTCGAGGACCGCCCACTCGCCGGTCGCCTCGTTGTGGTCGATCCGGTCAATGCGGCCGCTGAGATAGATCGGCAGGCCGTCCACGTCGAACGCCACGCTGCGCTCCGGCGGCTGGACCTCGGACGCCGCGATCCGCCAGCCGGCGACCGCCCACTGCGCTTGCCACGCCGCGAAGGCGTGCAGCCGCGCGCGGAGCTGCTCGACCTGCACGGTCACCGCGGGCAGCGCCGAGCGCCCGAACCGGCGGCGCACCTCCTCGTCGAGCAGCTCGTCCAGCCGCCGCGCGATCGCCTCGGCGTCGGTCGAGGCCGCGACGTCGCTCCCCGCGAAGCGGCTCAGGACATCGTGGGCGAGCGAGCCGAAGAGCGCGCCGTCCATCTCACGCGCGTCGTCGGCGATCGTCTCCAGTCCCAGCACCCGCTCGAGCGCGAAGAGGTAGGGATCGTTCAGGAGCAGGCGGAAATCGGTGACCCGCAGCTCCTCGATGGTCGCGGGCGCCCGGAGCTCGGGCTCAGGCGGGAGAACGAAGCCGCTCGGCGGCTCCGCGTGCGCGGACACGCCCGGGCCGGCGACGTCCGCAGCGGCATCGGTGCGCGCATTCGCGTCGGCACCGGAGCCCACGCCACCGCCCGCGCCCGTCGCCGCCCCGGAGTGCGCACCGTCGCCGGTGCCCGTGGCGGCGCCAGCGCCCAACGCCTCCGCCGTCCCCGCCTCGGTCCTGTCGCCGCCCTCCGCTCCAAAGAACCGGCGCACGCGCTCGGCGACGGTCCGCGGCGGCGCAGCGAAGAGGAGCCGACTCGGCCGGAGCGGATCGCCCGCCGCATCCCGACGCCCCGAGATCAGCCAGACCTCCGGGCGCGAGGCGAGGATTGCCGCCAGGGCGTAGGCGTCCCGGGCATAGCGGCGCGCGTTGTCGGCGAGCCCGAGCCGGGCGCGGAGTGCGTTGGGGAGGAACGCGTCGGCGCTCACCGACTCGGGGACGTGCGGCTCGTTCAACCCCGTGATCACCATCGCCGGCGCATCGTCGAGGTGCAGCTCGAGCCACCCGAGCAGCTCCACCGCCGGGTGGTCAGCGTCCGGCGGTATCGCCGCCGACGCGACCTCGTCCAGCAGCAGGCGAATCGCGGTCACCGCGTCGCACGACTCGTCCGCTGCTTCGGGGAGCCGGAAGAACGACTCGGCCGCGTCGCGGATCACGTCGCACGCAGCCACGATCCCGCGCGCAGCCGCGTCGCCTCGCCGTTCGACATCGTCGGCGTAGACCTCGACGAGCAGCTCGAGGATGATCGGCGCCCACTCGGCGAGGCGTCGCTTGCCCTGGAGCCGTCCCAGCATCCGATTGGAATCGAGGGCGCGCACCGCGGCATCGAGCGCATCGCGCAGCCGGCCGTCCCCCGAGAGCGGGCCCTCCACGTGCGCCGGCAGCGACTCCGTGAAGTAGCGGTCGGCGATCCCCAGGATCCAATCCGGATCGCGCGCCGAGTGTGCATGCCGCGCGCCCGCCGCGGCGCCTGGCTCGTGCTCCACACTTCGGGCATCCCCCGCCGCGAGCGCCCGCGCGAGCCAGCGTCCCAGGTCCGGATGGCGAATGAGCGCTGCGAACGCGTCGTAGCGCCGGCCATCGAGGTAGGCCGCGATCGCGGCGAGGAGCCGGTACGGCGCCGTGCGCGAGAGCTGTACGCCGACCGCGTAACGGGCAGGCACGCCCGCCGCCCGGAACTCCCGCTCCAGGTACGCGACGATTCCCGTGTCCGGCACGCCGACGGTGATCTCCTCCGCTGCATACCGAGCGCCCAGCGCCGCCACGGCCCGGAGCGCGGCGGACGCCTGGTCTGCCGGCCGCTCGACGAACACGAGCCGTCCTTCCGGCACCTCGATCTCCGCGTCCGCCCACGCCTCCGGGATGACGCAGCCGAGTGCATCGAACCTGTCCGCCAGCTCCTCGGGCGCGTGCACCAGCGCGCGCACCGGCGGCCCCGCGACCGCCTCGAGCATCCGCCGCACGACCGGCGGCGCATCCACGATCCCGACCAGCCACACTTCCTGGTCGGTGGCGATGGCGCCCCGCGCGAGCGCGTCCATCCTTGCCCACTGGCGATCGTCGTAGCCGAGCCGCGCCAGCGTCGCGAGATACGCTTCCTGCACGTCGGCGAGAATGGACCAGCGTCCGCTGTCGTCATGGAGCAGCCCGACGCTGCATTGCCTGGCGACGTCGGCGAAGCCGAGCCCGCCCGCGCCCACCGCCTCGTGCAGCCGCTCGAGCTGCCGCGCGAGCGTCGCCCAGCCGCGCGCGTCGTCAGCTGCGGGGAGCGTCGGGAAGACTTCTGCCAGGCGCGCGCGGTCCATGCCCCGGAGCGCGCGGCCCCACGCCCGCCGCGCCAGCACGTCGCCCGCCAGCGGGCGCGCGGGCTCGTACAACATCTCCGGAAGCGCGCCGATCGTGGTGACCCGCGGCGGGAAGAGCCGCGCGCCCGCCCGCTCCGCCTCCTCGAGCAGCCGCTCGAGCAGCCGGCGCCCGGCGCGAGCGCCCGGAAGCACCACCGTCGCTCCTTCCATCCGGACTTCGGCGCCGTCACGGTACCGCTCGACGAGCAGCGACGCCGCTCGCTCCAGCGCAGGCGCGGTCCAGCCCAGGAAGATCCGCTCGATCATCGAGATGGGGTTCTGTCGGGTCCGACAGACGGACGGGCTCGTGGGAGCCGCAAGATACCGGGACGCGACGGCGAGTGACAAGGAATTTCCGTCGCGCATCCCGCGCGCGGGAAGATGCAGCGGGGGTCTGACAACGCGCGCGCACCGCCGGGCACGGCGTGCCCCGTTCGGGAGCGCCGTTTCGGCCGACAGCCTAGCGCGCCCGAAGCTTCAGCCGCGCGAGCTGCACGATCAGCCCTTCACACCCGATCCCCAGGATGGCCGCGCGCTGGCGCGTCGCGAGCTCCCGGTCGAGTGCCGCAGAGTGCGCTGCCGGGTTGCGGAACTCCACGAGTGGGGCCAGGTGGTAGGGGAGCTGCCCGAGGAGCCAGTTCGCGTCCTGGCCGGGAAACGCCGCGCGCACCGTCTTCTGCATCAGACCGTCCCGCTCGAGGAGCTGGCGGATCGCACCGAGCGTCATGTGGGATGCGACGTTGCCCAGGTCCACGATCCGGCCGTCGAGCCGGGTCTCTCGCTCCCGCCGTGGCGTCGACCTGAGCACACGGCGAGAGGCGCCGAACAGGATCGCGTTCAGCTCCGTCTCGACTGCCTTGGCGAGCTCGATCGCCGGCCCGGAGAAGTCGAAGGCCGGGTCGTCGCGACGGGGCCGGTAAACCGCTTCGGCCGTGGCGAGGAAGGTGCGGGTGGACGGCTCGAGCGCAGCCCACAGCTCCGGGCCGATCAGATTGTCCCGGAGCTCGCGCGCCATCCGCTCGGTCTCCGACCGGTTCTCCGCGTCACGCTCGACCCAGAGTCGCCCGCCGAGCAGCGTGGACGTATCCCGGAACCAGCCGACCTCCTCGTCGCGGGTGAGCACGAGCGGCAGGTTCGTCATCCCGCCGTAGAGCGAGACCGGGCGTTCGTGATAGTGCACGTTCCTGAGCTTCCGCAGCTCCTCGATCACCGCCAGCGTGTCGTCGGCGACGATGCGCCGGATGTCGAGCAGCCGGAACCACACGTCGACCCGCATCCCCCGGTAGTACGCGGGCATGTGATCCGCCTCGCCCTCCCACTCGCGCAGGATGTCCTCGTCCGTGATCTCGTCCAGCAGGCCGACGTAGAGCGAGCGGTAGTCGGTCAGGTAGAGGTGGGTCTCGATCCCGTCGTCGATCTGCTGCTGGAGCGCCAGCACGTCGGCGAGGTGCGGCAGGTCGTCCTGCCGGTTCGGCGACCGGATCCGCGCCCACCAGACGTACACGTCGTCCTCTCCTACCTCCCCCTTCCGCCGCCGCTCCGCCCAGTGGAGCAGGACGCGCACGTGGGCGTCCATCGGGTCGTCCGCATAGGACGGGTTCCAGACGGCGAGGAGATGGCGGGGCCGGCTCACCACACCACCTCCCGCCCGTCGTGGGTGAAGAAGAGGACGCGCTGCTTCACCCGCTCGCCGGTCAGGCGCTCCCAGCAGGCCGCGTAGAGGTCGACCTGGCGGCGGTAGAGCTCGAGCCGCTCCGGCCGGGAGCCGTAGACCCCGTCCGACTTGAAGTCGCAGATCACCCAGGCGCCGTCTTCCCGGAAGGCGAGGTCGATCACGCCTTCGACGACCTCGGTCCGGCCTTCGGCGCCCTCCTCGGCCAACCCGAGCGCCTCCACCTCCCCCGGCTCGAACGCGACGCAGAACGGCACCTCGATCAGCCGCCGGTCCGCCCGCTGCGCACGCGCCCAGAGCGCGGATTGGCCGAGCCGCTCGACGAGCGCGACGAGCTCCTCGAGCTCCACGGGCTCGCCCCGGGCGTCGACCGGCCGGTCGTTCTCGATCAGCGCGGCCCGGCACACCGCGCGCAACGTCTCGCCCGTCGCGCCCCGCGCCGCGGCCTCGATCGCCAGGTGCACCGCGGTCCCCCACTCCGCGCCCCGGCCTGCGCCGTCTGCAGTTTCCACGTCAGCGCCCCGCCCCGCCTCGCCCACCGGCTCGCTCCCGGACCGGGCCAGGCGCTCGAACACCGACCCCTGCTTCGTCCGCGCCGTCACCGCGGCGATGCGATACGTCGGACGGCCGAGCCGCTCCCTCCGTTCCCGCAGCGCCTCGATCCGCCCGAGGATCGCCTCCGCGGGCTCACCCAGCGATTCCCGCTCGGGGCGCGGCGTCTCCGAGGGCACCAGCTCGGCCGCGACCTCCGGGTCGTCCAGCGCCTCGTGGAACAGCGACCAGCACGACGTGGCCTCGGTCTTGTCGCACCGGGCGACGACGAGTTCTTCGGCCGCCCGCGTCGCCGCCACGTAGAGCAGCCGGACATCCTCCGCCGCCAGGAACTCCG